>NZ_JBHTKJ010000084.1:0-863 GCF_042675965.1 Virgibacillus byunsanensis | reverse complement strand
TTTCTTTGATAATGTAGACCACAAGTGGATGTTGGAATTCCTGAAAGAACGTATTGCGGACCCGAGCTTTCTTCGTATAATCGCCCGATTTCTTAAGGGTGGATACATGGAGCAAGCAAGATACTACAAGACAGAGAACGGAACACCTCAAGGCGGATTGATTTCGCCAATACTAGCTAATGTTTACCTGCATTATGTCTTGGACTTATGGTTTGAGCGACATGTGAAGAAAAGAAGTAAGGGGCAGGCATATCTTGTCCGATATGCAGATGACTTTGTTTGCTGTTTTCAATACTACGAGGATGCACATGCATTCTATGACGCTTTAAAACGAAGATTGAATAAGTTCAATTTGGAAATAGCTGAGGATAAAACGAAGATTATTCCTTTTGGAAGGTTCTCTGAAGGAAATCATAGAAGAAAGGGAATGGGCAACCCACCAACTTTCAATTTTCTTGGCTTCACACATTACTGTAGCAAAAGCAAGAAAGGTAATTTTCGTGTGAAGCGCAAGACAAGCAAGAAGAAAATGTCCTCTAAGCTAAAGGAGAATAAGGAGTGGCTGAAAGCCAACCGTCATCTAGCCATGAGGGATATAGTCAAAAGACTAAGACGTTCTCTAAAGGGTTATTACAATTACTATTGTATTACAGACAATCTAACTAATGTGGTGCAGTTCCAAGATGAGGTAGTAAAACAATTCTTCAAGTGGATGAATCGCAGAAGTCAACGAAAATCATTCACTTGGGAGAAGTTTCGACTATTTCTCAACAAATTTCCATTACCAAAGCCAAAGGCAAAGGTCAGTATCTATGATCTGAGGAACCATATAAGCTATATTCTGTGAAAGATGTTGGAGAGGA
>NZ_JBHTKJ010000083.1:0-1401 GCF_042675965.1 Virgibacillus byunsanensis | reverse complement strand
GTTGTAGTTGACTTTTGATTAATTTTTGAACTTTCTTATTGCTTAAATTCAATGCATCTTCAAGAAGCTCGATTAACTGCTGTAGTGCCACAGCCCAATCGAGATCATTAATCTCATCACATAGTTCATAAAACATGCCACCAAGCGTTCGTTCATCGGTGTTACATCGGTTTTGCCATGAGAGCACAATATATCTTGTGAAAACTATGGTTGTGTGACTAATTAAGCCGTCATACGAACGACCTTGGAACTCCTTTTGGAGTTTCAATAGGGACTTTGTTGTTTTAAAGAAGACTTCTATATCCCATCGCATCCCATAAATACGAATGATTTCTTGATCACTGAGCGTACAGTCTGTGCTTAAAATGGCTAACCACTCACTCTTTTTATTGCGATTGCGAACAAAGACAACTTTAATAGGCACACCATTCGCTTGTGTAGTATGAATAGAACGAAGAATGCTTTTCTTGCCATTGGTTGGCTTCGCTAAACAGTAAAGTTCCTTTAAGCTCACACGTTTACCATTCACGATGTAACGTTGCTTTAGATTCTTTACCATACCAACGACATCAAGGCCTTGGTCCTTAATATTCTTAACGAGAGGCTGATACGTGAACCAAGAATCCATCAGCACATAGGAAGCATCGATGCCGGCATTCATCGCACGTTCGACCATACCAGGTATTTGCTCTGGTGCGGTTTGCAACGCTTCTACTCTTCGTTTATAACCGGAACTACGCTTATCAATTTTTGATGATATTCCATTAATTTGGCTTTTCTTCGAGCTTAATAAAGAAAAGTCCACTGGAATGAACGTTGCGCCATCTGACCAGCCAAGCGTAAGCATACGAAAGCCTTTATAAAATCGCATCTTTTGGGATGCATGATCAAAACAGCGAGCTAATAACTCAACCGATTTACTGCGGTTACGATCATACGAAGAATCATCCAGGATCAATACTTTCGGGCGATCATGACTCGTTAGGTTTGTTACTTTCTTAATCGTATGAACGCTTAGAAATAGTAAAAACCTTCTCCAAGCAAAGGTAGACTTGTTTAAAAAACGATAGACCGCATTCTTTTCTGGACATTCACTAGATTTCTTACTTTGAAGTAGTTGAAACCAGTTCTTATTTTCAAAAATCAGACAAAAAACTAATTGAAAAAGATAGGCACAAGTAAAGCCGGCAGACTTTGTAATACCAGCCTTTCTTAGATGTTTAAACAGCTCTAATTCTTTAAAGGTTGAAGAAAGTTCATTTGGTAGTTGATTATTTTGGTCATTATTCGCTATCATATAGGAGACACCTCTTCTGTATTGGTAGTGTTTTCTAGTCAATTACACTATACCAAATGTTGAGGTGTTTTTTTATGCCTATTTCATTTGTCAATGACCATATT
>NZ_JBHTKJ010000082.1:0-809 GCF_042675965.1 Virgibacillus byunsanensis | reverse complement strand
CGGTTAAGCCCCTGAAATACATGATATGCATCCAATTGGTTCAATACCGGATAATTCGATTGTGAAAATGCCTCCTGAAATTTCTCAGCCGTGTATCCAAGCCCACCATCACTATTTGTTACTACTTGTGTTTTTTCTAATGAATACTGATTGGCAGTGGACGCCTGAACTTCTTTCCAAAACTCTGCGGTTGGTTGTGTCGTCATGATCACTTTCGGATTACGCAAGGATACACGTTTCCCGTTCTTATCCCAACCTTCATAAAAAATCGCATGACGCACCTCATGACTCTTTTTCTTCTCTGTGCCCCGAACGAATACGCCATCAGCTTCCGCATATAGAAAATCTACTTTTTCTCTCTTTGGCAACACTGCTGATTCCTCTAATTCGATCACCATTTCCTCGTCCGCCTTGGCTTGCGCTTCTCCAACTTGCTTTATAATGGTTCCAACCGTTGTGTGACTAACATTCACAGCCGTCCATTCTTTTAGTGTACGTGCCGTTTCACGATAGGTACTTTCACTTGCCATTTCCGCAACTTTTACTTCCACGAAAGGACTTCTTCGATGATATTTCTTCAGCCCCATCCACTCATCAAAAGGATAATGCGGATTTCCATGTGGATCATGCATTAGTGTGTGTGTATACGCTACCCAACCAAATGTAAATTGAACTTCTCTTGAATCATTTCTTTCTATCGTCCAGCCCATAGCTTGTTTTTCCTTTACGATTGCGTCATTGAGCCTTGTGAATACTTCTCCCATCTGAGATGCAATTACTTCATACATCAAGAGACGGACACTTTCCTC
>NZ_JBHTKJ010000081.1:0-577 GCF_042675965.1 Virgibacillus byunsanensis | reverse complement strand
TTAGTTAAGTCCTCGATCGATTAGTATCCGTCAGCTCCACGTGTCACCACGCTTCCACACCGGACCTATCAACCTCATCGTCTCTGAGGGATCTTACTCACTCGAAGTGATGGGAAGTCTCATCTTGAGGGGGGCTTCATGCTTAGATGCTTTCAGCACTTATCCTTGCCACACGTAGCTACCCAGCTATGCTCCTGGCGGAACAACTGGTACACCAGCGGTATGTCCATCCCGGTCCTCTCGTACTAAGGACAGCTCCTCTCAAACTTCCAACGCCCACGACGGATAGGGACCGAACTGTCTCACGACGTTCTGAACCCAGCTCGCGTACCGCTTTAATGGGCGAACAGCCCAACCCTTGGGACCGACTACAGCCCCAGGATGCGATGAGCCGACATCGAGGTGCCAAACCTCCCCGTCGATGTGAACTCTTGGGGGAGATAAGCCTGTTATCCCCGGGGTAGCTTTTATCCGTTGAGCGATGGCCCTTCCATGCGGAACCACCGGATCACTAAGCCCGACTTTCGTCCCTGCTCGACTTGTAGGTCTCGCAGTCAAGCTCCCTTCTGCCTTTACA
>NZ_JBHTKJ010000080.1:0-938 GCF_042675965.1 Virgibacillus byunsanensis | reverse complement strand
ACATGCTCCACCGCTTGTGCGGGCCCCCGTCAATTCTTTTGAGTTTCAGCCTTGCGGCCGTACTCCCCAGGCGGAGTGCTTAATGCGTTAACTTCAGCACTAAGGGGCGGAAACCCCCTAACACCTAGCACTCATCGTTTACGGCGTGGACTACCAGGGTATCTAATCCTGTTCGCTCCCCACGCTTTCGCGCCTCAGCGTCAGTTACAGACCAAAGAGTCGCCTTCGCCACTGGTGTTCCTCCACATCTCTACGCATTTCACCGCTACACGTGGAATTCCACTCTTCTCTTCTGCACTCAAGTCCTCCAGTTTCCAATGACCCTCCACGGTTGAGCCGTGGGCTTTCACATCAGACTTAAAGGACCGCCTGCGCGCGCTTTACGCCCAATAATTCCGGACAACGCTTGCCCCCTACGTATTACCGCGGCTGCTGGCACGTAGTTAGCCGGGGCTTTCTGGTTAGGTACCGTCAAGGTACCGCCCTATTTGAACGGTACTTGTTCTTCCCTAACAACAGAGTTTTACGATCCGAAAACCTTCATCACTCACGCGGCGTTGCTCCGTCAGACTTTCGTCCATTGCGGAAGATTCCCTACTGCTGCCTCCCGTAGGAGTCTGGGCCGTGTCTCAGTCCCAGTGTGGCCGATCACCCTCTCAGGTCGGCTACGCATCGTCGCCTTGGTAGGCCGTTACCCTACCAACTAGCTAATGCGCCGCGGGCCCATCTGTAAGTGACAGCAAAAGCCGCCTTTTAACTTCTCATCATGAAATGAAAAGTGTCATTCGGTATTAGCCCCGGTTTCCCGGAGTTATCCCAATCTTACAGGTAGGTTGCCCACGTGTTACTCACCCGTCCGCCGCTCGTTCCACAAACTTCCTCCCGAAGGATTCCGTTTGCTTCCCGCGCTCGACTTGCATGTATTAGGCACGCCGCCA
>NZ_JBHTKJ010000079.1:0-1399 GCF_042675965.1 Virgibacillus byunsanensis | reverse complement strand
AATTCATTAAAAATCACTTGACTTTTCAAAAACGCCCCAATAATCGACTTGAATACCTTTTTTGGTATATCTCGTATGGAATGGGGTTTTTTTATGAAAAAATACAAATTTTTGGAAGCGATTGAAGTGAGTAGAAATGTTTTATATGATTTCGGGTTTATGTGTGATTCACGTACAAAATCTACCTATTTTACTCGCGAGGGGGGAAATAAACTAACCTTTGATGGCGTTATCCTTTTTGTGCTCAATTTAGTTACGAAAAGTTTACAAATTGAACTGGACAACTTTTTTGAACTTATTAAGAAAAAAGGCACAAGCATTAGTAAACAAGGTTTTTCACAGGCGCGAAAAAAAATAAAGCCGGAAGCCTTTGAAAAATTATTTGATACCAATGTCAGTTGGTTTTACAAATCAAATAACTGTCAACGATTCATGGGCTTCCGGCTTTTGGCAATTGATGCGTCCATCATGGAAATAGTTAATTCCCAAAAACTAAGGGATACCTTCGGCGCATCGAAGGGCAATGGTAAAGAGCATGCCCGAGCAATGGTATCTACTATTTATGATACCGAAAATGATTTATTTGTAAAGGGGTTGATTACAAAGTTCGCCAGCTGCGAACGCGCGGTTGCCAAGCAATTGATTGACAGTTATGCCGAAATTCGTTTGGACAATGATCTTTTTTTATTTGATCGTGGATATCCATCAAAAGACTTTTTTCTTTATCTACTAAAAATGAAGGTCAATTTCATCGCTAGAACGCAAGTTAACTATTATAAATCCAGTATCAAAGAAGGTGTTCAGGATCAGATGTTTGAACTCATAGAAAAGGGCGAAATAATGCATTTGAGAGCTATTCGCTTTACATTAAGTTCTGGTAAGGAAGAACTTCTTATCACAAATGTTGCTAATAGTGCGTTAGGTCTTGAAGAGTTTAAGCAGCTGTATTTCAAACGTTGGGCCATTGAAACAAAATATGATGTGCTTAAAAACAAAATTCATATTGAAAAATTCGCTGGTGCTTCTCAACAAACGATTAAACAGGAGTTTTTTGGTGCTTTATTCCTGACAAACATGGCCTCTATTATCAAGCGTGAATCAGACGAATTAATTGTTGAGGACCAGAGGGAAAAGAATTTAAAATATGAGTACCAGACCAACAATAATATATTAATAGGTAAGTTAAAAGATAAAATTGTGTGTTTTATGTTAGAGCCACGGCCAAGGCGCCGCAGGAAAATGTACAAACAATTGCTTGAAGAGGTTCAAAGAAATCGAACCCCAATAAGGCCAGGACGAAGTTTCAAACGTTCCAAGAGATTAAGTGCTAATAAAAGTGATTTTTCACAAAGGTCTGCGTTGTAATTGTTAAAAAAATAAATGTAAATTGGAAAATGTA
>NZ_JBHTKJ010000078.1:0-609 GCF_042675965.1 Virgibacillus byunsanensis | reverse complement strand
CCTTAAAGGCCCACTGAATGGGTTTCCCTCCTGCACCACATTCCCTCACTAATTCTAAAGAATTTCTTTATTTCTTCCGATTTTTCTGTCCTGTAAACGGGTCATATTCTTCGAATAATGTTAATTGATCGGCCATATAGTCTTCTTTTAGCTGATTTCTAATATATTCTTGTATTTGCTTTTTGTTTCTGCCCACAGTATCAACATAGAATCCTCGACACCAGAATTTACGATTCCCATACTTATATTTTAGATTGGCGTGACGATCAAATATCATGAGGCTACTTTTTCCCTTTAAATAACCCATGAATTGAGATACACTTAATTTAGGTGGAATACTAACCAACATATGGATGTGATCTGGACAGGCATTTGCTTCATGGATGATGACACCTTTCCGTTCACACAAATCTCTAATAATTTGTCCTATACTCTTTTTATATTTTCCATAAATAATCTGTCTTCTATACTTTGGCGCAAAGACAACATGATACTTACAATTCCATGTGGTGTGTGCTAAACTGTTCATGTCCTTCACAGGGCATACCTCCTTCTATGGTGAGATGTAGCGGTCGGGAAACCAACTATATCTTATCATGAAGTGAGGTT
>NZ_JBHTKJ010000077.1:0-9104 GCF_042675965.1 Virgibacillus byunsanensis | reverse complement strand
TATGTTTTTTAAAGATGTTTTTAAAATGTTTATTGCTGTCTTAATGCGACGTTTACTAATTTACCATGATTATTCCCTTAAATCAAGTGAAAATAACAAGAAAAAAATGGTATTTTAAATATGATCCACTTTTGTACTATTATATATACTTCTACCCTGCTATAAAAAAGTAGATGATCTTATAGGTGAAACACTACCTTTATAGATCATCTACCTGTGTATTACCCTATTTACTAGTTACTAAACCCAAAGGAAGTAATTATTTGTTACGCATTTGTGGAAATAGAAGAACATCACGAATTGATGGTGAGTTGGTTAATAACATTACTAAACGATCAATCCCAATACCTAATCCACCAGTTGGCGGCATACCATACTCTAATGATTCTAGGAAATCTTCATCCATTAAATGTGCCTCATCATTTCCTTCATCTCTTTCCTTCACTTGTAATTCAAAACGCTCACGTTGATCTATAGGGTCGTTTAACTCACTGAAAGCATTCGCATGCTCACGGCCGACAATAAATAGTTCAAAGCGATCGGTAAAACGCTCATCTTTTTCGTTTTTCTTTGCTAGTGGTGAGATCTCAACTGGGTGGCCGTAAATGAAAGTGGGCTGTATTAATTCTTCTTCCACCTTTTGCTCAAAAAACTCATTAACAATATGACCAAATGTCATCGTATTCTTGATTTGAATACCATGATCTTTAGCTAATTTCCTTGCATCATCATCGCTCATTTCCTCCCAGAAATCCACACCAGTATACTCTTTTACGGCATCAACCATGTGTAATCTTTTCCACTGTGGTTCCAGGTTCACTTCATAATCGCCATACATAACTTTCGACTCACCTAGTACCTCTTTTGCAATATGCGCTATCACATTTTCGGTTAAAGCCATAATGTCGTGGAAGTCTGCATATGCTTCATATAATTCTATCATTGTAAACTCAGGATTGTGTCGTGTAGATACTCCTTCATTACGGAAAACCCGACCTATTTCGTATACTTTTTCCAGTCCACCTACAATTAAACGTTTTAAATGTAGTTCAATTGCAATTCGCATATATAACGGAATATCTAACGCATTGTGATGTGTTTCAAATGGACGAGCTGATGCCCCTCCAGGAATACCATGCATCATTGGTGTTTCCACTTCAAGAAATCCTTGGCCATCTAAATAACGACGCATCGATTGAATGATTTTACTGCGTAATACAAATGTTTCTCTACTATCTAAGTTTGTAATTAAATCTAGATAGCGTTGACGATATCGTTGTTCCACATCTTTAAGACCATGGTATTTCTCAGGTAATGGGCGTAATGACTTTGTTAGGATTTGGAAATCTGTTGCCTTTACAGACAATTCTCCTACTTTTGTTTTAAACATTACTCCTGTAACACCAACAATATCCCCCATGTCAGTTGTTTTAAAAATTTCATATGCTTCTTCACCGATCATGTCTTTTCGTACATATAGCTGAATTTGTCCACTTACATCCTGGATGTGCGCGAAACCTGCTTTTCCTTTTCCACGCTTAGTCATAACTCGTCCGGCAATTGTCACTTTATCCGCTTTTTCTTCAAGTTCTTCTTTTGAAAATTGATCGTAAGCTTCCATCAATTGCTTTGATAAATGAGTTCTTGTAAATTTACCTCCAAATGGATCGATACCTTGTTCTTTATATGTTTCTAGTTTCTCTCTGCGAACCCGCATATGATCATTTAATTCTTCTGTCACTTTTATCACTCCATTATCTTTCATTAAGTATTGTTAACCGATTCTCGTTCTAACTAATCATTATATAGAAAAACAACTTTACTTGCATGTCTTAGACCTAATAAAAACACTGCCAGTAAAATTACTGGCAGTTAATTCTCATTCGTTAATGTGAAATCACGCTTAAGAAACTTGACTCGCCATTTCTAGTTCATTTGCATACGTGTATAAAATATCTAACAATCCTTCACGTGTTTCGATATGGTTGATACGACTTCTTACTTTTCCATTTCCACGAAGTCCTTTCAAATACCACGCTGCATGTTTCCTCATTTCCATGATCGCCACTTTTTCACCCTTTATCTTCACTAAACGATCCATATGAAGCATACACACATCAATTTTATCTTTAGGTGTTGGATCACTGATTAATTAACCTGTTTCCAGATAATGAACAGTTTGATAAATAATCCAAGGATTCCCTAGAGCTGCACGGCCAATCATTACAGCATCTACACCAGTTTCATCTAATCGTTGCTTTGCTATTTGTGGACTATCGATATCTCCATTGCCTATAACCGGAATGTTAACAGCTTGTTTAACCTGTTTTATAATATCCCAGTCGGCATAACCTTCATACAATTTTTTTCTTGCTCGACCATGTAGAGCTAGTGCTTTTGCACCTGCTGCTTCAATTGCTTTTGCATTATTGACACTTCATCCCAACCACTACGCATCTTAACAGTAACCGGTTTATCAACTGCCTCTACAACTGCTGAAACCATTTCGTGAATTTTATCTGGGTCCAATAACCAACGAGCACCAGCATCACATTTTGTGATTTTTGGCACAGGACAACCCATATTGATATCAATAATAGAAGCGTTTGTTTATTGGTCAACGACTTTTGCCGCTTCAATTAAAGTATCTTTCTCACCACCAAAAATCTGCAGACTCATCGGCATTTCTTCTTCATCTATAAAAAGCATGTTCATTGATTTTTCATTCTTGTTTACAATTCCTTGTCACTAACCATTTCGGCTGTCACAAGCCCAGCTCCGAATTCCTTAACGGTCAAACGGAATGCATAGTTAGAAACACCCGCCATTGGTGCCAGAACAACTCGGTTTGGAACTGTAATATCTCCAATCTGAAACATAACTTAATCCTCTTTTACGGTTTCACCCGCTACTAGTAATTCTTCTTTTGATATATATAACGTGTCAGCTATTTGACTTAACAATTCTTCAGAAGGTTTTTTGGTTCCTCTCTCAATTGGGCCAAGTACTGCAATTGGTAGATTAATTTCATTTGCAAAGCTCGTTTGTGTATAGCCTTTCAATTTACGAAATGCCTTTATTCTTCTTCCAATTCTTTTTGTGTCCATATAGTTACATCCTTTATGTCGGTTTCTGAAAGTTGTTTTATTAAATCTCGTACACGTTTATTCTGAGTCGGCAAAACAAAATCTGGTGCAATTTCTTCCAACGGGATTAAAACAAATGCACGTTCGTGCATTCTTGGGTGCGGAATTATCAATCGCTCTGTTTTTCTATTTTCTTGATTATAAAGCAGTATGTCAAGGTCTATTGTACGAGGACCGAAACGGATCTCTCGTTTCCTACCTAACTGCTTTTCAATGGATTGACAATAATCCAGTAATTCCTCCGAGGTTAATCGTGTATTTATAAGGACAACCCGATTCAAAAAATCCGCTTGATCAGTATAACCTACGGGCGCCGTTTGATAAATGGAAGATTTTCTCTGTACCTCTATACTTTCATGCGCTTGTAGTAAATCTAGTGCACTTATAAGGTGACTACTTCTTGGCTCAATATTAGTGCCAAACGCTATAAATGCCTGATTCATACTGTACGCTCCCGAAAAATCTCTACAGCTACCGATTGATAGTGCCCAGGAATTGGTGGATCGGGCTTTGTTACTTTTATCGTACATGCTTTTAATAAATTAAACGAAAGAAATAGTTCACGAGTAATGTCTTCAGCGACAGATTCAATAAGATTTTTGGATTCTCCTTCAACCACTCGCTTGATTAATTCATATACATGTCCGTAATCTATGGAATCATTCATATCATCTGATTGGGAGGCTTTTTGTAAGTTGACGTTCAATGAGACATCGACATAATAACGTTGCCCCAACTTTTTCTCCTCTGGAAAAAGACCATGATAGCCATAAAACTCCATTTGATTCAATAAGATTTTATCCACTGACATCTACCCCTTCATCAAGCATAGCATCCATCATTTTTGCCAGTTCAACATTCATTTTGACATTATGAACTCGAACAATCTGCACTCCTTTTGTAATACCCAAACATGTTGTGGCTCCTGTCCCACTGTCACGCTCTTGCGGTGAAACGTCCAAAACCTTACCAATGAATGTTTTACGGGAAGTACCTAATAAAACAGGATATCCCATTGTTGTAAATTCTTCAAGATGATTCATGACAACTAAATTATCTTTTGATGTCTTCGCAAAACCAACACCTGGGTCAAGTATAATATTATGCTTCTTAACGCCTGCACGTAATGCAATATCTATACTGCCTGTTAAATCTTGCTTCATATCATCAATAAGTGATGTGTAATTCTTGTTTGTTCGATTATGCATTAAAATAATTGGAACATCATAGTGTGCCGCAACTCCTGCAATCTCAGGGTCTTTTTTGGCACCCCATACATCATTTATAATCTCCGCTCCCGCTTCAATAGCTTGTGTTGCTGTTTGTGCTTTATAGGTATCTATAGAAATAGGCACGTTAACTTTTTCTTTTACCGCACGAATGATAGGTATTACCCTGTTTAATTCTTCATTTACATTAACTGGGTCATGATCTGGCCTAGTCGATTCACCACCTATATCAATAATATCTGCACCTAATTTCTCCATTGCTACAGCTTGTTCAACAGCTTTCTCGATTGATGTATAATTACCACCATCCGAGAAGGAGTCAGGTGTTACATTCAAGATACCCATAATATGAGTGCGTTTAGATAAGTCATATATTTTTGTTTTTGTTTTTAGCATAACTTGCAACCTTCTTTCCTACATTTATCCGTTTTCTATACTACCATACATTAGAAACATTGCGGAAGTGTCCGTAGAGGAGTAATTGGAAGATTAGAAAACTCGGCTTATCGCCAAGCCTTAGTTGTATGTAGCTAAGAAAGTTTTATCATTTCGCAGCTACCAAAAAAGGACTAGCACCTTTTGTATCGGTGCTAATCCCCTTATATCAAATTCCTTACTTGTTTTCTTCTTCAAACTGATAGAGCGGTGTAGATAAATAACGCTCACCATTATCTGGTAATACAGTGAGTACTTTTTTGCCCTTGCCTAATTGTTTAGCAACCTTTTTGGCTGCTGCGACTGCAGCACCTGCTGAGATTCCACCTAATATACCGTTTGTGATTGCCACCTCTCGTGAGGCTTCAAATGATTCATCATTAGATACGCGGAGCACTTCATCATAGATTTCTGTATCCAAGATTTTTGGTACAAACCCAGCTCCAAGCCCCTGAATTTTATGTGGCCCGGGAGATCCACCAGACAATATAGCTGAATCTTCTGGTTCAATTGCATAAATTTTGATTCCATCAAAATGTTCCTTTAGTACTTTACCAGCCCCAGTTATCGTTCCTCCTGTACCAATCCCAGAAACAAATGCATCTAGGCCATCGCTCATCTGTTTCACAATTTCATTTCCTGTTGTACGTGCGTGTACTTCTGGATTTGCTTCATTATTAAATTGTTGTGGCATGAAATAATCATGTTTCTCTTGTAATTCCTCGGCTTTTTTAATAGCACCTTTCATACCATCAGCACCCGGAGTTAATACCAATTCTGCTCCATAGGCGCGCAATAAATTCCTGCGCTCTTTACTCATCGTGTCTGGCATAACTAATACAGCTTTATAACCTTTTGCTGCAGCTACCATAGCCAAACCAATTCCTGTGTTTCCACTAGTAGGTTCAATAATCGTGTCGCCATCTTTAAGAACGCCTTGTTCTTCAGCTGCTTCGATCATGGATAACGCAATACGATCTTTTACGGAACTTCCTGGATTCATAAATTCCAATTTTAAATAAATATCTGCACAATCTGCATCTGTTACTCGATTAAGCTTTACTATCGGTGTTTCACCGATCAAACCTGCTATATTGTCAGCAACTCTCATGAATATTCCTCCCAATTCCTAGTGTTTTTGTAGGATTTAATTATAATGTACGTGGAATATAAAAGAATGTCAACAAAAATACATCATAAATAACTGATTATTTAAAAACCTTGTTGTGATATATATCCTACTCTTCATATATCCAATCTATGTCTACTTTATCCCATAATGGAGAAACAGTTAAAGATTGATCCAATTCATCTAAAGCTAATTCATTTTCTACATATGGTTTAATTTCATCATACGTAAATGAAATAGAAGGAAGCTTACTATGAAGATACACAATAGCTACGCCACCACTCTCTGCATGAAACGGTTCACTATACGTGTGTTCATCCATTTCAGAAACAACTTCATTATAACCTCTGGGCACAAACTGACTTGTATTTACAAAATAGCCTAAGTACCCACCACTGTCTCTTGACTCTTCATCTGTGGAGTATTCTTGAGCAAGCAAATCGAATGATGCACCATTATCGAGTTCCTCTTTTACCTTATCAGCTGTCTCTGAATTTTGTACAACAATATGAGAGATCTGCATGGATGCTTGAAAATCATACTGCTTTTGATATGTATCATAATGAGTGCGAATCTCTTCTTCAGGGATGGATGTTTCATCCGTTAGTAAGGATTCCAACTGATATCGATACAAAATATCATCGTACCATTCATCTTCTTTTTTTTCTGTTCGCTCTTGTGTCATTACTCCTTGTGTCATCTTAAGCAATGAAATTTCCCGTTCAATAACTTTATCGCTAATTTCGATATTCGCCTCTTCTGCAAGTTTTTCTACAACTGTTCGATCAATCATGCTCTTTAATTGACTCTTGCCGTACCCATTTCTTAAGGCAGTCATCCAATTGTCATATAATATTTCTTCTTCTCCAATTGTAGCGACAGGCTCTCTGTTATCAATTTGTGTTTCTCCTTCGTCCAACACCATTGGCTCCTCTTTATTCCAGAAAAGTAATGTCGCGATGTTTGTAATAAGTAATACAACGATAATTGCTAATAAAAGTCTTCTCGACATAATCTACACCTTTCCTTATTGGTCGTTGGATTGTTTTATAGCTTCAAGCTCACTTTCTGTGAAACGGTAATTTTCGTTACAAAAATGACAAGTAGCCTCCGCTCCATGATCTTCTTCTATCATCTTTTGAATTTCCTCATTACCTAACCCGCTAATAGCTTGTTCCAAACGTTCTTTAGAACATTTACAGCGGTATTGCATTTCAAGTTGCTCGTGAACTTTTACTTCTTCCTTGCCAAAGAGTCGTTCCAAAATTTGTTCTGGAGAATTCCCCTCTTGAATTAGCGTGGAGATAGCTGGGAAAGATTGGATCCTATCTTCTAATCGTGTAATCATTTCTTCATCTGCACCAGGCATTACTTGTATGATAAACCCACCCGCAGCTAATACGGTATGATCCGGATTTATTAATACGCCTGCACCAACTGCAGAAGGTACCTGTTCCGAGTTTGCAAAGTAATACGTAAAGTCTTCGCTAATTTCTCCTGAAGTAATTGGGACTTGTCCTGTAAAGTAGTCTTTTAATCCTAAGTCCTTAACAATACTTAGATTTCCTTCTGTACCCACTGCGCGTGCAACATCAAGTTTTCCATTAGCATTTAGATCAAAATCTACATGCGGGTTCGTTACATATCCACGTACATCTCCCTTGGAATTTGCATCAGCTACCATAACACCTAGTGGACCGTTCCCTTCAACCTTCACCGTCAAGGAATCCTCACCCTTTAACATTGCGCCCATCATAGCTGTTATGGTAATAGTACGGCCTAAAGCAGCAGACGCAGTTGCCCAAGTATCCTGTCTTCTTCGTGCTTCTTCTACTGTATGTGTAGAAATGGCTGCATACGCTCTAACCATTCCCTGATAAGTTGTTGCCTTTACTAAGTAATCCTTCATGATGATTAACTCTCCTTTATAGTTGTTACATATTCTTATTATTTTGGTAGATTAAGTATAAACCCTTTAGTGTTAAATGAGGATCTACAACATCTATTGTATCTGAAGCATTAGAAATCAAAGGCGCTAAACCACCTGTCGCTATCACGGTTGGCGCTTCAATTGATTGTTTCTTTATACGATTTACTATTCCATCTACTTGTCCAACATATCCATAGAAAAATCCAGATTGCATCGCCTCTACAGTAGAAGTTCCTACCACATTCTGAGGAGCTTCTATTTCAATTTTAGGGAGCTTGGATGCCTTAGCGTATAATGCTTCCATTGAAATATGGATACCTGGTGCAATTATACCCCCGTGATACTCATTCTTCTCATTTATATAACAGTATGTAGTTGCTGTACCAAAATCAATAATGATAAGAGGACCTCCATATGCATCAATAGCACCCACAGCATTAACAATACGGTCTGCACCAATTTCCCTGGGATTTGGATAGCTCATTTTTAAACTATATCGAACTGAATCTTTACCAATAACAAGTGCTTCTTGGTTAAAATAATACTGACACATTTTTTCTAAAGCAAACATAATAGGAGGAACTACCGATGAAATAATTATTCCTTGTATATCAGCAAAGGTAATACCTTTGTGTTCAAACAAAGATTTTATAAGTATACCAAATTCATCCTCTGTTTTATAACGGTCTGTTTTTATTCTCCATTCATATATTAATTCATCTTCTTTGAAAACACCCAGCACAGTGTTCGTGTTGCCTACATCTAGAACAAATAGCATTACGACCAACCTTCCAAATTAGAATAACCAACCTAAATTTCTTATCTTTTAAATATACCATATTTTATTTTTAGAAATAAGAACAAAAGCTAGAAGCGACTGTTTAGCGACGTATGGGCTGCGCCCGTGCATCGCGGGTAGGTCGACGTTGCCGCAGAAAGCGGCGAAGTTAGTCGATCTTCCTTAAAGGAAACATGCCCCTTCATAGGGGTATGCCGACGTTGGGCCGGGAGTCCGTTTTTAGTCGGCCTTCCTTCGCTAAGCGAATCGATGTTGACTTATCGTAAGGAGGATCAGGAAGCCCACTAGCAGCACGGGCGCTGGCGCTGGATGCAGCTTACACAGTCAATAAATTTTCCACAGAATTCAAATTATATAATTTCCTAGACTATTAGAAAACTTGGCTTATCGCCAAGCCTTAATGGGTCAAGTAGGAGGGGACCTTTCCTCAAGGATT
>NZ_JBHTKJ010000076.1:0-62727 GCF_042675965.1 Virgibacillus byunsanensis | reverse complement strand
TTAATGTATAATCCACCATATTTTGAATAAATATTCGGCAATTTCACTTCGTCGGACAGCCTCCTAGCCTATAGACCCCAGAGAGCGTTAGCTCGAGGAAGCTCATCAGCCGCCCACGGGTAGAAGACACTGCGCAGTGAAACGAAGCAGATGTCGCACTTGTACCCGGATGGGTGAAGGCGAAGTGTATTTCCGTAGCGGTAGGTTAACCGTCACATCAAGTTACATCGCAGTTTATATCAACTATGAAGATAAAAAAACAACAATGTGTGCGAAAACAGCCTTTATCTAATAATCTAAATGGTATCTATTATATTGTTTCATAACATTTATTAACGCTAAATGATCAATAGCCTTAACCGTTTTACCATTAGGCTTAAACGAAGTCATCGATTCAGCTGCTAGCAGTGCGTTTATGAGAGATTATTCCACTGCTTGGCATGTAGCTTCATAAATGGAATCAAAAGCTTCATCATTAATAAATTCCATATTCAGTTTATTCGTTTCCCAGTTGTGGGATGTCCATCTCATTGGCAACTGAAAATGCCTGGAAGATGTCTCCAGATCCATTTCCCCCGGAAGTTCCGTTTCTGCCTATTCCAATAACCCGTTTTGCAACTCGTTTTAATTGATCTGGAAGCATTATGTTTTCCTGATATTCCATCAAACGATAATCCAATAGCACGTGCTCTATTTGAGTTATCGATATTTCTATCTCCCCAGCTGATTTTATTGTTTATATATTATCTTAAAATCCAATATGGGGGTTTCACCAAACGCTATGGAAAGTTTAAGATCTCAAAAGATCAATGTAACAAAGCTATTACGAAATTTCGACAAAATATTAAAAATAGATGTTCCACTTTTTGCATCTCTCCTTTATAATAGAATTAAAATAAGATTAGGAGATTGATAGTTATGGAGAAAAAGCATCTAAAGATATTTACATTATTAGGAATTCTCCTAATTAGTCTGACTATCCCATTCTTTTCATATACCAGTAGTGGGGATGAATTATTAAAGGCTGGCTTACATTCAGAAAGAACGACGAGTTTAACACCAATTGATACTACAAAGGAAATGAAACGTTTTACATATGATTCAGGATTAAAATTTGAATATCCAGACGCTGTAAGAGGTATTTATGTGACGGGTAATTCTGCCGGAGGAGCTCGTTTTGAAACTTTATTGGATTTAGTAGGTACAACAGAATTAAATTCAATGGTTATAGATATTAAAGAGGATCATGGAAATCTGACATTTAAACCTGAAGAAGGATCTCCATACGAAGATATAGCTAAGAATTTTATGAGTAATCCTCGTGAAACACTGGAAACTTTAGAGGAAGAAGAGATATATCCTATTGCCAGAATAGTAGTTTTCAAGGATTCCATGCTGGCAAAAGAACGCCCTGACTTATCGTTTACGAAAAACGGAGAAGTTTGGGTAAACAATAAGAAGGAAGCGTTTGTTAATCCATTTGAAAAAGAAGTTTGGGAGTACAATGTTGAAATTGCAAAGATGGCTGCGGAATTAGGTTTCCAGGAAATTCAATTTGATTATGTACGATTCCCAGAAGGATTTGAACACCGTGATGAGGAACTTGATTACTCACGTGGCGATTATGCTGATTCAGAATTAAATAGTGTTAAGCGAAGAGTTGCAGCGGTAACTGATTTTGTAGCATACGCAAGAGAAGAGCTTGAGTATTATGATATAGATGTTTCGGTTGATATATTCGGTTATGCAGCTACACTTGAAGAAACACCAGGTATTGGACAGAATTTCACTAAAATATCGGAAAATGTAGATGTGATCTCTTCTATGATATATCCAAGTCATTGGACACCTTATTTTGATATAGATAAACCAGATGAAAAACCATATGAGCTAGTAACAGAGTATTCAAAAGTCGAGAACGAAGTACTAGGAAAGCTCGACAATCCACCTGTTTCAAGACCATGGATCCAAGATTTTGAAGCGCCTTGGTTGTATAGTGGTGCTACGAAACAATATGGAAAAGCAGAAGTCGAAGCACAAATTAAAGCATTAAATGAAAATGGAATAAATGAATTTTTATTATGGAACTCTGGTAACGTTTATACCGAAAATGTGGATTACACACCATAACAAAAAGCAGGACCTACTTAATAGGGTTCTGCTTTTTTGCATGCTTATTCAACGTACTGCATAAAATCGGTAAATTGGGCATAGTAAAAATGACTCATATTTAAAATGGATTTAACAAACAGTAACTTTTTCGTTATAATATACAGGACTACTAAAAATGAGGAGTAGATCTATGAATTGGTATGAAAAGTTAAACAAGTACTTTCCTGTAGAAGAAATGAAATCAAAAGAACATATGGAAATGCTTCTAAAGGAAAAAGGGGACGTTTATTATAAAGATGAAAGTCCTGATCACGTGATGATGTATGCGGATTTTAAATCGTTTATATTCATCGATTACGTTTGGGTTTCATCAAGATCAAGAGGAGAAGGTATTGGCCATAAGCTTCTTGATAAACTTAAAGAGAAAAATAAGCCAATTATTTTAGAGGTTGAACCAGTTGATTATGATGATACCGATACCGAAAAACGGCTTCACTTTTATCAAAGAGAAGGTTTCACCCATGCTCAATCTATCGGTTATTCTCGCCGGTCGCTTGCTACAAGAGAAGAAACGCCAATGGAAATCCTATATTGGTCTCCAAGCGATGAATCTGAAGATGTAATTTATGAGAAAATGAAGACAATGTATGAGGATATTCATACTTACAAAGATGAAGAATTATATGGTGAGTCATATCAGCCAGTGGATGAAGTATTAAGCTATGATGAAGACAGTAAATCAGATGACATATTTGGAAGTATAAAAGAAACGGAAAAAGCCTAACCATAAAGCCTCTTGTTTAAAGTAGTACAGGAGGCTTTATTACCATACATAAGGGGTACTCAGGTAAGCAAATATAATTTATTTTACATAAAAGCGTTTAAATGATCATAAATAGGGTATCTTAAAATTAGATAAGAATATTTGAACATTTCATGAACAATTTAAATTTTGCAGATTTTTCTGGACTAGCATCTACCTTTTGCTTGACAAATGTAGTATACTTATACATATAGGTTATTTAAAGTAATTTTAATCTAATAAGTGATCCAAATGTTTATGAAATGAACATACACACTTTAAGAATGAGGAGTGAAGTATCATGGTAACACTTTATACCTCACCAAGTTGTACATCTTGCAGAAAAGCAAAGTCCTGGTTGGAAGAGCATGAAATACCATTTACTGAAAGAAATATATTTTCGGAATCGCTGTCATTGGATGAAATAAAAGAAATCCTACGCATGACAGAAGATGGTACCGATGAAATAATTTCAACACGTTCAAAGGTGTTTCAAAAATTAGATGTTGATATCGATCAATTACCACTAAAAGATCTATTTAATCTAATTCAACAAAACCCTGGATTATTAAGGCGACCAATTATTCTTGATGAGAAACGCCTACAAGTTGGGTACAATGAAGATGAGATTCGTCGATTTTTACCTAGAACTGTACGTACTTTCCAATTACGAGAAGCACAACGTATGGTTAACTAATCTGTAACATGTAGAATTTTAACTGAAACTAAAAACGCAGAATACTTAACAGTAGATCTGCGTTTTTGTGTTTTATTAGCACCTAGGCGTAAATTTACCATTATTATCTGCTCACAAGGTAGTGACAAAACGTATGAAATCAGTTAGAATATAATTTTAAATAAATTATTCATTTCTAGGCATATAAATTTTCAAAAACCCGATAGTTATCATACAATGGTTATATAGAAATTATAAAATGAATGGTTAAGTAGGTAACCTAAAGGGAATTAAATTAGTAAATAGAAAATGTCATAGAATAATATATAAATCAAGGTGAAGCTGTCTCTTCCACCTAAACATGTGAAAGGTAAAAGTTATAAGAAAAACTTGAGGGAGAACACAGGTTTTTCTAATAGAAGGGAGAGAATCAAAGATGGAAATAGAACGTATCAATGAGAATACAGTCAAATTTTATATTTCCTATATCGATATTGAAGATCGTGGATTTGAGCGCGAAGAAATATGGTATAATCGTGAACGCAGTGAACAATTATTTTGGCAAATGATGGATGAGGTAAACTATAAGGAAGATTTTACTGTCGAGGGACCATTATGGATTCAAGTGCAAGCGCTGGACAAAGGACTAGAAATTGTCGTAACCAAAGCACAAGTATCTAAAGATGGCGATAACATCGAACTTCCAACTGAAAATGGCAAAACAATTGATCTTTCAGTAGATGAGAAAATTGAAAATATGCTCGATGACAAATTCGGTAAGAGTGATGAAAAGTCATCCCAGGAAGAAGATGAGGAAGAAGGTAATTTGTCACTTGTAGTAGAATTCAATAACTTTGAAGACGTAATCCAACTTAGTCATTACTTCCAAAAAGATGTTGAGAGTGTAAGTGATAGTCTTTTCCATTATCGTGATAACTACTATTTATATATGGAATTCGAACAAGATCAGCTAAATGATGATGAACAAGAGGACTTAATAAGTTTGGTATTTGAATACGCTAATGATACGGATGTAACCATTCATTATCTTGAAGAGTATGGGAAACGGATCCTTGAAGATGACACGTTTGAACAAGTAAGATCCTATTTTCCTGCATAGTTCGAGGCACCTGTTTTATAGGGTGTCTTTTTTTTTTTGTGTGTTATGCAGGAATTTACTCATTTTCGTAGAATGTTACCCTCATGGAGGTGAGCATGTTAATGCTACAAGCTAAAACTGAATATGGAAATTTGGTAAACCTTGCAACATTGGCGAAATCAGAAGTTATTAAACTTAAAGCCGAAGAACAATTTGTTTGTCCAACCTGTAACGAACCAGTCATCGTAAAAGCAGGATCAAAAATAATCCCACATTTTGCCCATCGATCTACTCTTAATTGCCCTTCTAGTGAAGGTGGTGAAGGACCGTATCATGAGAAAGGAAAGCTGCTATTATATCAATGGCTGAAGAACCAACATCTTGAAGTAGGACTGGAAGTGTATTTACCAGAAATCATCCAGCGGCCTGATTTATTGATGAGGATAGGTGAGAAGACAATTGCCATGGAATTTCAATGTGCGCGTGTACCTCTAGAACAAATTAATAGTCGTAATGCAGGCTACATGAAATTAGGGATTACACCTATTTGGGTAATTGGCGCCAAACGTTTCAAGCGGTTGAGTAAACATTCCCTAAAGATTGATTCATTTTCCTTATGTTTTATCCACCAATTTTCTCCCGCCCTACCGCTTACGTTATATTACTTCTGTCCTGAAACTGCGCAATTTTCTTCGTTTCAGCATATACACCATATAAATACCCATCAAACAGTAGGAAAGTTACGAATATCCCCAATAAATAAAATGTCATTTAAAGATATATTCCAATTTCACAGGTTTTCATCTAATGAACTTTACCATCTATGGAAAAAGGAAAAACGGTCATTTCGTCTGCACCGAAGTAACCATGGATATGGAAAGGAGTTAGCGTGGAATCAATGGGTTTATGCTAAAGGTACCCATAAAGAGTATTTACCTTCTATTATACATCTTCCTGTTGCTTCCCAATACGTGATGAATACTCCTGTTTGGGATTGGCAAAGCCGTTTGTGCCTCGAACTCCTGCATCCGTTGTCATTTGAAAGTTCGTTTTCGATAAAAAGATGTATACAGATCGTGAGCAATCACATGATGAATAAGGGACAATTTCCTTTAATTAAAGGGGATCCAAACCCTATTAGAGAATACCTTCAATTATTAGTCCAGTTAAATATACTAGAGCAACATTCTAATGAGTATTATTCGAAAATAAACCCGATCCATTTTCACAAAAATGTAGAAGAATCTTTAAAAGGTGATGAACTCGTTTTAAATTGTTTGATGGAAAATAAAATATGAGCATGAACTCAAAGCAATTCGCTTATACTAAGAAAATAAAATTTTTCTTAAAGGAAATAATGATATGCATAGAGAATGAATAAGTATAGAGAAAAAGGAGGAATTTTAGTGGCTAAAGTAACAAAGGAATTACAAAAAAGAAATGAAGTACCAGAAGAATTAACATGGAACCTAGAGAATATTTTCAAAACGGATGATGCGTGGGAAGAGGAGTTAAGTTCTTTAAAAAAAGATATCCCAAAAATTGAAGCATTTCAAGGTAAACTAGCTGATTCGGCTGAAACCGTATACGACACTCTAAAAATGCAGGATGAGATCTCAGAACGTCTAGGGAAGCTATTTACATACTCTCATATGCGATATGACCAGGATACAACCAATTCATTTTATCAGGGGTTAAATGCCAAAGCAGAAAATGTACTTACCCTAGCATCAAGTTCCATGAGCTGGATTGTCCCAGAAATATTGGCGATGGATGAAGACAAATTAAGCGGATTTTTAGAAGAGAAAAGTGAACTTCAATTATATAAGAAGACATTAGACGAAATTACGCGTCAGCGACCACACGTATTAAGTGAGCGCGAGGAAGCACTTCTGGCCGAGGCATCAGAACCATTGTCAAGCGCGTCCAATACGTTTAGCATGTTAAATAATGCCGATTTGACTTTTCCTGCTGTTAAAAATGAAAAAGGAGAAGAAGTTGACCTGACACATGGCCGTTATTTAGGGTTCCTAGAGTCTAGAGATCGAAGCGTAAGGGAAAATGCGTTCAAGGCTATGTATGAAACGTATGGTTCATTTAAAAATACATTCTCATCCACTTTAACTGGAAATATTAAAAATGCTAACTTTAATGCCAAAGTAAGAAATTATGATTCTGCAAGACAAGCGGCATTAGATAGTAATAATATTCCAGAACAGGTGTATGACAATCTGGTAGAAGCTGTGAACGAAAGATTACCATTATTGCATCGCTACACAGAGCTTCGGAAAAAGGTATTGGAAGTAGATGAATTGCACATGTATGATATGTATACGCCACTGGTTAAGAACGTCGATATGAAGATTTCTTATGAGAAGGCACAGCAATATGTGGTTGATAGCTTGAAGCCACTTGGTGATGACTATGTGGACATTGTAAAAGAAGGCTATCAAAATCGCTGGATTGATGTAGAAGAGAACAAAGGAAAACGAAGCGGGGCATATTCATCTGGTGCGTATGGCACTAATCCATACATTTTACTGAACTGGCAGGATAACGTGAACGATCTATTTACATTAAGTCATGAATTAGGTCATTCTGTTCATAGTTATTACTCCCGAAAGCACGAGCCGTTTAGATATGGAAACTATTCCATTTTTGTAGCGGAAGTAGCATCAACTACCAATGAGGCATTGTTGAATGACTATATGCTTAACCATCTAGAGGATGAAAAACAAAAACTGTATTTGTTAAACCACTTCCTTGAAGGATTCCGTGGAACCGTATTCCGTCAAACCATGTTTGCTGAATTTGAACATGATGTTCATGTACGCATGCAAAACGGGGAAGCACTTACTGCAGAAAAGCTAACCGAGATTTATTACGACTTAAATAAGAAGTATTTTGGAGAAGCTGTTGTTTCAGATGAAGAAATCGGATTGGAATGGGCAAGAATTCCTCATTTCTATATGAATTACTATGTATACCAATATGCAACAGGGTATTCAGCTGCAACAGCACTAGCAAACAAAATACTAGCAGGGGAAGACGGTGCCGTTGAGCGTTACCTTAACTTCCTTAAGTCAGGTAGCAGCGATTATCCAATTGAAGTGTTGAACAAGGCTGGAGTCGATATGACTTCCAAGCAACCGATCCTAGATGCATTGGATGTATTTGAAGAAAAATTAGAAGAAATGGAAAAGCTGTTGTTGAAGTAGTTTGATTTGGATTAGGTTGTCTCATGTACGATGAGGCAGCCTACTTTTTTTGGTAGATAAGTATAAAACTTTCTTATCTACATAAGTGAACTCGTAACTAAAACTCTAATCCGAAACAAAGTAAAATCGGGTATCCTCACAGAGAGATACCCGATTAACCAATATAAATGGTCACCTCATTCCACGGTACACGCGTCTGTGTGTGAAGGAATAGATGGTTAAGTAAATAGAGATGAATAACAGTGGAAGCGTAACATAAAGGGGTATTAATTGCATAATCCCTAGAACATTAAGAAATAACGCGATGACCATTAGGGCAGCAAATAAAATTGGAGCAACTCCTTGCAACCTATCTCACTCCTGTCATAAGAATATGTAGTACATTATATGTTACTAAAATGTGAATTAGAAGTGTGACATTTTAGTGAAATAATGAACGTATTATTGAAACAGGGATTGTCAGTTGGTATATTATAAATGTGAGATGAGACACAAACAAACGACCCCTTTGTTTGACTTTAAAACTTTCTCCCCCCTTGTAATATAATGTAATGTAAAAGGATATACGCTGCCCCGTATATCCTTGATTATTTGTAAAAATCCTCAGGAGCCGTTTCTATTCAGATATGGCTCCTGAGGATTTTATTTTGCATATTTCCAGAACGATCCATATTTAACCGGGATCTTTTCTACTTTTTGTTTTAATTGCAGCTTTTTCATTTCCTTTTCCGTTTGGGCCATAGTCCAGTCGTATACGACAGAAATTTCTTTACCGCCAACTACTCCATAAAACGCTAAAAAGTCTTCTAATGGTGGCTTTTCAGCTGGGATAGGGTCTTGTTGAAGCATTTGCTTTAACACGCGTACATAAATTTCGTATGGGTATAACCCTGATATTTTAATCCCGTGTTCTTCAACGATCTGATTAAAGAAGACGATAGTTGGTATATAATCAACTTCCATTTCTTTTGTTAGCTTCAAGTCACATTGAAAGGCTTTTTTCGCTGACGTTGAATTCAAGTCACTCCTAAATTCATCCAGATCAAGCTTTGCATCTTCAGCACATTGAATGAGCACCTGATCCTCGGATATATTTAGTTTATTTAAAAATAAGCTCTCCTGTATTTTACGTAAGAAAACCCTTCCAGCCCTCTTTCCTTGAAGCTCAGCGGCTTTAATAGCAAGTGAGGCGATCCAGGGTAGGGAAACGGGATTGTCAATCCACAAATCACCATCACAGCTCATTCCGGTTCGCTTTGCAGTTCGCTCCCATATATCTTTTAATCGTTTAGGTTTATCAAATTTATCATTATTTAGTGCATTAAGATGTCCGCTAATAATCGGTCGAATCGTAAAATAGCGGCCATACTCGATGGTTAATTTTTTTAAGTTAGGTTCTAATGACCAGCATTCGGGACATAGCGGGTCAATAAAAACATAAATTTCGATTGGTTTTTGTACAAAATTAGAAAAGCTATATGTGGCCGATGTGTTTGTGCTATTCGTACTTTTTAGCCCACTTTGATTCCAACTCACACCGATTCTCCTTTCCATTACTCAGGTGTATTCATCATGTGGTGTGCTGTCATGGTTAGCTTTTCGAATACAGCCGTTCGATATGGTTCATCAATATTAGCATCATCTAATGCAGACTCCATACACTCCAACCAAGCATCTTTTCGTTCAGGAGTTATTTCAAAAGGCAGGTGGCGACGTCTTAACATAGGATGGCCACGGTCTTCTGTATATAAATTAGGTCCACCAAAAAATTGTGTTAAAAATAATTTTTGTTTTCTAGCTGTCTCGGTCAAATCATCTGGAAAGATTGGTATTAGCTTTTCATGTTTGCCAACGCGTTGATAAAAGGCGGTTACGAGTCGATCTATCGTATCAGAGCCACCAATTGCTTCAAACATGGTTCCAGGTCTTGTCATAAAGTACTCTCCCCTAGTATGTTTTGTTTATATTGTAGCAACGTACTATTTTATGAGCAACTAATGTGGCTTGTTTCTTCCTATATATATGTTGTTAGAAAACTTGGCTTATCGTTAAAGGAATTCTTAGTAAGCGTACTTTGCTTTCTTAAAAGCCCTTATGCTCTGGAGTGCAAGCCTTAATGGCGGAAGTCTTAGTTGCACTTATGCAGACAAGAAAGTTTTATACTTTCTTATCTGTCAAAAAAGCGTTGTATTTTATTTGGCGTGTTACGTTTAGGAATATTCATGTCCTCAAGCAGAGAATGAAAGACGTTCAAACCAATTTCTTCTGTTGGTGCTTCGACTTCCAATTCATAATCAGATTTCCCATTGTACATACTGTAATCAAGTACAATTAATACGTCATCTGATTGTATTTCAACACGCTCAGTTGTTAAACTGCCATAATAACAGAGGTCAGATATGTTTATATTTATGTTCTCCAACCGCTTAGCAATGTTAGGTTTCTCCATTTTATTACCACTTATCCATAAGGTTGCTTCTTGTTTGGTTAACGAATCATGAGTCTCTAATAAACCAGTTTCATGAGGTTCTTTTAATGTTAAGGTATAATTGCCTGCTTTCTCCCTGATTCGTAGCGCACAACCATGCTTTTTAAGTGAAAAGTCTTCTGTTTCAAAGTAAAAATTAGTTTGCGTCTTGCTTTTTTTAGGTATAGATAGGTGGCTCCATAAACGATTGTATTCATCTTTTGTTAGTAAATTTTTATATTCTATTTCAATTTCTTGTGTCATAATGATCGCCTCTATTCGTGAACAGGTTGAATTATTATTGATTATGGCTAATGTTATACAAATATGCAAAGATTATCCATTATTGTTATGATAAAATGGTAATAGGAAAGATGACGTAATAGGTGGTGTGAAATATGAATTGGGAAGCATTACTTGCCCCTTATTCACAGGTTGTAGAAGAATTAAAGGTAAAATTGAAAGGAATGCGCGCTCAATATGAGTTTGAGTCCAGGCATTCTCCAATTGAATTTATTACTGGAAGAGTAAAACCGATTCAAAGTATCTTAGAAAAAGCAGAAAAAAGACAAATACCAATAGAAGATATTGAAAAGAATATACAAGATATCGCTGGTGTGAGAGTGGTATGTCAGTTTGTTGATGATATTCATGAAATCGTTGATATGCTACGGTCGAGGAACGACTTGAAAATTATTGACGAGAAGGACTACATTACAGAGAAAAAAGAAAGTGGTTATCGTTCGTTCCATATTATTATTGAATATCCAGTTGAAACGATTCATGGTGAAAAAATGGTCTTAGCAGAAATTCAAATCCGTACACTGGCTATGAACTTTTGGGCTACGAATGAACATTCCCTTAACTATAAATACGAAGGCAGGATTCCCAGTGCTGTCAAATCAAGATTACAACGTGCTGCAGAAGCGGCATTTAAGTTGGATGAGGAAATGTCAAAAATAAAAAATGAAGTACAAGAGGCACAACGCATTTTTCACCGAAAATAACTTACGATAATGATAACTGGTTTTACAAAGGAGTGAATAAATAGTGAAATTTGCAATTGTATCTAAAGGTGATGAACGATCAAATAAGATAAAAGCAACGATGAAACAGTACTTATCTGATTTTGATTTAGTATATGATAAAGATAATCCGGATCTGGTTATATCTGTCGGTGGTGATGGTACATTTTTAGAAGCTTTTCATCGTTACCTCCATTGTTTAAAATCTACTGCTTTTATTGGGGTACATACCGGGCATTTGGGGTTTTACGCGGATTGGGTACCAGATGAAGTTGAAAAACTAATTATTGAAATTGCAAAAACACCTTTTCAAATTGTGGAATACCCTTTATTAGAGGTTATTATACGGGGGAAAGCTGGAGGAAAGGAAGATCAATATCTTGCTCTAAACGAAGCAACTATAAAAACGGCGGATGGTTCGGTTGTGTTTGATGTAGAAATTAAAGGAGAGCACTTTGAAACATTCCGAGGTGATGGTTTATGTATTTCTACACCATCTGGTAGTACCGCTTATAATAAAGCACTAGGCGGAGGGATTATTCATCCATCTTTAGAAGCAATTCAGCTTACGGAAATGGCTTCGATCAATAATCGCGTATTCCGTACAATCGGTTCACCGTTAATTTTACCAAAACATCATACGTGTTTGCTTAAGCCCACTGTTGATCGCAGCTTTTTAATTGCCATTGATCACTTTACAGAAACATATACCAATGTAAAATCGATTCAATGTCGTGTTGCAAAGGAAAAAGTAAGGTTTGCCAGATTTAGACCGTTCCCATTTTGGAACAGGGTGCGGGATTCTTTCGTTAATGATGATGATAAATCCTTTCCAGATCTCAAGAAATAATGTAGGTGTATAAATATGGAATGGCAAATAGATAAAGAACATGACGGCATGGTCATACGAGACTATTTACAGCATGTTCATGGATTTTCCAGAAGAATGATCAAAATTGTTAAATTCGATGGGGGACAAATATGTGTTAATGATGTACCGAAAACAGTCCGATATGAATTAATCTCTGGTGATGTATTGTCTATTGTTTTCCCTCCAGAAATAAAAGGGACGTACATGGAGCCTCGGGATGTGTCGATTGATATTATTTATGAGGATGAACATATTCTGATTATTAATAAGCAAGCAGGTATTGCAACTATGCCCTCATCCATTCATCCAGCTAGAACGATTGCCAATGGGGTTTTGAATTATTATAAAGAACGCAATATCCCATATACGGTTCATGTAGTAACAAGGCTGGACCGAGATACAACAGGTTTAATTTTGATCGCAAAACATCGTTATAGTCATTCATTGTTGGCCGTATCGCAAAGGAATGGATTGGTAAAAAGGAAATATAAGGCTATCATGGAAGGACACCTTACCGAACCAATTGGAACTATTAAGGAACCGATTGGAAGAAAGGAAGGTTCCATCATTGAACGAATGGTCAGTGAAGCAGGAAAAACCGCTATCACCCATTATCAGGTGCTAGCGGAGTCAGAATACCACTCATTATTAGAAATACAATTAGAAACAGGTAGAACCCATCAGATACGAGTCCATTTCTCCCATATTGGTCATCCGCTCGCAGGGGATGACTTATATGGTGGTTCAAAGGCCGATATAAATAGACAAGCACTCCATTGTTATGAACTAACATTTGAACATCCATTAACGAATCAAATGATTACGGTAGAGGCTCCTTTACCTGAAGATATGGTCAGCATATTCAATCGTCACTCGAACGATTGAAACTTCTCTTCTACGTATGGTTGTTTAGAAGGTACTATGACAACATTTTCCTCTGGTAGCTGGAAGGCTGTTAAGGCATTACCAAATACACAACCAGTATCAATATTGATCGTTTTATTCACAATACGCGGTTCTTTTACTGGGGTATGTCCATACACAACCCAGTGATCCCCGTCATAATCCATTGCCCAGTCTCTGCGGATGGGTCTACCGTCTTCATGGAACTTCCCTGTTATATCTCCATAAAGGACAAACGTTTCTACTTTTTTATCGGTACGTCCGATATATTCCGCTTTAATTCCAGCATGTGCAATTATAGCTTGTACTTCAGGCAATTCTAAGTAAAGAGGAGCATGTTCATATAACGTAATGAACTGTTCTTTTACTTGTTGTTGTTCTTCTTTTTTTAATGCCTTATATTCAGCAACAGTAGATTCCAATCCGTGCTGCTGTTTTACATTATTGCCTAAGAAGAAGCGATACAATTTATTGCAATGGTTGCCGGGGACATATTTTGCCTTCTTATGTGAAACAACCATATCATAGACGAGCTGCACGACCTTTATGGAATCTGGGCCTCTATCGGTAATATCACCAAGGAAAACAGGGATTCTACCTTCTGGGTGAATAAAGATATTTTTTTCCTTTACGTAGCCAAGATCATGAAAAAGCTCATATAACTCCTCCAAACAACCGTGAACATCACCAATGACATCTATTTTCATAAAAAATTCCACCTTGTAAATTTTTATAAGTAAAAAATTGTACGTGTTTTGGTTCATTCTAATCTAGTTCCAGTGCCTAGACACTCGAGATATAAACAGTTCGACCAAGTGTGGAAATGGCATCCACACTGTACTGCTTTGATTATGCTTCTCCTGTTTTTCAAGGCGCTTGCACTTTTCTTTTATTCAAGGCTGTTTCGCCCGCATTTTTGCTTTTTCATCTTCATAGTTGATGTGACGGTTAACCTACCGCTACGGAAATACACTTCGCTTTCCGTGGGCGGCTGATGAGCCTCCTCGAGCTAACGCTCTGCGGGGTCTCAACTAGGCCTCTGCTCCCACAGGAGTCTACGTGTATTTCCTCCGCTGTAATTTCCGTTACTGTCGTGGGACTGTATCTGTATTAATAAAACACCTTACCAGTTCGGGTGAGCGGAGGGCGGTGACTCCTTGAAAATATAAACCAATTTTCTGCGTGCGATGTAACGCTGTCGAAGCTCTCCTTGTCCTGCGGGAACAGCACGTGTCCGAAGACCCCGCTTAGATGCGCCTGCGTCTTCTAGTAACGCTTCGAAGTATGCTTCCTCAGCGCAAGGGAACGAAGAAGATGATTCAAGTAGTACCCTGGCTGAGGCCGTGCCCGCGGAAAGCATCCGTCCGTAGCGATCCCGGACGGCGGCAATAGAAATAAGCCTAAAGTTACGTCGCAGTCTATATCTATTGTAACAAAAGTAACAATCTTAACGAAAACAGCACTATTCAAACATATAAGTCCTCGTACGTGAATGGACGTTTAATACAATTCCAATGGCTAGCATATAGGTTAATGTGGAGCTGCCGCCATAGCTTAAAAACGGTAATGGTAAGCCGGTAATAGGGAGGAGCTGAATGGACATTCCTATATTTTGGAAAATTTGATAGGCGAATAGACCAATAAACCCTGTTATTAAATAACTTCCGTACTTATCATTACTTAAAATGGCTATATGGATTAACCGGTAGATTAATAAGAAGAAAAGTGCCACAACTATACTTGCGCCGATAAACCCAAATTGTTCAGCAATAGCAGTGAATATCATATCAGTATGTCGTTCTGGAACATACACTTCCATATCGCTAATGCCTTTTCCAAACAACTGTCCAGACCCAATCGCAAGCATTGCTAGAATAAGCTGGTATCCAGAATCAGCATTTTGCTCAGGATTTAACCATCCATAAAACCTGCTCGAAACATGGCTGAAAACAGACTCCTCTAAAAATGTGGCTATTGGTCCAGGGACGTAATACCATGCAGCAATCAGGACCAAAATCGTGGCTATTCCAATAAAAGCGATGGAAAATATAATTCGCCATTTAATACCAGAAATGAGAATCATACTACCAGTAATTGCCACCATAACCAATAAACCACCTAAATCTGGCTGCACGGCTATGAATGCTGTTGGTACAGCGGCTACGACTGTTATTTTTAAAAATAACCACAAATCACTATTTAAGGTACGTTCTATGAATTTGTCGTTATGACTAACCATAATATGTGCGAGTGCCATTACTAAGAATACTTTCATAAACTCTGCAGGTTGTATGGTTCCCATTCCAGGAATATAAAACCAGCTGACAGCACCGTTTGCTTCTACCACTATCGAAGCGGGAACTCGCAAAAACAGCATAATTAATGCTATTAGCCCTGCACCATAGCAAAACCAAGTAATTTGTCGGAACCTATCATAATCGATCAACATCGTTAAAAAAATAACGACACCACCTACTCCATACCACATAAGCTGTTGGAGCAAGAAGTTAGTATTGTCATACTTGGCAGGTAATACTGGTCCAAGTGTGTATAGTGAAAACAGGCTTGTTATCCCAAGTAACACAAGAATAGAAACCAATGTATAATCTATATTTAATTGCGTATTTTGTTTGCCCATAGGTAATCCTTACTTTCTGTATAATCTAGATTGTCTTTAATCATTCTAAACATAAAAGAACACTAACCACAATTTTACACGATTTCGGCATTTTTTTCACTTAAAGATCAGATAAAGTTTAAAAGTTTATATACGTGAAAGGGTGTTTATGATTGCGGTGATATGTTGTCGAACGTATAATTAACAAAATAAGGAGTTCTACGTGAAGATCTAGATAAATGAAAAAATTACATAATTATCTCTTTGCTTGAAAGGTTGTGATTTTTTTGGAAACAAAAGAGCATTGGGAGAAACTGACTACAGCATTAACAAATGATCGAATTAGTGAATTTCGTGAAGAATTCTTAGATATGCATGCATATGACCAAGCAATGTACTTCATGGAACAAACAGCAGAATCGAGATTATTGATCTATTCATTTCTATCACCAGAAGAAGTAGCAGACTTTATGGAAAATATTGAACTGGATGATATTGAGCCATTCTTTACGGAAATGGATCCACGTTTTGCATCGATGGTATTTTCAGAATTGGCTACAGATGATGCGGTGGATATTTTAAATGAATTGGAAAAAGATATGGTCGCTAGTTTTTTAACGATTATGGATAATGAAGCAGCACATGAGATTAAAGAATTACTCCATTATGAGGAAAAAACTGCTGGTAGTATTATGACTACCGAGTTTGTTGCTATTTATAAAACACAAACAGTAAAACAAGTGATGGAGCGTTTAAAAGTAGAGGCTCCTGATGCTGAAACGATTTACTATTTATATGTTTTAGATGAGGTCAAACGTTTAGTTGGAGTTACATCATTACGTGATTTAATTATTGCTGATGACTCAACATTGGTGGAAGATATCATGAGCGAGAAGATTGTGTCTGTGTCCGTTGCAAAGGACCAGGAGGATGTTGCTCAAATGATGCGAGACTATGATTTCTTAGCACTTCCTGTTATTGACTTTCAAGAGCATTTATTAGGGATTATTACCGTCGATGATATTATGGACGTTATGGAAGAGGAAGCAAGTGATGACTACTCCAAATTAGCAGGGGTATCAGACATGGATCGACCAAATGATAATGCGCTAATTTCAGCAAAAAAAAGGCTTCCATGGCTGATCATTCTTTTATTTTTAGGGATGTTGACTGCAAGTTTAATTGGTAGGTTTGAAGCTACACTTGAAGAAGTTGCAGCATTAGCTATTTTTATTCCGTTAATTGCAGGTATGGCAGGAAACACCGGAACACAAGCACTAGCCGTAGCTGTTCGAGGTATCGCAACTGGTGATTATGGTCAACAAGGGAAAACCAAACTTATTCTTAGAGAAGCAGGTACCGGAATAATTACAGGAACTGTCTGTGGTACGGTTATTACTGTCGTTATCTATTTGTGGAAAGGTGAGATTTTCTTAGGATTACTTGTCGGTATTTCGATTATGGCCTCCTTAATTGTAGCGACCATTGCAGGATCGTTTGTACCACTATTGATGGACCGGCTAAAAGTGGATCCGGCTGTAGCGTCTGGTCCTTTCATTACAACGATAAATGATATTATTTCTGTGCTTATCTATTTTGGGATTGCAACAGCCTTTTTGAGTTATTTAACCTAAACAAGAGGCAGTTCTCTTTAGGCTATGGCACACATTTCCTTTGGTCTAGTCATATAATGAGTTGACTAATCGTATGCAAAGGAGAATGATAAATGGGAAAAAAGCGATTCGCTAAAGAACCATTGCTTTATATCCATCAACCAAGTGTTAAACAGCCTAAGGCGCCAATGCAGCATCATTATACAACTCCCAAAAAAACGTCTGAATCTGCTGCGCTGGATCAACCTGTGAAGAAACAGCCAAGACCATTAAGGCGTGATTCTTTTACGAAACCAACCGCGGAGAACAGTACATCTACCAAAGAGCCTGAGAATAAGGAAACCAAAAGCGAAGAGAAAGTAACTGATGTTTCGGGTGAAAAGGAAGATGATGAGCAAGAGAAAACTCGTCCTAAATTTAAAGATATGACATTACATGAAAAGGTCGATTACTTTACCAAATCGCCGGTTCATGTACCCAAGGTTAAGTGTGAAGTGAAAACAGATACAAAATCTCACCGAGGAATTATAATCGACTTTAAAGATGGAGAAGTTATGATGCGTGTTGGGAAAAGGACTTCCACTACAAAAATTCCTTTTGATACTATTACAGAAATACGAATGCTGGGGTTCTAGGGTGCAAAAGCAAAATCGCCTTGAAAGACACGACAAGCATAAGCAGATCGTATAGTGTGGATGACTTACCCATAGGGAGTCGAACTGCTTAATGTCCCCGAGTGTCTAGGCGCTGAAGCTGGACGTGGCTATTTCTGAAGTTAATAGGACACTGCTTTTCAAGATATTCTTCCTTTATAAGCATAGAAAAACCATTGAAAAAGGCCAAGTGACTTCTTTCAATGGTTTATTTTTTCTCTCTAGTTAATTAGTTAAATGCATTTACTGCTGGCAAGCAAGTTACATGACAGAAGCAATCCAAGTTGACAGTCATACATATACCTGTTGCTCTCAATGGATCAGTGTCCTGGTCCACTGGATCTTTTGGTGTATCGTCATCATCATCTGGATCTCTTAATAGTTCCACAACTGCACAGCAATCATCATCTACCCGTTTAACTCGGAAGAAGAAGCTTGAAGTCATATCACCAATGTCATCTGGATCAGCACCAAAGCCTCTAAATGGCTTACATCCATCTTTACAATACAGAATTACTGGTACTGTATCTAATCCATTTGTGACGTCTGTATCTCCAAGTAAATCACTGATGGAACGTTCGCAACTAGTGTCACAACAATTCTCTACAACATCATTCTGTGCTTCTACTATTTCTCTAAGGATATCACATACACAGTTACCTGTATCGAAGTCTTTTCCACAACCCATGAATTATTACCCCTTCCTAAAAATTATTGATCTGTTGTCTTTACTAGAATATGTATCTATACATAGTCGGTGTGGGCGGACATCTTCTTTCTATAGATATTTAACAGATGAATTTAAGTCCATTTAGGGCGTTTGTCTATACCCAAAATAATGTAGTTACATAGACTAATAGCGATCAAGTTTCTAAAAGGAGTGATTAGTCAGGTGTCTGATAAAAAACAAGTCATCCACGTGAAAGATTTAGTTATAAAAGCGGATAATGTCCGTATCGAGCCACAACGTCAACGTAGAGATCCTTTTTTTGGCCCGCGTGTAATGGGGGAGAGGGATGAAAGCCCAGAATCACCGGAAAAAAGAGATGACCACGATGACAGGGAAAGTTCAGAAAACAAGGATGATAGGGACAGAGAACCATTTTCCTGGATTTAGCAATCAAATAGAATCTAAAGGTTGGGCAGCTGTCATTGGCTGTCTTTCCCTTTGTTAGTAAATAGGGGAGTATGAAAATTTCCTACTGCAATGCAACTAAATCTTGGCGATAAGCCAAGATTTTAAAGGCTCATTTCGTAAATTTTGTTGCTATTTAATCCTGGCAGTTGATATAAAATGCGTCGTAACTTGAGATGATGGTTTTTACTCGCTCTGGAAATACACTTCGCGCATCTTAGGGCGGCTGGTGAGCTTCTTCATACTGACGCATTTTTAGAATCTCACCTATGCCTATCCTCCCACAGGACAAGGAAAGCTCCGGCAGCTTTACATCGTACGCAGAAAATTGGTCTGTATTTTCAAGGAGTCTTCGTCTATTCCGGCTGCTAATATAGTGCTATCTGATAATTAATAGCAGCGTAGCGTGGAAAAACTTATAATGCAGCTTTACCAGGCCGGGTGAGCGAAGGGAGGTGACTCCTGCGGGAACAGCACGTGTTCGAAGACCCCGCAGAGTGGGTTTCTCGAGGAGGCTGAGACCGTGCCCGCGGAAAGCATCCTCCCGGAGAGATTCCGGACGGCGGCAATAGCACAACTTATAGAAATCAACCAAGCGTTACGTCGCATTATATATCTATTGTGACAAAAACAAGAATCTTTTAGAAAATAGCTATTTAAAAAATAAGGAGGTAAATATGAGACAGAAACCAGATATACCATGGATGAAGCATATAAAAGCAATCGAGAAACATCTAGAAAAAAATGAAAAGTGGTTTCAGTACCCAGAGAAAAAGATGCATCGCTTTGAAGGGGAAATGGACGAATGGAATAAGCAATTTATGGATGGGATCACGCAATTAGAGAAGGTTATTTCAGAGTTTGAGAAGAAAATGGAGGATTAACGCATATAATAGTTGTGATAAAGGTATTGTTTACTGGATAGACATAAATACGTAGAGACTTACGAATAATTATATAAAGGATGCTTCTAGAAAACGCAGGCTTATCGTCAAGCCTTAGTTGTAATGCTTTCTTATTTACCAAGGAAAGGGTGTTTAGAATGGGATATGTATTACCGGTAGAATCACACCAATATAAAGATTACCAGAACCGTATCACCAAAGATAAACCAAATCCTTTTTACATTGAAAGACCGTATAGACCCATTTTAGAAGTGCAATACCAAGATATTGCAAACGAGTACTCCGTATATGACGCAGTACTCGTTCAACAGAAACAGTACAAGGGAAAATACGATTTAGTGTACGCAGAATTAACTGGTAAAGGAAAGTATTTTAGCGGCTCTATATAGATAATTAAATGTCTATTGGCTATCTTTTTTGTTTACGTAAGGAAGAATGAATAGTCGCTTACCCTCCATGTACTCTGCATAAAATACATCCGAAAGCTCCGTTTTTTGTTGCTCGAGTTGAACATAAAGCCATTCCTCACTTAGATTAAATTCAGCAAGGTTATCATAAATAACCTCACCATCATTTATCAGCATTACAGAAAGATTAGCGGGAGTTTGGTACACATTTAAATCCTCTTTTGTTGGTGTCTGGTAGGCCGGCTTTCTTAAAACAGAAACAGTACCATTTGTTTCTAAGATAGCATGCTCAACCTCCTGAATCGAAAAGACATTTTTTGTTCGCAGCATATTTTGCAGTTGATTAATGTCCAGATTATTTTTTTTCATAACGTCATAAATTAGTTTCCCTTTATGAATAACAATAGCCGGACTGCCTTCTAGAAGCGAACGAGTTCGTTTGTATTTTTGTGTAATGATCTCGGTTAAATATAATAATCCACCCCATAAAGTAATTACGAATGCTATTTCGGGTATTCCAGCTTCTTTATCAAACAAAGCATTCCCAACTAATTCACCTAATATTAAAGCCGATATAAAATCAAATGCCGTCAGTTGTGATATCTGTGTTTTGCCGAGGATTTTAGTTAGAAGGAATAAAGCAAAGAAGCCAAAGAGAGTATCATAAAGCATAGGTAAATAGTGATTCATATTAAAATTTTCCCCTCATGAAAAAGTCTTTATTTAGCTTAACCGTTAAGAGAGAAGTCATGCATGGAGAAAGAAAGTTTTAAAAATGCTGATAAACTGTTGAAAAGTGCTGATAAATTCTAAAATTCGCTGATAAAATTGAAATAGTGCTGATAAATCACGAGTTCCGCTGATAAATCTTAAAAAGTGCTGATAAACTGTGGATTTGTTTGATTGGTACGCTTTTTTCACCACATTATAAAGGGGGAACTCCATATGGAATCCCCCCCCTTTATAATGTCTTAATTTAACTGTTTTACCATGGTTACATGTGGTATTCCAGCATCCATAAATTCACCTGATATCGTTTCATACCCAAGATGCTGATAAAAATCCTCAGCATGTGTTTGTGCATTTAGTTTTGCTTTTTTGTAACCATTTTTTGAAATTTCGTCTTCCATTGCTTGTATAATCTGTGAACCATATGATTTTCCCCGATGTTCCTTCATGACACAAATGCGTTCTAATTTCCCGTAGCTCTCAACCAAACGCAAGCGACTTGCCGCAATTGGCTTACCATCTTCATATCCAACAAAATGGATGGCTTCTTCTTCATGCTGGTCGACTTCTTCTTCAGGTGGCACCTTTTGCTCCTCTACAAAAACAACCGTTCGCACTTGATATGCTTGTTCGCGTTCTTCGTTTGTTTGAATGATCTTTATATCCAATTAAACGTATTCCTTACCAAAAACAAATGAGTCATATACTGTCCATGAGCCGTTTTCTAGTTGGTATAGTAGTTGGAAGCGATCAACGGTGTCTTGTAGTTTAATGTCTTTCATTTGCATGCTGCCAAAAACGTCTGAATACTCGTCATGTGACAGTTTTTGAGCGATTGTAATATGAGGTACAAAATTGTACTCCATATTTTTCGGGAATTTTCCAGTTTGCATTTTATCGAATAAGTCATCGAGTTCTTGAATTGGTTCAACTTTCAAGTAGATCGTGTTTGTAACAGGCGCAAACGTACTAACCTTATTGATATTAATCGTAAATGGCTCTTGTTCGTTTGCGATATGTTTCAACTCTGTTATAAGTTCATAAATGGTGTCATCGTCAGCCTCAAACGCCTCTTTTAACGTCAAATGTGGCGGAATAAGTGCATAGTGCGGATCATAACGTTTTCTGTATGAGTTGATTTCGTCTTGGACTGGCTTTGATGGAAAAATAGCGATACCATACTTCATAATAATAACCTCCTATAGTAATTTACGATAATTGTCATGTTGTTTGGAAATCTTTTCGTTTATTCACTATTTCAAACTGACCTTTTATTTACCTTCCATTATAACAAAAATTCTGGTAAATGAGATATTTATTTTTTAGTAGATAAGAAAATATAAAACTTTCTTACCTACATAAGTGCAACTAAGGCTTGCACTCCAGAGCATAATGGCTTCTAAGAAAGCAAGGTACGCTTACTAAGAATCCCTTTAACGATAAGCCAAGTTTTCTAATTTTTATTATATTGGCCTACTTCATAACGATAACAATCCTGCACGGTTACGCTTTTGTTTTTAATCAAACATAGAGGTTAATGCTCTTGTTAAATCTTTTTGCCAATATTTCCACGTATGTGCTCCGTCTTCTAGCTCATGGTATGTGTAGCTTGCACCTTTTTCATTTAACAGGTTGTTTAACACACGGTTTGGTGTTATGAAATCTTCTTTTTTACCAGCAGTTGTGTCCACTTCGGTTTCAGCAGTACCAATCGTATGATAAATATCAATAGAATGAAGTCCTTTTGCATCTTGTACTGCATGTAAAACGGTGTGATCAACATATGGCGATTGCATAATCACTTTCCCAAACGTGTTCGGGTACTTCAATGCGGTCATTAATGCTAGCGTGCCTGCAAGTGAGTCGCCCATCAGTGCACGAGAATGCCCCATATGATACGTAGGAAGCTCCTCGTCTAAGAGTGGAACAACTTCATGTACAAGGAATTTAATGTAGTCATCCTGCTGCTGTCCACTTGGATGATATTTATCCTTGCGATCAAATTTATCTTGGTAGTGAATACCAACAAATATGGTATTTGTTATGTCATTCTCTTCGTGGAGTTTATCACTTAACGTTGCAACTCTGCCTAATTGGAAGTAGTCATTTCCGTCCTGCATGATACAAATGTGATATTTATATAAAGGTGAAAACGATTCTGGCTGATATAACTTTAGTGTCATTGTTTCATTTAAATACTTACTTTCAATTTGTTTTTCGATAAAGGATCCTTTGCGTCCGATTGTTACCACCTCATTTTTACTATCTTAACCTGATTGATTACGATCCTTTGTTAAGGATATCATTATTTCGAACAAGATGCATTATGCCCCACTTGCTTGTTGTTTAAGCTGGCCTTTGTACAGGTCATAGTAATTTCCTCTAACTTTAATTAATTCGTTATGTGACCCTTTCTCAATAATTTCCCCATTCTTAAGCATAATTATTTTATCGGCTTCCTGGATGGTGTTCAAGCGATGGGCGATGACGAAACTAGTTCTGCCATACATCAATCGTTTGAGAGCATCCTGGATTTTCAATTCAGTAATGGTATCAATATTACTGGTCGCTTCATCCAAAATGAGAATAGAAGGTTCAGCGAGTATTGCCCGGGCAATAGTTATTAATTGCTTTTGGCCTTGACTGATTCCAGAACCAGTTTGATCCAAAATGGTATCATACCCTTCAGGGAGATGATCAATAAATTCATGCGCATTAGCATCTTTTGCAGCATCGATGATTTCTTCATTCGTTGCATCTAAACGTCCGTAGCGGATATTTTCCCGAATGGTTCCATGAAATAAAAAGGAATCCTGTAATACGAATGCCATGTGTGTTCTTAAACTGGAACGTTTAATATCTTTTAATGCGATCCCGTCCAGTGTTATTTGCCCTTCGTCATAATTATAAAAGCGAGATATGAGATTAATAATAGTTGTTTTTCCAGCACCGGTATGACCCACAAAAGCAACTGTCTCACCAGACTTCGCTTCAAAGCTAATGTCTTTTAAAATAGGTGTATCCTCATAAGCGAATGACACATGATCAAAAGCGAGATGTCCATTTGTTTCTTCTACCTGTTTGGCATCATGTTCATCTGTTTCCTCTTGCTCCTCATCGATCACTTTGAAAACCCGTTCTGCTCCAGCTACAGCGGAAAGTAACATATTGAATTGATTCGACAGCTCATTTAATGGACGAGTAAACTGTCGTGCGTATTCCGTGAAAATAACGATAACACCAACTGTAACAAGTCCAGTACCATTAATCGCTAAAATACCACCAACTAATGCAATCAGGGCAAAGCTTAAGAAGTTCAGCATGTTCATTACTTTTGGAATAAAACCGGCAAACGTCATTGCCCAAAAGCCAGAATGCCGCAGCTCGTTATTTCTTCCTTCAAATTCTCTTATCACGCGTTCTTCCTGGGAAAATGTTTTGACAATATGCTGTCCAGACACCGTTTCCTCTACATAGCCATTCAGCTCCCCAAGGTGGTTTTGCTGTAATTTATAAAGAGGACCAGTGCGTTTGGTAATCCATTTCATTGCAAAAAACATAAATGGAATAATTGCCATCGTTACAACGGTCAGGATTGGACTGAGTATCAGCATCACAACAACCGTTCCTACAAGCGTTAAAATACTTGCAAAAATTTGAATAACGGACTGATTGAGCGTGTTGTTCACGTTGTCAATGTCATTTGTAATTCGGCTCATTAGTTCCCCGTGCTGACGTTTATCAAAGTACGAAATCGGCAGACGGTGGAACTGATGAAATAAATCAGATCGTAAATCATATACGGTGTTTTGGGCGATCCCGACCATCCAGAAATTTTGTAAAAAGATCGAAAGGGAGTGGAACAGATAGATGAAAATAAGACCAATTAACAGCATGCCTAGTCCTGAAGTTTCTTGTTCGACGATGTAATCATCAATCGCCATGCCAATCATATAAGGACCGAGTAGGGCTAACCCTGAGCTGATTAATACCATAAAGATAACCAGAATGAGTTTTGCTTTTTCACGGGACAAATAAGACCAGATTCGTTTTACCGTTCCCCATGTATTTCGTGCCTTATCTTTTTTATCATGCTTAACATTATCTAATGGAATCCGCTCATATTGAAAAGGTTTCTTCAGTTGTTTAAAAAGCATACGGGTACTCCTTTCCAAATTGCGATTCTACAATGTTTTGGTATAACTCAGATTCCCGGAGAAGCTCATCATGTGTACCGATTGTTAAAACTTTTCCATAATCCATTAATAAAATACGATCTGCACTCATAGCGGTGGAGATCTTTTGTGTGATAATCAGCATGGTGCAGTCGTCTTGTTGGATTGCTTTAAGTAGGCGTGACTCTGTTGCTAGATCCAATGCACTCGTACTGTCATCAAGCATAAGAATTTTTGGGCGGCGAATCAGCGCACGTGCAATGGAAATCCGTTGTTTTTGACCCCCTGATAAATTTACCCCTTTTTGCCCAATCTTTGTGTTGTACTGATCAGGAAGCTCCATAACCGTCTCGTGAATCTGTGCATCACGCGCAGCTTGAATAATTTCCTGTGTAGTTGCATTATTTTTACCCCAAGCAATGTTATCCGTAATACTTCCAGTAAACAGTAACGGATTTTGAGGTATATAACCAATGCTTCGTCTCAGTTGATCTAATGTATAGGATGTAATTGGTTTATCATCCAATGATAGTTGCCCATGATCTATATCGTAAAGACGCGGAATTAGCTGGAACATCGATGTTTTACCAGCACCGGTCGCGCCAATAATCGCCAGTTTCTCATTTGGTTTTACCATGAATGAGATATCTTCCAGAATTGTTTTATCTGTAGCTGGATACGTAAAACGAACATCTTGAAATTCAATTTTTCCTTCTGTAATACCAGCTTCATCATTTGCATCGAGATGATCTACTAAATCCACATCCAGTTTAAGCACCTCACTCAAGCGCTCAGAAGATGCTTTTGCCCGTGAAAAAGCCATGATAATGAATGTGAACATCGAGATCGACATGGAAACACGTAGGGCATAGTTAACAATTGCAACAACATCACCAACGGATGAATCACCAGCAATAGCCTGCATATTTCCAAACCAAAGAATAGAAATCAAACTCATATTCATCACGAAAAGAAGAATCGGCATAGACGCTTCAACAAACCGGAACGTAGAACGTGTCATACTGGCAAGGTCACCATTAGCCTTAGTAAACCTATTCTCTTCAAAATTACGTCTGAGAAATGCTTTGATGAGACGCATCCCAGCCAAATTTTCCTGCATAACCCGGTTGACGTTATCGACACGCTTTTGAACCTTGTCGAACATGTTACTCGCTATCTTAAGCACCCATAATAGGAAACCAACAAGAAGTGGGACCGTAATCAGGAAAATAAGTGCTAGCTTTGCGTTCACCACAAAAGCCATAATTACCCCGCCAATAACAATTAAAGGAGCCTTACTCATAATTCGAAGTGCCATAAAAATCGTATTCTGAATTTGACGCACATCATTGGTAAATCGCGTCACGAGCCCAGACGTCGGATATTGATTCAAATTCGCAAATGAGAACGACTGGATTTTATGAAATAACTTTTCCCGAATATCATACGCTAATCCTAAACTCGTATGAGATGCAAAAAAAGAATTAAAAATACCTGCAACAAATGCCGTAAATGCAAGGCCAATCATAATACTGCCCCACATCACTATATTGTCTAAGTCTTGATTCATTACCCCGTCATTAATCATCTTTCCTAAAAAGAAAGGAAGTAGTAGCTCCACTGCAAGCTCAATAAGCATCAGCGAATAGGCAACTGCAATCGGCAGCTTATATGATTTCAAAAAGCCAAAAACATTTCTCACAGTAGTAAAACCTCCGATGTCCGATATTAAAATAAAGACAATTTTCATTCTATTATAATAGGAAACTCGTAATTTATCCAAGGATCTATTTCGAGAGCAGAAGTAACTGGGGGGAGGTGACAAGGTGGATGAGTGTAAAATGACAAATACGCTGATAAAAGTGCCAAAATGCTGATAAAAGTACAAAATTTGCTGATAAAATAGAAAAAGTGCTGATGAAAGCACAAAATTTACTGATATAACGAAAAAAGTGCTGATAAAATTGTCTGTGAACTTGATTGTTCCTGGAATAAGACAACATGCTTTTTACAGCAAATTTATATTGACAGAAATTATTGTATTGCTATATAGTAAAAGAGTATCGATAAATTAATGTAACACGATTCCGTAGCTCAGCTGGGAGAGCGCATGCTTGACAGGCATGAGGTCGTTGGTTCGAGCCCAATCGGAATCATTATAGAACAGAGCCTGTGATCATTGGTATACCAATAGACACAGGCTTTTCGTTTTTTAGTATAGCGACGGGAGCCCTAATTTTGTTTGATATGGCCAAAGACACTTTCAACTTCGGTCTTGCGTATTGCTGCAAGTTCTTTGCCTAATTCACTTGGAGATTTTTTCCTCACCTGTGCTTTGTATGTATTAAGCTGGTGATTCACACGGACTGTCCTGTCATACTTGGATCGTGTTCACTGTTCTCGTAACGGACAGCCATCACAAACAAAACAGCGATAAATATATCGTGTCGTTTCATATCCCTTTGCGGTGATTTAGGATGTTTTTTTAAAAAGATAATTCGCTTATTATTTGGATAAATACATTCTGCTCTGATCCAGCAATATCTTCATGAGTTAAGCATTTCAAAGTGGTGACAAGAGAGTAGTTTGAAGGATCACCAGATGTATTAGTGGATCCAGAAGTTTGATGCTTCTGAAACGCCTGCGCAGCACAACAACAAAACCTGATATAGGAAGGTTAGCTGTACAAGTGGCGGATGAAAAGGATCCTGCTACAGAAAGCACTCTTTTACAATAACAGCTAAACCATCATCAATACATTTACGAAGATTTTTGCTGCCACGGGGGACTAGTAAAATTCTTACTGTCTACTTGTCCTGTTACAAATGTTTTTTAATTTGTGTTAGAACTGTTGTGGCCAGTTGATTTGTATCTTTAAAATTTCTTGAATCGATGGGGGCAGAGTAATGGACAGAAACTTTTGCTGGTGTGTTTTTGCCCTTCTTTCCTATCAATTTATAAGAATCCTTGAAGGTAACAGGAATGACTTTTACCCCTGATTTAATCGCAATTCGTAAACTACCCGATTTAAAGTTTCCCATTTCAGGACCTTTACTTCTCGTTCCTTCTGGAAAAACTGCTATTGAATTATTTGATTTTAAACTTTCTATTGCTTGATTAATCGCCTTTAGGGAGCTACGTGCGTTATCCCTGTTGATAAACACACATCCTCGTTCTTTCATCCAGTAACCCAACAACGGAATTTTCTCCATTTCTTTTTTAGCAACAAAAGCCATCGTTTGAGGAGCTGTTGAATATAAAATCGGAATATCCATATTACCTTGATGGTTGCTCACATATAATACAGGTTCGTCTAAAGGAATATTTTCTGTTCCTGTTATGGTAAGGTCGGCTCCAGAAATTTTAATTAAATTTCTGGTACATTTCAGAATGATTTTATCCATCAGTTCCAGTTTTTCTTTGTTCTTACCTGCCTTGTTTAATTTACTAAGCGTAAATGATTTGTTAGCTTTACTTAAAATATAACCCCACATGTATCCTTGAAATAATAGAGTACGCATATTGTTTCCTCTTTTCGATGAAGTTTAAGTCTATTGCAATCATAAAAGACATGCTCAAATTAAATAAGTCACAAATGTCATTTGTGGATATTGAATATGTCACATTACAAGGGGAAATATCAGTTGCTTTTTCTAGGAGTCTTTTGATAGGAAAGAAACACACAACTCGGATATCATTTATTATACGAATTATCTTAAGGAAAATTTCGTTTTCTACCTAGATGGATTTCATAAAGGATATTGCTACACCTTTAGAGATTAAGATATTGAATTCGTTCATACATTTGAAGTTCCGAAAGAATAGCAGTATAATAAAACATATTCAAATATTTGAAAATGTAATGTGATAAAAAAGGGGGGAATCGAATGTGGAATGATATGCAACAATTTAAAGCTGATTTTTTTAAAGCCTTATCTCATCCGTTACGAATTCGTATTCTTGAATTATTGGCAGAAGGCGAAAAAAGTGTAAATGAAATGCAACGTATTCTAAACAGTGAGGGTTCAGCTGTGTCCCAGCAATTAAGCGTATTGCGTAGTAAAAATATTGTAGTAGGTGTAAAGGATGGAAAAAAGGTGAGATATTCTCTTAGAGATCCGGCTATTATTCAACTGTTAGAAGCTGCACGGGAGATTTTTAATAATCATCTTATTGACACATATTCTATGTTAGAAGAACTAGACGATCGGAAAAAGAGGGTATCTAAGTGAAAGGGTTATGGAAAAAAAGCTTTAAAGGATATACGCTGAAACATTTTCAAAAAGATCTTCTTTCAGGGGTGATAGTGGGGATCATCGCAATTCCACTTGCAATGGCGTTTGCAGTTGCTTCCGGAGTAAAACCGGAATATGGAATTTACACGACGATCATTGCGGGAGTATTGATTTCCATTTTTGGCGGGTCAAAGTTTCAAATCGGAGGGCCGACTGGCGCTTTTATACCGATTCTTTTAGGTATTGTGATTACCTATGGATATACAGATTTACTACTTGCTGGTTTACTAGCCGGAATTATACTTTGTTTCATGGGTATTTTTAAACTGGGTTCATTGATTAAGTATATTCCACGTCCTGTGATGATAGGTTTCACTTCTGGTATAGCAGTCATTATTTTTACAGGACAATTGGGTAATTTTTTGGGTTTATCGGGTATGGAAAAACACGAGGCTTTTATAGCAAACATGAAAGAGATCATCCTACATATAGACACTATTAGTCTCTATAGTGTCATCACTGCTTTTATTTGTCTTTTTTCCATTTTATTGACTCCACGGTTGCTTCCAAAAGTACCTGGGCCACTTGTTGGAATAGTCGTGTCTACGGCTGTGGCTGCCGTCTTATTTTCAGGAAGTATCCCTACCATAGGCACCGTTTTTGGGGCTATTCCCAGTAGCCTTCCACAATTTATGATGCCGGAGATAACATGGGAAAGAATACAACAGCTACTGGCACCAGCTTTTGCGATTGCTGTATTAGGAGGAATTGAATCTCTGTTATCAGCTGTGGTAGCAGACGGCATGACAAACACTAAGCATAATAGTAATCGAGAGCTAATTGGACAAGGGATTGCAAATGTGGTGACACCATTATTTGGGGGTATCCCAGCTACAGGAGCGATTGCACGAACAGCCACAAATATTAAATCTGGCGCTGTCTCCTCAATGTCTGGAGTCATTCACGGGGTTTTTGTTCTGTTCACTCTACTACTTTTAGCTCCCTATGCCTCTCATATTCCATTAGCAAGTATGGCACCAATATTAATGGTAGTGGCTTGGAACATGAGTGAACGTAAACAATTTGCTCATGTGTTAAAAATGAAGACAGGAGATTCTCTTGTTTTAGTGGTGACATGTTTATTTACGGTTTTTACCAGTATTACCACAGCTGTACAGGTGGGGCTTGTTTTAGCCATTATTTTATTTGCTAAGCGAATGAGTAACATATTGGTTGTTTCTAAAGTACTTCCAGACCATACTCAAGAAAAAAGAAGCGTTCAATCTCATGTGGTTAATGATGCCCATGATTGCCCACAAATTAGTATTTTTACCATTGAAGGTCCGCTATTCTTTGGTGCTGCTCAAATGTTTGAACAACAGATTATGGAGACGATTCATTACAAACCGAAAGTCTTAATCCTACGAATGGGAAGGGTGCCTTTGATGGATACAACGGGAGAGGCACATTTAAGAAATATCATCCAACATTTTAAGAGAAGTGGTGGCATTCTTCTTCTTTCAGGCGTCACTTATGAATTAGAAGATACCTTAAAAAAATCTGGACTGTATGAGGAAATTGGAGAGAAAAACTTTTATCATCATACAGGGGAAGCTATTAATGATGCCATGTTGGTAATTGAGAAAAATTCATGTTTGGGTTGCAAGCACTTTGCTTTTCATGAATGTCAGCAGCTTTCTCAAGGAACTGAGAAAAGAGAAGGACATCTTGTTGGACAAAAGGAGATTAGTGGGGGAGCTTTTCTCTCTACTGCTCAAAAGCCATAAACGGGTATTTGAAAAAGCACTATAGAGGATATCGAGATGGAATTTAAAATTCATTCATCATCTACATTTAAAGAGTTTATGAAGGAATTCACCAAAAATTTGAAAGTGAACTATTATTAGAAGCGGTAAATGTTAAAGAAAAGTTGATGAAATTCAACTGTTTGGCAATATTAATCTTCTCAATAATACTCATAAACTAGTTATTTACATTACGGATAGTGAGAAGGAAGGACTAAAAAAATTTCACGAAACAAGAGGGCGCAGTCTGGGCTAAATACTCCACTTGCTAACCAATTTGCTAACATATTTTTCCTAGCTTCATTTTAATTTCCTAAATTGATTTTAATATAACATGAGGTCGTTGGTTCGAGCCCAATTGGAATTACTTAAACGACCACCTGCTTTAGCAGGTGGTCGTTTAAGTCTATTGCAATTTAAAAGACATGCTCAAAATAAATAAGTCACAAATGTCACTTGTTGATATTAAATATGTCACATTACAAAGGGAAATATCGGTTGCTTTTTCTAGGAGTCTTTTGGTAGTTACATTAAAGATTAAGAAGGATATTATTTATCAATTTATATTTTTCATTCAGTAAAGGGAGTAACGGTTAATTTAAATAGTGCTTCACTACACTAACAGATATAATGCTCACAACTATCCAGTATCAGCAATGTGCGAAGTCCCGGAAGTCCCACAAAGTACGTGCTATTACCAAGTAATGTAATGGTAAGAGATTCACAAACAGTCGGGAGCAAGAGTTGGAAGCAGTAATTGAAACGATATTTAAAGAAAGCAAAAATAACTATGGAACACGCAAGATTAAGATTGAGTTAGAGAAACAGGAATATACGGTTTCTCGTCGAAAAATCAGCCTATCATGGAGCAAACAGGATTTGCTTCGAACTATACTGTGGCTCAATTTAAGGTACATAAGGAAAGCTGGAATGAAGCACCTATCAAAATGAACTCCAGCGTGAATTTAATCAAGATCAGGAATTAGCTGTTGTTGTCAGCGATCTAACGTATGCACGTGTAGACGGAAAGTGGCATTACGTCTGTTTATTGATCTATTTAATCGTAAATTATCGGTCATAGTGCTAGAACCAATAAAACGGCAGAGCTTGTAGATCAGGCGATAGCGAATATCAATTTCAATCCCTATACGATGCAAATGTTTCATACCGATCATGGTAAAGAATTCGATAATATACAAGTGAAATCATTGTACTTATGGAAAGTGATAAAAAGGATGCCCACAGGGTACACATTGAGGAAGCAACTAATGACATACAAGTAAGAAATTAAATACCAAAAGAGCTTTTGATTAACTTAAAAGGGTAAAAAAATACTTATTTTGAGTAATATATTTTTTTATGGGGGTGTAGTATCGTGGGTTTAAAGGAATTTTGGCTAAACAGGAGGAAATATGATGAAATTTGTCACATCGTATCAGTTTTCAAATCAGGAAGTAATGGATCTTATACACGCTATAGATATAACTACTGAATCTAGTGAAGACATTAGTGAAGAGAAAATAAATAGGTTAGAAAATATTAAAAACACCTTCTTAGCGCACTCCAAACATACGGAAAGCGAACTTGATTTAAAAAAAAACAGTTAACTAGCCGAGAAAGGCAAGTTTTAGAATTATTAAAAATTGGTGCGGACACAGATCAGATTTCTAAAGAAATACATATATCGATACATACTGTCAAAGCACACATGAAAAAAATATACAGTAAATTGGAAGTTAAAAATAAGGTTGATCTTATTCTGAAGTATAGATAACCCTTATATTTAGTATAATTTCATAATTCACTTTCCGATAATAGCAAACTTATTGAAAAATAAGGACGCAAAACTACGGGCCTAATGAAGAATCTATGGCAGCCGAGTTACCGAAGAATTTGAGACAAAAAGCAGTCTCTTTTCTGGAGTCTGCTTTTTGTAATTAAAGGAGGGAAGTTAATGGCTAATCAAAGTTTAACCTTAGAAAAAATTAATAATATAATAATTCATCACCATTACCAACCAATCTATAACTTAATTAACTGGAGAATATGTGGCTTCGAAGTACTATTTAGATCTGCAAGTTATGAGAATCCATTGAATGCCTTTGAGGATGCAAATAAGATAAAAAAACTTTTTGAATTAGATATGTATTCATTAAAAAAAGCTGTAACAAATTACTTTCAAATACGGTCATTTCAAAATGGTGTTAAATTATACGCCAATATCTTCCCTTCTACATTGGTAAATCCTAAGTTTATAACATTTATTGAAGATGTCCACTTTAAAAAGCTATTTAATTCAATTGTCTTAGAAATAAGTGAGACGGAAATGGTGGAAGACATAGAAACATTAAAAAATGTTACTAGTCTTTTAAAAGAAAAAGGGGTTCAATTTGCGATAGATGACTTTGGAAAAGGACCAGATGACTTCAAGAAGTTAATTGAGTTAAAACCAAACATTGTAAAATTGGATAGATATTTCTCGAAAGAAATAGATAGATGTGAGGAAAAGAAAGAGCTAGTAAAGAATATAGTTAAGTACTGTAAAAAATTTAATATTAAACTTATTTTAGAGGGGATTGAAACACCTACTGAACTAGCAACCGCCAAACTGTTAGGAATAAAGTTCGCCCAAGGCTATATGCTTGGTGAACCTGAGAAATCACCTGTAGGATGGGGGAGATAATAATGATTATCTTATCTATTTATGGATTAATTGTGAACGTATTATTGGTAGTATTTTTTATTTATGGATACAAGGTTATAATCAACCAACGAGCAAAAATTGAATCATTGAATAAAGAAATTAATGACTCAAGAAAACAACCCACTAAACAGAACACTGATCCTCGGAGAAATTTTAGAGTAGAAATTTCTCATTTACCTTGTGAAGTTACTTTTATAGAAATAGAAAATGATAAAATGAAAAATCTCGAAAACAGTAAAATAACCGCTATTCTAGAAAATGTAAGCTCAACAGGATTGAAATTTGATAGTAAATATAACTTCCCAGTAAAATATAAAATAAAAATCAGAGTAAAGTTTGAATTGAAAGAGGAGTTATTTTCCTTTAAGGGGTATATTGTGCGAAAAGAAGAACATGTCAAAAATAAAATGAATTCCTATGGTATTCAATTTATTGAGACTGGAATGAAAGATCAGCAACAGTTGATCGTAAAGCTAAATCAAATAGAAGCAGAAAGAAGAAAGAAGAAAATTTCTTGATGATGATCTTAATATAAAAGGATAGTTTCCTGTGCAAAAAATACTTTAGCTTTTTATTCATGACACTATTAAATAGGTATCGATAATACTGGTTTTTTACCTAAGTGAAATTCTTATTAGAGTAGATAATTATGCAATAAATACCTTTCTCAACTCCGGTCAAAGGAAATATTATTTTGAAAAATATTAAAAGACGTGCTTATGAGACTCTGAATGCCATTGTATCTTTAGGTTTGAACTTGATAGATATGATTTATAATCAAAGGCATTTTCTTCAACACAGTCTTACTAATGGAATTGTTAAAGTAGAGCCATTAGAAAATGAGGAATACGAAATGAAACATTTAAGCAAAAATGCCCTGATCGATGCCTATTATCAAGCAAGAGAAATGAAACTTGATAATAATTTTCTAACATTACTCAAAGAGGAATTAAATAGAAGAGGAATTAACTTCTATAAATTAAAATAGATTTTGAAGGAAATAGCTATTTTCTTCAAATTGCTAAATTTTATGGAAGAGGCTGTAGTTATGGGCTTTAAATTAAATAAGTAATTTTAGAGGATGTAACATAACTTGTGTAAGGTATGTTATTTATTAAAGTTCATTAGTTTAATTAAGTGCCTCAAAGAGGTTACGTTTATTACCTCGTTATTTCCAATAACCATTCCTTAAAGTCCACAATACGTTTAAATTTTGGCTGTGTGTCGGTTCCAGCGATAATCATGGGGGTAAGGGAATCTTTTGCATGTAATGAACCATGTCCGGCTCCGCCAAGGTGGGTAGGGGAATGTTCACCAACGAATTCATACCCGGGCTTTGCATCGATTATCAGATAACGTCCTTTATGAGAATGAAGGGCTCCGTGTAATCTAGCGAGACCGTCAGGAAAATCACCGTACGTTATTTCGCTTTGGTCATTCATAGCAATATCTAATATGGAAAAATCACCACTTATATCCCACGACTGATCATATAGATCCGTATAAACTCCATCAGGCCTAAAAGTAAGTTTACCATCCGAATTCTGAGCTGAAACATGGTTACCTTCAAGGTCTTTCCACGAAATAAATTCGATCCTGGGGTCTCCTATTAAATCGGAGATCATTTCACTATACGTTACTTCATCATCTAATAAATTAATATAAGCCATTCGTTCATTGACGGCCAACACAACCTGATCTGTTTTACTGATGGGCTCTCCTAGCTTGGAAACCTGGTACTTCTCAGAAAGTGTTGTCAAATCTATGATGGATTCCGTTCGGTCCTCACCAATTTCTGATTGAGCGCTATCTCCATATACAATCAGAGTCATATTTTCTAACGTTTCCTCCCAAGTTGGATAGGAATCAAGAATTGTCTGTAGATGTTGATCGGCTTCTTCAATTCCTTTTAGATCCATTGGTCCATGGTTGTGAACTTGGTGATCGAGATCTGGAAAATAGCCAAGCGTAAAAGTGGGCAGACTATTCTCTTGAGTAAGGTATTTTATCTCCTCAGCAGTAAAAGCATCATTTAGTCCCAGACCTTGCCAGACTTTATTATGGGAATCGTTATCTGGACTAAATTGAGACAGTACCCCCATCGATAACATAGGTGGCCCTTTCACGGTTGCGTTATCAGAGATTAGGTTGAAACCAGAAGCTATTTTTGGAACATGCAGGTTATGTGTTTGATTCCCACGATACACGAGTCCGTTAACCGATGCAGAACGTTCTCCTCTTTTATCTAGGTTTTCATAGATGGTTTCAATGTCTTCACTTAAATGCTTCTGATTTAAGTTTGAAATGTTATCATTTAACACTTGTTTGATACCGATTTGGAAAACTTCCATCTTCCCACTTCCATAGTTGACCAATCGATTCTCATCTTGATTAAACCAAACTAGTCCTGGAAGTCGATGTTCATCCGCATATGTCCCTGTTAAAAGGCTGCTATCAATTGTAACGGACATGGTTGGATAAGAAGTGACAACGTTATCGAGGTATTGTCCCTGTTCAGATAAAAATTTCATGGCAGGTGCTCGTCCTTCTTGGATAGCTTTTTGCAGTGGTTTATCCATAAGGGAATCCATAATAATAAATACAACAGGTTTGGAAGTGGGGTTCTTTTTTTGACTGTTTATGTCATTGGTCGGAGTTGAAAACCCATACCAATTAATGACGAATAAGATTAACCCTAGACCGATCAACGTCATAACTATTTTTTTAATCATAAAAAACATCCTTTAATGTTACATCATTAGTTAATACTAGTATTGTGTCTAATGGTTAAATATATTTATTCGATTACAAGTAATTAAAACAGCTTAGGGAGTCATCGTATGAAAAAAGGAATTATTTTTGTCATCATTTATGGAACTATTCTTTACATTGCCTTTTTATTTCGCGAACCGATCATGGATTGGATAAATCAAAGTAATATAGCCTATCTTCCACTGATGTTTGTTCTGGCCATTCTATTTGGGGTTATTCCTATTGTTCCATTTGCTGTATATGCTGGATTAATGGGGGCGAAATACGGAGTCTGGGTTGGTGCAACTATAAATTGGACAGGCTCGGTTGGAGCTGCGATAATATTTTTCGTTCTTGCTCGTTACTTTTTTGTTAAGCAATTTCAAACATATATATCCAAGTTTAAAAAGGTTAAAAAGTTTGATTATATCATCACTCAAAATGCGTTTGTGGCTGTTTTATTCAGCCGAATGATCCCAATTATCCCACCACCTGTCGTTAATATTTATTCCGGGTTAAGCACGATGACATTTCAAACATATCTGATGGCAACTGCAATTGGTCAGATACCGGGAATGATCGTCTATGCTTACTTAGGAAATCAGTTATTCACTTCCATCCGCTCATTCGTCATCGGTCTTTCGATATATGTAGCATTTATTTTAATTGTGATACCGATTTATCGCTGGTGGTATAAAAGGAATGAATAGGGTTGTGAAAAGAGAAAACAACGTATATATAAAACGATTCATATGGAGTTGCTTATGAATCGCATCTTCTCGTGGATTGTAATGAACAGCTAAATAATGACTCAAATGAATTAAGTGTTCCAAATATACTTTACAACTCAAGAAATATTGTCTAAGATGATTAATTATAAGTTTAGAAACGGTCAGGAGTGTGAGGGTCATGCAAAGGTTTGCGTTTTCGGATACATTAAATCGGTTACCTCAGCAGTTTTTTGCTAATCTCGTTCAAAAAGTTCAAAAGTTAAAAGATGAAGGCCATGACATGATTAATCTAGGACAGGGGAATCCAGACTTACCGACACCAGAACACATTGTGGAGGAATTAAAAATGGCCTCCGATAACCCGGAATATCATAAGTATTCCCCATTTACCGGGCAGGTATTTTTAAAAGAGGCGATTGCTTCTTTTTACAAAAGTGAATACGGAGTGGATATCGATCCAGAAACAGAGGTTGCTGTTTTGTTTGGGGCAAAAACCGGCTTAGTGGAAATTAGTCAATGTTTGCTCAACCCAGGAGATTTAGCATTGCTTCCTGATCCTGGTTATCCAGACTATATGTCAGGAATAGCCTTAGCAAATGCTCGAACTGCATGGATGCCTTTAATGGAGGAAAATGCTTTTTTACCGGATTATCAGAAGCTTGATGAGAAGGATTTAGAAGCTGCGAAGCTATTATTTTTAAATTATCCAAACAACCCCACGTCGGCTACCGCTAATCAAGCCTTCTTTGACGAAACGGTTGATATTGCTAAAAAACATAATATTTGTGTCGTACATGACTTTGCGTATGGTGCTATTGGCTTCGATGGGGAAAAGCCACAAAGCTTTTTACAATCAGAAGGTGCCAAAGACATCGGTATCGAAATGTATACGTTATCGAAAACGTATAATATGGCCGGTTGGCGCGTTGGTTTTGCAGTTGGTAATCGTTCCGTTATTGAAAGTTTAAATCTTATTCAAGATCATATGTATGTCAGCTTATTTGGAGCGATCCAACAAGCTGCCGAAAAAGCTTTATTAGGTGATCAGTCTGCAGTAGATCAATTGGTAAATACATATGAAAATCGGCGCAATGTTCTGGTTGAGAAACTAAATGAAATTGGCTGGAAGGTTCAAGCGCCAAAGGGGACATTTTTTGCTTGGCTCCCTGTTCCAGAAGGGTATACCTCAGAAGAGTTTGCCGACATACTCTTGGAGAAGGCGCACGTTGTCGTTGCACCTGGTAATGGATTTGGCGAGGCTGGGGAAGGATTTGTTCGGGCTGGATTACTCGCAAGTGAAGATCGTCTTAGTGAAGCGGCAGAACGAATCGGTAAACTTGGACTATTTACGAAATAGATGTTGACAAAGTTAGACTACAGCATTATGATAGGTCTTATCCATTTAAAAAATAATAACCTTCTTATCTAGAGTGACTGAGGGAAAAGGCCCTGAGACGTCACAGCAACCTTCCAAATTGGAGTGGTGCTACTTCCTTCAGAATGGATTTCATTCTGAAAGATAAGTGTTGATAATACCGTTTATCATTCACTCTCTTTCATTATGAAAGGGGGTTTTTCGTTGTTAATAAGATTGGGAGTTGAGTTCGCATGATTGAGATAGAAAATGTAAGTAAAATATATAAATCGAAATCCAGTCAAGTAGTTGGTGTGGATCATGTATCTTTAAAAATTCCAAAAGGGGATATTTACGGCATTGTCGGCTATAGTGGAGCTGGAAAAAGTACATTAATTCGTTGCATGAACATTCTCGAGCGTCCTACATCTGGAAACGTGATTGTGGATGGGGTGAACTTACTAGATTTATCCGCAAAAGAGCTCCGTACAGCACGGCAGTCAATTGGAATGATTTTTCAAGGATTCTACCTAGCTTCAGCGAAAACTGTTTTTGAAAATGTTGCTTTTGCACTAAAAGCTGCAGGCATTCCAGCTGAAAAAAGGAAAAAGAGAGTAGTAGAATTACTGAATTTGGTAGGGTTGTCAGATAAAGTAGATCAATATCCAGCCCAATTAAGTGGGGGCCAGAAACAGCGGGTAAGTATTGCAAGGGCGCTTGCCAATAACCCAAAAGTGTTACTTTGTGATGAAGCAACTTCTTCACTGGATCCAAGTACAACAAAATCGATTCTGGCCCTTTTGAAAAAGATTAATCGGGAGTTGGGTATTACGATTGTGTTGATCACGCACGAGATGGAGGTTGTAAAGGAGATTTGTGACACGTGTGCTGTCATGCAGGATGGAAGGATTATTGAACAAGGCCCATCCTATGAGATTTTCTCCAACCCAACAGAAGAATTAACGAAACAGTTTATTGACACAATCTTAAATTTCGAGTTACCACCTAAGCTTTTAGAAACGTGCAAAGGTACCATTCTACAACTTCAATTCAGAGGGAACCTGGCTAGTGACCCGGTAGTGTCCGATATGCTGCAAACCTTCCAGGTGAGTGGAAATATCTTGCATGGAAAAGTGGAGTATATCAAAGAGATCCCATTAGGAATTTTTATTATGGAACTCTTAGGTGACTCATCAGAGGTTGAAAAGGCAAAACAATACTTAGAGCAACGTTTAAAACAGGTGGAGGTGATCCAGCATGCTCGATAGAATCATTGAAATTTTACCTGAACTGAACGCTGCATTCTATGAAACATTAATTATGGTGGGAATAGGACTTCTAGTAGCAGTTATTCTCGGGCTGCCTGTAGGGATTCTATTATTTGTTACCGATCAAGGACTCTTTTGGGAGAACCGAGGTGTTAAAACAGTCTTAGGTGTTATTGTCAATCTCATTCGGTCTATTCCATTTATTATATTACTCGTATTCTTATTTCCGTTTACAGATTTACTGGTGGGAAGAACGACAGGAGCCTTAGCTGCATCGGTATCCTTATCAGTTGCGGCGATCCCATTTTATGCACGAATCGTGGAATCTGCTGCAAGGGAGATAGATAAAGGAGTGATCGAGGCAGCAATTGCAGTTGGAGCCTCTCCTAAGCTGATTATTAAAGAAATAATACTTCCAGAAACAAAACCTGGCTTAATAAGCGGATTAACGATTACGGCTATTAGTCTAATTGGTTACTCGGCAATGGCAGGTACAATCGGTGGCGGAGGAATCGGTGATTTAGCGATCCGATATGGCTATTACCGATATGATGATACCGTCATGTTCACCACCGTTATTGTGTTAATCGTACTCGTTCAATTCATTCAATATCTTGGCGATTTTATAGCAAAAGCTGTAAATAAACGTTAAGTATGATAAAAAAACAAAAATATGGGGGAAAATAAAATGAAAAAATTAGTAGTAACATGTTCAGCACTATTATTAATCCTGTTAGCAGCTTGTGGAGAAGAAGAAAGTGGCAGTGATGAGAATAAAGAAGTTCAATTTGGTGCAACAGTTGGTCCATACAGTGATATGGTTACAAAAGCAATTGCTCCGTTGTTAGAAGAAAAGGGCTATGAAGTATCCAATCAGGAATTTACAGACTATGTTCAGCCAAACAATGCTTTAGCAAATGGTGAACTGGATGCGAACTTATTCCAGCATAAAATCTATATGGAAGCATTTGCAGAAGAAAATGACTTAGATTTATCAGAGGTTATCATTGTTCCAACAGCACCAATGGGGTTATATTCGGAAAAGTTTAGCAGTATTGATGAAATAGAAGATGGAAGTCAAATAGCTATTGCCAACGATCCTACTAACCTGGCAAGAACATTAGGAATGCTTGAAGACGAAGGGTTAATTACGATTAGCGAAGATGTAGAAGCATTGACTGCTTCTGTTAATGATATTGCAGAAAATCCGAAAAATCTTAAATTTGTTGAAGTAGAGGCAGCACAGCTTCCTCGTCTAGTCGAAAGTGAGGACGTATCTGCAGTACCAGGTAACTACGCACTTGCAGCCGAAATGGATTTATTAGATGCACTAGCATTAGAAGATATGCCTGATGATTACCGTAACCGTGTGGTTGTAAATACAGACGATGTGGATGAACAATTTACAAAAGATATTAAAGAAGTAATTGAATCGGATGAATTTGAAGCCATCATTGATGAAGAATTCCAAGGATTTGGAAAACCACAATGGATGACCGGCGAATAAGCTAGAAGAAATATGAGGGAAGAGGTATAAATCGTATTTTGATTTATACCTCTTTTAGATTAATTCATCATCATAGTGGTTTAATTAATCTTCAGAGTCGATTTTAATTTTTCTGATAAAATAAGCGTAGGCAACTCTAAAGTTATCAAGATAGTTTTATTATCGATGTTGTTACATAAGGGTAAATCACTAAGCGTAGTAAATGTATGAAATACGTAAAAGGGAGATGTTTACCATAAACATTAATCGATTGGACAATTTGGTTCTGACCGTATAGAAATCTCTAATTATTAGGATGATATCACCTGTCGAGATAAACGTTACTCTAGTTTTTTAGTTATCACCCTAGCCACGCTTTTTCATCTCATCGATAATCATCTAGTGATATATAAAGAGGCGATAGGGGGATTAATCAACTATATAATTAACTGTGTGCATGCTTTTTACCCCAGTCATTGCCTCTTCATACCCAACATTCATGGTGCTGCCCCATTAATTGTTTATTTGGTAAGGTAAATATGGTATTAATTCTTCATTTCAAAGCCGCATAATCGCCCCTTACTCCTACTCCTAATACGCTTAACTTGGAGGTCTATTTTGTGGATACTTTTTATCATCCTTCATGTCGTTCAACTCCTGCTTGCTCTTGTTCTTTTTCTTCTTACCTTTATCTTTACTCATAGGAACCCCTCCTTTTTATGTTATTTTGAACGAGTAATTATAAATTATGTATCGGCTGATCTAGATGCAATAAAATAAGGCTGTTTTCACACGCATTAATACTTTTTCAACTTCATAGTTGATGTAGAATGCGACGTAACTTATTCGTGGATTTTCTTTCTCGACATCGAGTGCTATAGAACCGCTACGGCAGAACACTTCGCTTTCCGTGGGCACGGCCTCAGCCCTCCTCAGAAGCAAAAAACGCTTCTTCCGGGGTCTTCGGACACGTGCTGTTCCCACAGGACAAGGAATGCTTCGACAGCGTTACATCGCACGAAGAAAATCGGTTTGTATTTTCGAGGAGTCTCCGTATTCTGCCTTCGCTGGTAGTGATGTTCTAATTAATTTTAGGAAAAATCATTCAAAATTAAAGTTTCGTATCTTAAAACTTGCTTTTCCCAAAGGACAAGGAAAGCTCTGGTAGCGTTACATCGCACAAAGAAAATTGGTTTGTATTTTCAAAGAGTCGACCGCCATCGGCTCCAATCAACCATCATAAAAGTGGTAATTTATGCTATAAAAACGAAATGATTGGTTGTTGTATTATTATGGACGCTATACCAGCGGCGGAAATACACGAAGACTTCTGCGGGAGGATAGGCATAGGTGAGACACCAAAGTGCTTCAGCACGTGGTGGCTCACCAGCCGCCCGCGAAAAGCGAAGTGTATTTCCAGAGCGAGTAAAAGCACTAACCATCATCTCAAGTTACGTCGCATTATATATCTATTCTCTCAAAAACAACAAACAATACGAAAACAGCCTAAAATAAAAATAGTTATCATGGACATAATAATCACATGAAATAACATGTTAGGAGGATCGTTTCATGTCAGAGGAAAACAAAAATCGCAATAAGGACAAGAATAAACAGAGAAATGTACTTAAGTATGATACATCGCCGAAAAACAACAAAGAAGAGTTTTCGAGGGAAAGCGAGTTTCTTAATTTAGATAATGAAAAAAATAAAAGAGAAAGATAATAGAAAGGATCTGTCCTTATCCGGACAGATCCTTTCTAGGTGCTATTCTCTAAACATGGCACCTACGTCAGTATTTTCTTTTTTCGATGGATCTGATACTTCATAGGAAGGCTTTTTAGTAAAATGAAACATAGATGCAATGATGTTTCTTGGGAACATGACAATATAGACATTGTAGTCTGCTACTCTTGCGTTAAATGTTCTCCGTTGCGCTTGAATGTTTTCTTCGATGTTTGTGATTCTTTTTTGAAGATGATTATATTGTGAGGTAAACTTGATATCGGGATAAGCTTCTAATCTGCCTAGTAAGGTGGTTACCGATCCTTCTAAACGCTGTGCGTCTTTCACTTTGTCTTCCATTCTTTTTGATGTATTACGATTCATTTGAGATCGTAAAGCTGTTACTTCTGCAAGCAATTCTTTTTCATTTTCCACAGCACTTTTAGTAGTAGAAACTAAATTAATAATTTCATCCGCACGGTTTTGCAAGAGGACGTCAATGTTGGAAAAAGACTGTTCCAATTTTACTGCTCTTTTTTTAACGGTATTGTACGTTACAATGATATAAAGGAAAAATAGTAGACATACTCCCATGATGATATACAACGTCATTACTTTTCACCCCATTTACCCTTTATTCCATAATTTTAAGTTCAAATCTAACTCTTCCACTACTTCTAATGCCTGGTTAATATCCTCAAAGTAACTATAGATCGATTCTTTATTAGGTTTCTTGTCAATATTAAATTCAAAATGGTCTTGGAATGTATTTAATAGGAAATACATTCTCCCGTCTTTAAAAGAAAAGTAAGGTTGGATCTTTTCAACAACACTTTGAACGATTTTCAAATGTTGATTCGGTATACGTTCTGATGCTCTTTTTTTCGATCCGTCCGCCAGTGCTAACAGTTTCTCCATAAAACCTGGTGTTAAGATATACCTTGCTCTGACCTCATCTGTCGTCTTAACTGTAAATCGCTCATTAAATGCCACGTTGTCTAACTCAACCATATCCAATTTCTGCTTATGAAAAATATCCAGCTTCTTAAAATCTATTAAGACATCTTTTTTGGGTGCAATAACGGTAGTTCCTTCAAAGTCTTTATTAAAGTCAACATCGAAAAATAATCCTTGAAAAATAACGTTCTCATGGGCTTTGTCATCTGCATCCGTCCACACGTCTATGGATGTTACTTCAGAAAAAGCAATTTCCGTTTTAGGTACATCTAACGTGTTCTGTTTTGCTTCATTCCCCTTTACATCATGAACCTGTGTAAGACTTTCACTAATATCGTTTGGTATTGCGCTTTGAGCAGGTATTTCAGGTTGTTTTTCGATTTCAGATAATTCCTCATCGTACACATTTCCCCAAATTAAATCGTCCCCAAGATATTTATCGGGTTTCTTTGGAAAAATTTTTGTATCCATAAACGTGCTTTCCAGGATATGTTTTTCAGGGGCATAGTGAAAATCCTCATTTATAAATGTTACGATTTTTCGTACAATTCTTTCTTTCATGATCCCTTCGAATGACTTATACGTTTTAGATAGCTTACTAAATCCAAAGATAAGTATGATAAAAGTTATGATGAAAAAGACAATGAAATATTCATTAAATATGATGCCAATTAAGATAGGAGTTAAGGCTGCTATCCCAGTAATCATAGCTTGTTTGTTACGCCTCTTTTTTAAAATTTTTCTGTTCCCTTCTAACTCTTCAACCTCCCCCTTTAATGTTTCTTCATAAAACTGATCGAACTCTTTCTTCGTTTTGGAAATTTTATTCATAACGAATTCCCCTCATTTATAAATGACATATAAAACCACTGACTTTTAACATGTATATTCATCATAGCTAGGAAAAATAATGACGTATAGTATACTTTGGTATACAAATCCATTTTTGGTTAGGTCTGAAACAGGGCATATTAGTAATAACCTGGCTATCAGGAATTAGCACAAAATAAATTAATGGGAGGTCTTAGGATGAAAATAAGAATCGAGTTAACGTACCAAACACCAAAAGGAATAGAGACTTCTTTTAACTCTGAATGGTTACATGCTGAGAAGGCACTATCGATCGTGGAAGATTTTGATAAAACAGGGCGGATGAAACATGTAACCTTCATCGACAATCATGAAACGACATGGACATTAAAGGAAATAAAGAAACAGATGGAGGAAATCCAAACTGAACCTCATAACGTAACAGTTTATTTTGATGGTGGATTTGATCTGAAAACTAGAAAATCAGGATTAGGATGTGTCATTTATTATGAACAGAATAAAAAGTCCTGGCGGCTTCGAAAAAATGCTTTAGTCGAAGAACTTAAAACAAACAATGAGGCAGAATACGCTGCGTTTCATCTCGGGTTACAAGAATTAGAATACCTAGGAGTTCATCATTTAGCTGTAACTTTTGTTGGCGATTCTCAAGTTGTCATTAATCAGTTAATGGAAGAATGGCCGTGTTATGAAGAAGAACTAACTAACTGGGCTGATCGGATTGAAAATCATCTCAATCAGTTGGGAATCGAAGCCGAATATGAACTCGTTCCTCGAAAAAAGAATAAAGAAGCTGACCAATTAGCATCCCAGGCATTACGTGAAATTGAAATAACAGGCACGATCGAGATAAAATAATTCGCAACCATATTTTCTTATACAAATTCCTTTAATATGCTACCATTATTTACATATATCGACACTTGACTTATACTGTTATCAGGATGTAATCATTTTGTAATGTAGATGTAGAGAATCTACCAAACTATGGAATGCCGCTACATATATAGCTAATACTAGAAACAGAGAGGACTTCGAAATGCAAAACGAACTAAGAGACTCTACTTTATTAAATGAAGAAAAACGAACTACTATATGGTTTTTGTGGTTATTTTACATTGTATACTTTGTTTATGATGTAATTTATTATTACATTTTACCTGAAAATCCCTGGGGACCAGAGATTGGATTAGTCAGTGGTGGCCTGAATTATGTGATATACATAGTAATGTTTGCTCTTTTACCAATCGCTTATTATTTAATAAAAACAAAGAATCCGTGGTTAATAAAGTATATCTACTTTTTAACTTTCACATCTATAAATATTATGAATGACATTTGGGTCTATTGGGGGAGCGATGCTACGTACAGTAATGGAAATGTAGTTGAATTAGTAATCGTCCTCTTCTCGCCCATATTTGTTAATAAAAAATTCTTTCACATGGTTTCAATAGGGACAAGTTTAAAATTTATCATTGTAGGGTTAGTCCTTTTAGAACCGGTAGTTTTGTTTCCATTAGTTACAGTATTGGCATTGTCATTGATCGCCTACATTCTCCTTAATCGTTTTAAAAGTTATGTTACGGCGGTGGAGAACTCTTATAATAAACAACTAGAAGGAATTGTAAAAGGAATTATCGCAACGCTGGAACTGAAGGATCCATATACACGGGGTCACAGTGAACGAGTAGCTAACTACGCTATGATTCTAGCCCAGAATACAGGAGAATTGAAGGAAGGTGAATTAAATTCCTATTATTATTCCTGTCTATTGCATGATATTGGTAAAGTTCACATTCCAGATTCTATTTTAACTAAAACTGGTAAATTGACTCTAGAAGAATTTGAAGTGATTAAAACACACCCTGTTGTTGGGGCTAATGCAGTTAAGCAAGTGGAAGGGATTGCTGAGAATATTGATGTCATCAAACATCACCATGAACGTTGGGATGGAAAAGGCTATCCAGATGGATTAAAGAGAAATGAAACCCCGCTGCTTCCAAGAGTGACTGCCATTGCGGATGCATTTGATGCGATGACTTCCTCTCGTTCTTACCGGTCTGCTCTACCATTGGAGGAAGCCTACCAAGAAATTATGGATGGAAAAGGCACCCAGTTTGACCCGGAATTAGTAAACGTATTTGAAAAAGTATACCCTAAGTGGATCGAATATCACAAAAGCTATCATACCCAAATTAGTTTGGATGAAGTCGCAGCTACTAATTAAAGGGGGTGAATTCACATGAAAATCCGCAAACTTAACAAAATCAAAGTAACGTGCTGGTGGTGTGGCTTGATCGGCCGTTAATCATTCCAGTCATCAAGGGTGCTAGAAAGCTAGCATCCTATTTTTCTAGGGTGGTGAAAGCATGCATGTATCCTTACAATCTCAACTAGTTTTATATCCTCTAACGATTCGACAAGATAAGAAACATTATATTGTCGAAGAAAGCCTTTCAGGTGATTTTTTTGAGATGCCAAAGGTCTGTATTGATGCGATCCATTTGATTAATAAAGGTGACTCATTGGAACTTATCGAGCAAGAGTTAAAGTCGCAATACCCAGAGGAAGAAGTGGATCTAGTTGTATTCGCCAATCAGCTGATGGAGCTTGGTCTTATTAAAGAGATTGATGGTGAAATGATACAGGTAACAAAGAATAATCAATCGCCAAATGGCTTTTTGTGGCTCTCACCTCGGATAGGCCGGTTCATTTTTAACAAGGTAACAACTAAACTATTTATGGCTATTATGTTGATTAATATTATGCTTGTGTTTCTCAATCCGCAGTTATTACCTACATATCAGGATGTATTTTTGTTTGAAGCCATGACGTTTAATATTTTAACGTTTATGGGAGTTTCGTTAATTTTAATTATGATACATGAATTTGGCCATATTTTAGCCGTTCGTTCCTATGGCTTACCCGCTAAGTTGGAAGTGGGACACCGGTTGTTTTTTGTCGTATTCCAAACAGATTTATCTCCGGCATGGAAACTTTCACCGAAGCGACGTAACATGTTATATGCTGCTGGGATTTGCTGTGACCAATTGATGATCCTTATCGCATTTAGTATTAAATTGTCTTTCCCTGAAGGTAATGAAATTCTTACAGGAATCGTTGGAGTCGCCATTCTTGATATATGTATCAAAACGATTTACCAATGTTGTTTTTATATGAAGACAGACATCTATTATCTATGTGAAAATATAACAGGGTGTTACAACCTGATGGAAAATGGGAAAGAATACTTAAGTAAATGGATTCCGTTTATAAAACAGGACTCCACAACGGAGACGTTCGAGGAAGAAGCGAAATTTGTTCGCATGTATGGATTATTTTATATGTGTGGTGTTCTGTTTACAGTTGGTTTATTTATAATTTACTTCATACCACAAGCATTATATGCGTATTCACAAACACTACCTGAGTTATTGCATCCAGTTGGGAACCCATACTTTTGGGATGCGGTCGTTTTTCTTGGGCAATCGTTAATCATGGTGAGTTTATTACTCTACTCCTGGAATAAATCAAACACTTCCAGAACATACTAAGCCTGTGTTTAGGAGGTGTTTTTTAATGGAAAGTAAGGACTTTGAGCAAATATATAACGATTATAAGAATCAAGGAGAAAATCCAGCACAACAATCAGTGGATACAGACCAAGAAGAAATAGTTGCTGTTCGCAAAAATGACGATGGTGATATTATTGCATTTAAAACAGAAAGTGGAAGAGAGCTGGATTATGTCACCGCTTTAGATGAAGCAAAGGCAGGAAAGCTTGCTCATGTAGATGTATTCCATAAGTATGATAGAGATATCATCCGCAGTGAACCGGATGGAATGAAAGAAAATAATCTGGATAACTTAGATACCTTTTAAGTGAGATATGAAAAAGAATTCGATAAGTTCAGTGATCAGCCCATACTCATTTCGAGATGGGTTTATTTACGTGCATGATTGCTAAAATGTTGTATATTTTCATATTTTTAATTATAGTTAAAAAGTATATATTACAGCCGAGAAACGGAAAAGAGGTTTCATACGTTGCAACAATTTTTGGATAAGTTAGGTCGTGACCTTGAGGCAATTGAAAGCATGTTTAATACCATAGAGGATTTGTTATTTATAATGAATTTTGATGGAAATTCTTTTCGTTACGAATACGTGAATTTGCCGGGATTAAATATGTTAAATGTCGGAAGAGAAGAAGTCATAGGAAGTAAAATAGAGGATATAATGTCTTCAAAAGTAGCGAATAACTTGATAGCAAACTATCATCAGGTTATACAGACAAAAGAGCGAGTAAATTTTGAAGAAACAATAGAAAGTAACAACGGAGAATTTGTAGGGGAAACTTCTCTTAATCCAATACTTACAAACGATGGGGAGTGCGAATATATATTAGCCATCGTAAGAGATGTCACAGAACGAAGACACAATGAGCAAGAACTTTCAGATACAAAAGAACAGCTGGAGAGAAAACAAAAACGACTACATTCACTTGTTTCTCAAAATGATGATGCGGTGTTTGAGCTAGACTTAAATGGAAATTTTAAAAAAATAAACGATAGCGTTACTAGAATTACAGCATACGAAGAAAAGGAACTTTTGGGCAATTCCTTTTCTATTTTGGTGGAAGGAAATAGTGAAGATGTGAAGGAACACTTTAACCAGGTAATAGAAGGTGAAACGCATCAGGAGCTTGAGGTTTCTGTCTATCATAGGGATGGTCATGTACTTTTGCTGCAAGTGAGAACCATACCAGTTATTATTGATGGGATTTTAGAAGGTGTTTATGGTATAGCTAAAGATATCACAAAGGAAAAAGAAATGGAGAATGAACTGAACGAAGTAAAGAGTCAACTGGAGCTTGCATGGGATAATACGATGGATGCTATTTTTTTAATTGCTCAAGATGGTTCCGTTCTGACAGCCAATCCTACCTTTGAAAAAACGTTCGGATATCATGAGCAGGAAATAAAAGGTATTGCAACACCACCTATCTTTCCTGTACATGAAATTCCTGGCCAACAGCCTTTCCTTGATCGATTACACAAAGGGGAAACTATCACCAATCGTCCAGTACAAAGGCTTACAAAAGACGGACAGATGCTTGATATTCTAGCATCATACAGGCCAATCAATAAAGATAACGTTCTGGCTGTTGCGATGTACAGAGATGTTACAGATCGAAATCTTATCTTAAAGCAACTAGAAGAAAGCGAAAAGCGTTATCGCAAAATGATCGAGTTGTCCCCAGATGCTATCGTGATACATAAAAATAGAAAAGTTATATATATGAATAAAGCTGGAATAGAATTGTTAGGGATAAGCGATGTGAATAAGATAATCGGTAAGTCCATTTGGCCATTTGTACATCCGGATGAAAGAGGATGGATTGATGATGTAGCAGCTAAACTAGAGAACGAGGTTGAATTAGATAGTATGGGATTCTCTCCAATTAAAGAGAAGCTGATTCATTCTAACGGAAACGTCATCCATACTGAAGTCACCGCTGCACCAATCGAACTGAATGGAGAAATAGCGATACAAGCTATTTTTCGGGATATTTCGGAACGAATCAAACAGGAAGAACAGTTGGCATTTATGGCATTTCATGATCCGTTAACAGGATTGAAAAATAGAAGGTCGTTTCTTGATCAATTAGAAGAATCCATTAAAAGTGCTAATAATAAACATGAGGAAATGGCTGTAATGTACTTGGACATGGACGAATTTAAGTCTGTTAATGATGAATTTGGCCATGAGGTTGGCGATGAACTCCTAATCGAATTTGCTAAAAGACTGAAGGAAAATGTACGTGATTATGATACAATTTGTCGTATAGGTGGAGATGAGTTTCTTATTCTCCTAGAAAATATAACCGATCAACAATGTGTAACCGATATTGCTGATAGAGTACATGATGCTTCTCAAGAACCATATATCATTAAGAATAATGTCATTAACGTAACAACAAGTATTGGTATTTCTTTTTATCCAGATGATGGGATAACTGCTAAAATGCTGATTCATCACGCTGATGAGGCAATGTACCTGGGGAAGAAAGAAGGAAACAGGTTTAGTGTTTATTCACCATGTAATTGAATGTAGGCTCGAGGTAAAGTGCTTATTAAAAGAGTAAACGTGTAGCAAAAGCCACATGTTTACTCTTTTAATAAGTAGTAATACATAAACGTGAAAATGTAACAGTACTCATAGACAGAAATTTAACAAATGGATGAAAGAAGAATTATAATATAGAGGTAGAGTAAGAGGAGGCATACTCATGGATCCGTTAGATATTGTTGGAAATATGGATAAAGTAAAACCTGTTTATCAGCCCATTATTAGTGCCATTCGGTATGATGTGATTGGATATGAAGTGTTAGGACGATTCCACGATGGTAATGAGTGGAGAAGTCTTGGGAATTTCTTTCAAGATACTGAGGTGCCAGAAGAATTTAAAGTCGAAGTAGATCAACACTTATTAGAAATAGCCGTTTTAAAAATGCTTGAGTTAAACAAAGAAGGCAACTTGTTTATCAATCGAAATGCCAAACAACTAACCTTAGATAACGGGGATTACTTGCTAGAGGCACTACAAAAGTTTGAACAAAAAGGATTCTCTATGGACAGAATTGTAATAGAGGTAACAGAGCATGACTTTGATGAAGACTTTGATTCGCTTAGTCATTTACTGCAATATTATAAAACATTTGGAATAAAATTTGCTATTGATCGTGTGGGTGCCAAAAGCTCGAACATAGATCGAATCCGTCAGCTGGAACCACATATTTTAAAAATAAATACAAAGATAATTCGTACCTACAATGCTGAAGGTTTTCAGGATATTATGTATTCCCTATCCATGTTAGCCAGAAGAATAGGTGCTGCCATGCTATTTGAAAATATTGAAGTAGACTCCCAACTGCATTTCGCTTGGAAACATGGTGGTCGTTTTTATCAAGGGCATTACCTTGCAAAACCAAAATTCGATCTAGCATCGGGAGATTCACTTTCGTTAAATGTCGGAAAAGAAATTGACACGTATATTCAACGTGAAAAATCACTGGTTAAACAACGATTGGGTCTTGTTCTATCCTGGGAACAGAAAGTAAGAGAGTTACTTCCCAAATGGGACGGCCCTGGAAATGTTGATTCGTTTATCGAAGCTGTAACGAATCAATTTGATGAAGAAAGTTTTCGTATGTTTGTTTGTAACGATAATGGACAGCAAGTGTCATCAAACTTTCGCAAACGTGATGAAACCTGGGAACCGGAGCCACATAAAAAGGGTTCAAACTGGGCTTTTCGTCCTTATTTTCTTGAAAATGTGATGCAAATGAAAACATGGAGTAAAGGTATATTATCTGACATTTACTCGGACATTGAGACAAGGGAAATGATTCGTACGTTTAGCTACCCGTTAACGGATCAGTATTTTTTGTTTATCGATATTCGTTATGCTTTTATTTATGAACATGATTTTTTACTTATTTGAAGTGTTAAGTAGAAATGGTTGGAATAATCCAAGCCCATCTGTCACCGGTCAACCTGATTGATGCATATGTTATCAATGAGTTTTGATTTAGACAGGAGGTTAAATGAAGATGCAATACATGAATTGGTACGTAAATAGTCCTTATCACGTTAACCCTTATTATGGGTACTATGGAAGGTATTCTCCAAATCCTTATTATATCAATAACCGTCAACAACCCACTAGAGGTCAAGCGACATGGACAGAAGGGGGCCAAGTTACACAGTGTGGCATACCTTGGTCAACGAACAGATACATGACGGCCGCTGTTGGTGAGGATTCACCCTATCAATGTGGTGATATCCTTAAAATAAGGAACCAATCCATACCAGGTAGAGAAGTAATAGTAACGGTAGTTGATCAAGTATCTGGCTATCCTGCAAATAAAATTAATCTTCATCGGAGAGCTTTTGAAGCATTGGGTGCAAACTTGAGTCAAGGTGTTATAAATATTGATATTATACCATCACCTGAGTTGGAAGAACAAAAATGGGGGAAGTATTTATTGGAAGTCGTACAAATTGCTTATCCAGGTTATAGCGTCACAGACTACAATAAAACAGGTGAAACCCAAATGAATGCCGCTCAAAAGAGGGAAACATATGAATATATGCTGCAGTCCCCCGCAGAAAATATTAAAGTCCAAGGTAGCGTGATTTACAATACCGATACAGACCGAATTGTTTCCTTTGATATTCAGGAAGTAAATGGCTAAACAGAAATCTAGTGTCTGGCACCGATGGAGTGAGGATCATCCTAGGTGTCAGACATTTTTTGGTAGATAAGTGCAATTTAGGGCGATATTCTAAGAATAAATGCAAACAATATCTTTATCCAACATGGAACAAAACATCTGCCCAACACATAACGTATGGTAAAAATGGTGAGGGTGTTTAGGATGAATCACTTTAATACATTGTGTCAGCAGTATGCTCAAATACTGAACGGAGGAAAGCCAACGATTGAACATGGTGTCTGTTCTGTTGAGTTTGATCGGGATCTGGATGTAACCATTCAAAGTCGTCCGAGTCGTGGAGAGCTTCATGCCGAGGTTATGTTTGAATCGCTGGATCAGGAAGGCAATGCACTCAATATGGGAGAAACGGTTATTCTCGAAGAAGAGATTCCCTTATTCATAAGTATTTTGGTGAGAAATGGTATTATTATAAGTGCTTTGCATAATCACTGGCTGTATACCGAGCCAACTATTCTTTATTTACACTTTCAGTCTGTTGAGCCGCCATTAACTTTCGCACGTAAAGTAGCAGAAGCATTCTCTGTTTTAAACTAAATAAACTAAAAGTCCTGTCACCCTTAGTGTGTTCATAGTTGATGTAAAATGCGACGTAAATTTCTCGACATCGAGTGCTATAAAACCGCTTCGGCAGAATACTTCGCTTTCCGTGGGCACGGCCTCAGCCCTCCTCAGAAGCAAAGAACGCTTCTTCCGGGGGTCTTCGGACACGTGCTGTTCCCACAGGACAAGGTATGCTTCGAAGCGTAGCATCCCACGAAGAAAATCGGTTTGTATTTTCGAGGAGTCTACATATTCTGCCTACGCTTGTCATGGCTTTCTAATCATTGTTTGATAAAACATTTGGAATCTTGTTACTTGAACAGAAAGCTGTTCTAAGCTGTGAAAAAATGTTACACTCCTGGGCAAGAACAGCTTCTGAAGTCCCCACAGGCGAGGAGTCACTGCCCGCAGAGAAAATCAAACAACATAAATATGATAAAAAACGAAATGAAAGCTGCTGTTTTATTATGGAAAACTATACCAGCGGCGGAAATACACGAAGACTCCTTGAAAAAGGAAATCACTTTTTCTGCGTGCGATGTAATGCTGCCGTAGCTTTCCTTGTTCTGCGGGAGGATAGGCCTAGGAGGCTGTCCGACGAAGTGAAATTGCCGAATATTTATTCAAAATATGGTGGATTATACATTAATAATTCAGTGTGAATGCATATATATTCACACTGAATTATTCCATCGGACAGCCTCCTAGGTGAGATTCTGAAATGCGTTAGCATGAAGAAGCTCACCAGCCGCCCTAAGATGCGCGAAGTGTATTTCCGGAGCGAGTAACAGCGCCACCCATCATCTCAAGTTACGACGCATCATATATCTATTTCTCTCAAAAGCAACAATCTTTACGAAAACAGGCTTCGTTATTACTTCTCTTCCTTCAATTCCTTTATTCGCACAAGCCTTTCTAGTTTATCTAACTCAAAAAATAGCTCAATAATACTGTTTGCAATTGGAAAAACAAAATTCCACTTGTATAGTTCTGCCCCTTGTAATTCCTCGATGAGGTTATTGATTGTGACTTGCATGGCTGCTTTTGTTTCTTTCTGCAGATCCATGTTAAGAATAATTTTATTTTCATATAATAAAAAAACATTTTCGCTGTAGCTGTTTATTTCTTTTGCGAGCTTTTTAATTAAGTAGGATTTATTGCTCGAAATGGTCTCGATTTCCTGGATGTTTTTCTCTAGCTGACGAATCAACGTTTGCTTTTTATCTAGCACCTGAATCATATGCTTATAAATAATAATGTTTCGGTAAAAGCTCAACCGATTTTTTATAAATATTCGGCTTCTCTCATCCGAAATGATTTCATAATAGTCCTCTGCTTCGTTAAGTAATTTCTCAACTTCCGTATCTTCTTTTTTCATCCTAGGAATGCTCATAGTACTGTTTGGTATGACACGTAATAGAAAATTCATTTTATCACTGGCTTTTTTAATAATAGTAAACAAGTTCTTCTGATGGTCTGGTGGAAAAACGATCACGTTAATAATAAAGGCAGAAAAAACTCCAATTGCAACTAATGATAATCGATTAATAATGTTTATAAGGCTTAACCCATCAGTATTAACTAACATTAATGCGATGATGGTTAAGATCGTCAAGCTTACGGTTTTATAAAGGCCAAGCCTGATGTTAATTGCAATGGAAATGATCACAACAGCACCAACAGAAAGTGGATGCGTTCCAAGCAGGAAAGTACCAAGCACGGCAAAAATAAGTCCAACCCCATTGGAGATGATAACTTCTTTAATATAATTGTATGACCGCATAATGGAAGGCTGCATCGCCAACACGGCAGCGATCGCCGCAACAATTTCCAGTTGAAGGTTGAGTATACCTGTTAATAGTAAAGTCAATGTAACAGCAAGTCCCGTTTTTACCATACGTGGACCGATATTAAATTCCATTTATTGCACCTCTGAAAAGATAGAATTAATCCTCAATTACTGATAAGGATTTATAAAATAATTCTATGTTTGAATTTTCTTGTACAGACCTATTATAACACTAGTTTCCAATGTCATATAAGTTTTTTAGGTTGCTAGGTTAAGCTTTTGATATAATATAATAATATACTAGAATTGATAACGGGGAGGGCACACGATGAATAAAACAATTGGAATCGTCGCACATGTTGATGCAGGCAAAACTACCTTCTCAGAACAACTGCTTTATCATACGAAAAGCATTAAACAAAGAGGGCGAGTGGACAATAAGGATGCTTTTCTCGATAGTCATGACATAGAAAAGAAAAGAGGCATCACTGTTTTTGCTGATCAGGGAAAATTTTCTTACAACGATTCGACCTATTATCTGATCGACACGCCAGGTCACGTCGATTTTTCCCCGGAAATGGAACGAGCTATCCAAGTAATGGACTATGCCATTGTAATTATCAGTGCTGTTGAAGGTGTGGAAGGACATACGGAAACCGTTTGGCAGTTGCTCCAAAAACATGAGGTACCTACATTTTTCTTTATCAATAAAACGGATCGTGAAGGGGCGAATGTAGAGGAAGTTCTGGATGAAATTAGATCTAATGTAACAGAGAATATTTGTGATCTAACACAGAGCTTTTCTGAAGGCGAAATGAAAGAAGAATTAGTGGAATTTCTTGCAGAACGTGATGAAACGTTATTTGATACGTATATGGAGTCAGGTTATGACAAGGATTTATGGTTACATACATTAAAAAGATTAATAGCTGAAAATAAATTATATGCTGCTTCCAGTGGTTCAGCATTAAAAGATACAGGTGTCAAATCGTTTTTTGAAAAGCTAGATCAGTTAACAGAAACATCTTATAACGACGATGAAGACTTTGCTGGTCAGGTGTATAAAATTCGATATGATAATAGCGGGAACAGAATTACATTTGTAAAAAGCTTTAGCGGCACAATAGCTGTTAGGAATATGCTTAGTTATGGAAATGAAAAAAATAGAAATTCCGAGAAAGTGACACAACTTCGTGTTTATCATGGAGAGGATTATACGCAAGTAGATCAGGTTTCTGCTGGTGAATTATTCGCAATCGTAGGGTTATCCAAGGCTTCTGTTGGGGATGGGGTCGGTGAGTACGCGGAAAAGGTTCAGTATGAAATGATGCCGATGCTGAAGTCAAAGATTGTTTTCGATTCATCCATGCATGTAAAAGATGTACTGCGTTGTTTTAACATATTGGATGCAGAAGATCCATCACTAAGGGTACTTTGGGATGAACATTTTCAACAAATTTATATCCATGTGATGGGAGTAGTTCAACTTGAGGTACTTGAACAGCTTGTTAAAGAGCGGTTTCAGTTTGATGTTTCTTTTGATGAACCCGAGATTCTTTATATGGAAACAATCGAAACAGTAGTAAATGGGTATGGTCATTTTGAGCCGTTAAAGCACTATGCAGAAGTCCATCTTAAGTTAGAACCTGGACATAGAGAATCAGGAATTTCGTTTGAGACTATTTGCCACCCAAATGACTTATCTATTGGTAATCAGAATTTAATTCGTCATCATTTATTTGAACGTGATCACCACGGCATACTTACAGGTTCTCCTGTTACTGATTTAAAAGTCACATTACTGACTGGACGTTCCCATCATAAACACACTTCAGGCGGTGACTTCCGGGAAGCGACATATCGAGCATTACGGCAAGGATTAGAGAAAGCAAATAACGTACTCCTTGAGCCATATTACCAGTTTAAAATTAAAGTAGATATAGACGATATGGGTAGGGTACTATCTGATATTGAAAAGGCACATGGAACATTCGATCCACCAGAAACGATAGCGGACAAAGCAATTGTTACGGGAATAGCACCAGTTTCTACTTTTAAAAATTATTCGACCATGTTCGTTTCATTCACACATGGAAAAGGAGTATTAAGTCTCCGTTATGGTGGATATGATCGTTGTCATAATGAGGAGGAGATTATTGAGCAATTAGCTTATGATAAAAATGCCGATTCACAATACACATCCAGTTCTATATTCTGTGCGAAAGGTAAAGGGTATAAAGTTCCTTGGGATAAGGCAGAGAATGAGATGCATGTAGATGGTAATAGGTGAGTAATATACAAGGAAAACACTGCAATTTTATTATAATTGCAGTGTTTTTTGCTGAAGGTAAAAAAACCAAACCCTTAATTCTATCAAAATATTGCCAGGAAATCTTACTATCAGAATTACACGTTTTGCTGAATATTTATATGAAAAAAAACATAGAAATTAGACAAATGCCATCAATCTGACATTTTGAATCGTAAGAATCCTAATGAGAAAGAAGGATGATCAATGTTGTGGTGCAGATTTTGTGAAGTAAGAACGAGCAGTAAGTGCAAGAGGTGTTCGAAGGCAATATGCAGTAAATGTTATGTCAGAGAACGGGGACTTATCTATTGTAATAATCAGTGTTTTGGTAAGGAAGTTAACAAGGCTAAATGAAAAGATGTATTGACCTAGTAACATGAGAGAAGATAAAGCGCCTAGACTGCCTTTGCCCTGAGTGAAACAAGGAAAGGCAGTTAATTTTTTAGTAGATAAGAAAGATAAAACTTTCTTACCTACTAAGTGCAACTAAGGCTTGGTGATAAGCTTAGTTTTCTAATGATTCAATTTCTTTTGATAAACCGTTAAAGAACCATACACAAAACCGTCTGGATAACATTAATGTAATGAACAACGTGATCCATGTCCAGTACCAAGACCAATGTAAGTATTCTATTACATCTGTATACTTCTCTAAAAGTAGCTCTGGAATTGTAAGTACTGTACAGAAGGAAGCATAGTAGCCCAACTTATATAAACGGGTTCTGTAGTAAGGGTAAAATGAAACAAAGATACCACATATTGTTGGATATGCAAAATACTCAAAAGTAAAACTAGCACGATTAACGTCTGAAAAAAAACGAATAGGATAGGAAATTAAATTATATTCAACTACTGCTAAGCCAAAAAGCAAAGTAATAGCTTGTTTAAATAAAAACGCCACAATGGCTATCCTCTTTCTATCTTTCGGAATAATGAAAAGTAAACAAGCAGTAAGAATCCAAGCAAAAATCAAGATCGTCCATTCTAAAATCATGGTGAAATCCTCTTCTCAGGTTCAAACAATAATTTGTTTCTGAAAAACCAATGATAGATTACATTCGTTATGACAAATAATCCCAAAAAAACGAGCCATGTCCAATACCATGCATAATTAACATAATCAATTAATTTGGTGAACTTCACAAACATCAAATCAATTAATACCAATACGGAAATACAAATTGATAAATATACAACACGGATTAAGAAGTTATTTTTTGGCTCATAGATTATATAAAATCCACAAAGTAATGGATATAAAAACCCTTCCGTAGCAAGTAAAATGTCTGAAGCATTGGGAAACTCACGAGTAGGAAATGAAATTAAATCAAACTTTAAATGTAGTAGACCACTTAACCATTTAAGAGCCTGGCAAACAAGGAATGCCAAAATCAATTTTCTTTTTAGATTTTTAGGAGTGATAATGATAAAAAGTGCGATTCCAATAATCCAAATAAGAACCAAAATTATATGGTCAAGAGACATAATAATTTCCTTTCGTTTAATAGTTATTTATTAAGATTTATGCAAATTCAACACTTAAGCGCATGGATTATTTTTTAATTTTTAACAACCATACCCCTATAACTAGATCCACATTCGATTATATAAATGAACGATGATATTCCTCTAAAAAGCAATAACCTAATCTAAAGCTACAATCGAACTAACTAAGTGTTTTGGGGGCAAATAGGTAATACATTTTTAATTAGTAAATAAAGTACAAATTGAAAGTCATGTATATTTATCTACGGAATATTCCAGGTCCAGATCAAGCGCCTAGACACTTAAGACATAAGCAGTCCGACTCCGTGTGGTGCGTCCACACTACGAGAACTACTTATGCTTGTCGTGTCTTTCAAAGCGCTTCTAGCTTTTGCTTCAATTCTAACCGTTAAACCATTCCAGTAGGATCTATTGCGTTTTCCAATTCAGGAGTTAGTATACCTCGTTCCTGGAGGACCTGCTTTATCGTTATATTTTTGTTATCTGCTTCATTTCCAATCTGTGAAGCGAGATCATATCCCAAAATCGGACTTAGTCCTGTAACTAAGGATAGACTCTCTTCCATCCAATTTTTGCAGATGACTTCATTTCCTTGAATTCCGCTGATACACTTTGCTGTAAGAGTTGGAATTGCATTCGATAATAATGCGATCGAATCGAGAACGGTATGAGCAATCACTGGCATCATCACATTGATTTCCAATTGACTTGCCGTGCCTGCTGTTGCAACTGCTGTTTCATAACCGATGACTTGGCAGCATACCATGTAAGTCATTTCCAATATAGCTGGATTTACTTTTCCAGGCATAATCGTTGAACCAGGCTGAAGAGTGGGAAGCGTTATTTCTGCTAAGCCAGTTCGTGGACCTGATGCTAGTAATCGCAGATCACTCGTTATCTTAATTAAGTGAACAGCTAATTCCTTTAATGCAAGTGATGTACGTATTGCCGCATTTCGGTTTTGCATATAACTGAACATACTTTCTGGTGCGCGAAAAGGTGCATTCGTGCGATTGCAAATTTCCGTAACTACTGTTTGCGGATAATCCTGATGTGTGTTGATGATTGTACCTATTGCATTTCCCCCTAAACCAAGTTCATATAACCCGTCAAGGCAGTCTTCAATTTGATGATACACAGATTCAATTGTTCCAGCATACCCGGAGAATTCCTGGCCTAGGCGAATTGGAATTGCGTCATGTAAATGAGTTCGACCGCTTTTTAAAATTGGCATAAACTCAACTGATTTTCGCTTTAATTCTTTTTGTAAGTTGTAGATGGCGGGGAGGAGTTGTTCATTAATATTCTCCACGCATGCGATATGGAGTGCTGCTGGGAAGGTGTCGTTGGTTGATTGTGCCATGTTTACATGGTCATTTGCATGGACGGTATACGACTCTAGAGAACCAGTCATGATTTCTGAAGCGCGATTTGCGATGATCTCATTGGCGTTCATATTTTGTGATGTTCCAGCTCCAGCCTGATATACATCGACTACGAATTGATCGTCCCATTTTCCTTCAATGACTTCTTCAGCGGCTTCGACAATGGCCTTTCCTTTATCACTTGCAAGCATGCCTAATTGCATATTTGCTTTTGCTGCTGAAGCTTTAATAATTCCTTGTGCTTTAATAAACGACCGTGGAAGTCGCCGTCCACTGATTTGAAAATTTTCTACTGCGCGCTGGGTTTGAGCACCGTAATAAGCTGTTTTTGGAACTAATATTCTACCCATTGGATCTTTCTCCGTGCGATAGTGGTCTGAAGGTTGCATGGATGTCTCTCCTCCGCTATGTATGTTTGCTCTTTTATATATGTTCTCCATTACTGGGATTTGTATAACAACTTTTAGGTAGTAGAAGGGTTAATTTAGGTAGCAGGCAAATAAAAAAGAATCGTTTTCCCATGATTGTGGATAACGATTCTTATGTTTCATTCGATACATGTGATCTTTCTTCGTTTTCGTTTTTCTTGTTCGTAAGTCCAGCTGTGTAAAAGGACTTCTGCTCAATTCCGGTTTCAATCTTCCTTCTCGCTCGAGTTTTTGACGCTTTTTTTGAGCATTGGATTTGGCCATGTGTTTCACGCTCCTCATTTAAATTCATTTTATCATCAGACAGAAGACTCCCTCTTCAAGCGCGGGAAGGGCTTTAGCTCAACGATAAGGGGGAGATGAATGGCGGTTGGCGATAGCCAAAACGAACCTCATCGTGCTATAATTAGAACAAATGTTCCTGTGAATATGAGGTGAAATCATGCTAGTAAAGAAGGCTTTTAAGTTCCGTATCTTCCCGAATAAGAAGCAGATAGAGTTGATTCATAAAACGATTGGTTGTTCTAGATTTGTTTTCAACTTCTTTCTCGCCAAACAGAAAGAAAAAGATGCCTTTTGGTATATCGCTGAAGAGATGAAACAAAATGGTCAATTACCATCTAACAACTGGAAAGGTGAGTTTTTCCATAAATATGAATCGGTGAAAGCAGTTCGTCAATTGAAAGAGAACTACCCTTTTTTGAAAGAGGTAGACAGTATTTCCCTACAAAAGTCAGTTGAAAATTTAGCTGACGGGTATCAACGCTATTATAAAAAACAAACTAAAGCACCTCGCTTTAAAAGTAAAAAGAATAATGTGCAGTCTTATAGCACGAAACAAACGAACGGCAATATGGATGTTTTAGAAAATCATATCAAGCTACCAAAGCTCGGGCTCGTTCGTTATGCCAAGAGTCGTGAAATAGATGGTCGTATTATCAATGCGACGATTAGACGTAATCCAAGCGGAAAGTACTTTGTATCTATCGTTGCAGAAACAGAAGTAAGCGAATTAACTAAAACAAACTCTAGTACAGGTGTGGATGTAGGATTAAAGGACTTCGCTATCCTTTCAGATGGCACGAAATATAAAAATAACCGCTATTTCAAGTCCTTAGAAGAAAAGCTCATAAAAGCCCAACAGATCCTATCAAGACGTGTCATTGGTTCAAACAACTGGTATAAACAAAAAACAAAGGTTGCCAGAATTCATG
>NZ_JBHTKJ010000075.1:0-8497 GCF_042675965.1 Virgibacillus byunsanensis | reverse complement strand
AAAGCAAAAAGTGCTTAGCTTTAATTTCAGTTTATGCCTTAACTTGGAAGTATGAATAATTCAGGTTCATGAATTATTAATAGAAGAAAAAAATATACACCATGCTTAAAAGAATGGATTTTACTAATCCAAAGTCCAATTATAAATAATACAAACATTAAAATGTATATGATTACCCCGCAAATCCGACAACTATACTTACCAATACATCACTCCTCTATATTTAACTAACCTGCTACGTCGTTCACAATATTTGTAATTATCTTAACATAAATACCCATATTTCCTTATATGAATTTACTGAAAATTACAATTCACACCATAAATCACATATATTAAAAAACACACGGTATTTCGCTATTGAAATACCGTGTGTTTTATATTGGTAGATTAGTTCAACTAAGACTTTCGCCATTAAGGCTTGCACTCCAGAGCATAAGGGATTCTAAGATTGCCAAGTTTTCTAATGTTTGCACTTCTGAAGTGAACCCGTTAGCAATAGCTAGGCAGTGCTTTATATTTTTCCATTACATTAAGAACTCTTTTCCTTCCTTTGCAGCAACACCGCTACAATTACAATAATCCCCTTAAATGCTTCTCTCAAAAACGGTGGTACGCCAAACAAGTTTAATAGATTATTCATAACGGCAATGATGAGCATGCCGTATACGGTACCGAGGATAAACCCTCGTCCACCTAACATATTGGTTCCACCGACAACGGCTGCTGCGATGGCATCCATTTCCATTCCTCTACCGGCGTTGGAGAAGTCCATGGACCCGATACGAGATACCTGGATAATTGCAGCAATAGAAACAAGAAGTCCCATTAATGCATACACACGAAGCTTCACTTTATTGACATTAACACCAGACAGCTTTGCGGCTCTTTCATTCGATCCAACCGCGATAATTTGTCTTCCAAAGGTGGTTCGCTTGGATACATAATATAGAATAGCTGCAATGATCGCCCAATAAATGATCGGCATAATCATAAAATTACCGAATTTCATGCTTGATATTTGTAAAAATTCCACTGGTACCGTTGTATTATACCCTTGCGCAAAATGCTGGGTAACACTTCTGAAGATCATCATCGCTCCTAATGTTGCGATAAATGGCGGAACCATCCCCTTTGTGACAGTTACCCCGATAAGAGCACCTAATAAATAACCAAATCCCATTGTGAGAATAACGGTAAGAATGATCGCAGGAACCCCTGTAACACCAATGGCACCAAATATTCCTGAAGTTCCGGTGTCAAGCATGTACATGGAAAAGGCACCCGTAATAACTAATGTGGAACCGACAGCTAAGTCAATTCCTCCTGTCATAATGACAAAGGTCATTCCTAATGCGACAATCCCAACCCCCGCGTTGTTACGTAGAATATTAATCCAGTTGTTTGTCCAGGACTGGAACCATTCTCCAACGGAATCATAATCAAACCCTAATGTTAAGGTTTGCAACATAACCATAATAATAAGGGCAATTAAAATACTAAACAGTGGGTCATTGGACCATCTATTTTTAAACCATTCCAGAAACGTTCTCTTCTTCTTGACGGGAGGTATGTTCTCCAACTCAGGTTTCATAATTGGTCTCACTCCTTTCTAAGTCAAGCTCCCCACCAGTTGCTAGACTCATAATCGTATGCTCGTTCATCATCTCATTACGAACCTCACCCTGAATAACACCGTGATACATGACAAGCGCTCGATCACAAACACGGATGACTTCTTGCGCTTCACTGGATAAAACAATAATGGCAATATTCTCTTCGGCAAGTTTTAAAATAATATCGTAAATATCTTCCTTCGCACCTACATCCACACCTTGTGTAGGGTTATCTAAAATGAGTATTCTTGGGTTCGATGCTAACCATTTCGACAGGACCACTTTTTGTTGGTTTCCACCCGAAAGGCTAGTAATACTATCGGTCAATTCTCCCATCTTTAGCCTTAATGTACTTCGCTGTTCCCTAAAAGTCTGCCAATGCTTATTTGTGTTAATTACCCCGCGTTTGGAGAACAAGGGCCATGTGACAATCGAGGCATTTTCAATGATATCCATATCCTTAATAATTCCATTCTCTTTACGGTTCCGGGGAAGGTACGCAATACCTTTTTTGATGGCTTGGTATGTACTATTGATTTTTACTTCTTTGCCGTTTAGATGAACCTTGCCGGATAAAATGTTCTCCGCACCAAAGATTGCTTGAAAAAGTTCGCTCCGACCATCCCCAAGCAGACCAGTCACACCAACAATTTCACCAGCTCTAACGGAAAAGTTAATATCTCTGAATGAATGTTGATCTGTCAGTCCATCCACTCTTAATACTTCTTCGCCCTCTTCTGCATCCGTTTCTTTCTCTCTACGTAATGACTCTGTTCTAACGTCATAGCCGACCATGTAACTGGCCAACTCTTTGGTCGTTACGTCGCTCACATTCCCTTCTGCTACCAGATTCCCATCCCGAAGTACAAGGTATTGATTACAAACCTGCATAACCTCATTTAATTTATGAGAGATAAAAATGATCCCAACGTTGTGCTCCTTCATCGTTTCCATCATGTTAAAGACCCGTTCAATTTCGGAATCGGTTAAAGATGTGGTAGGCTCATCCATAATGATAACCGATGCATTCGTCATCATCGCACGGCATATTTCTACAATTTGTTTATAGGATGAATCCAGGTCACGAACCACCTTTGCAGGATCCAAATCTACATTCATTCGGTCAAACATTTCTGCTGTTTCATCATACATTCGCTTTAGATCCAGACTTCCTCGTTTCGTTTTTATTTCTCTACCTAGAAACATATTTTCATAGATAGGTAGATCATTAATTAAGTTCAGTTCCTGATGGATAAAAGCGATTCCCGTTTCAAGTGACTCAGCAGGTGTAGCGAAGTTAACTTCTTTTTCGTCCACTAAAATGGAACCCGAATCCATTTGATAAACCCCACCTAAGATATTCATTAACGTGGATTTACCTGCTCCATTTTCACCAAGTAATGCGCAGAGTTCACCGCCTTGAATGGAAAAAGACACATCCTTGAGAACGTTATTCGTCCCAAAAGACTTTCGTATATTTTTCATCTCAATTTTCATGCCATCACACCTATGATTTTAGTTAGAAAACTTATGTAGGAAGAGGCTACAGCTAAGCCATAACCTCTCGCTATTCAAATTTGTTTATTTCCGAAGATGGCACCTGTCTCCACGCCTTCGGTCAGCTTAGTACGGAGATCCGTCGTCAAGGAATTCTTCGTAATTGTCGCGGTCTACTACAGTTGTTGGAATGATTGTTTCTTCTTCAACGTCATCGCCATTTAGTAGGTCAACGGCAATATCAACGGCATCTTTTACCATTGCTGGGCTGTATAATGCAGATTGGATCCAGATATCTTCATTTTCTGGCATCATTTCGAAGTACTCCTGCATACCGCCGCCACCAGTTACAACTTGAATATCATCTCTTCCTGCTTCATTAATGGCCTGCAAAACACCAATTGATGTTTCATCATCCATGGAGTACACGGCATCAATTTGATCCATGCTTGTTAAAATATCAGCAAAATCGGTCAGTCCATCTTCTCTAGTAAATTTTGTCGCATACGTGTTAAGGCTCAGGTCTGGTGCAATTTCTTCAAGTGTTTCAACAAATCCAGCATTTCTTAATTCAGAAACAGAACCAGCTGAAGGTACTTCCAGAATAACCACTTCACCTTCTGTTCCAATCTTATCGACTACATAGTTGGCTCCTTGGACACCCATATCATAGTTGTCACCAGCTACTCGGTACACGCCATCTACATCAATCGCGATATCAAAGTTTACAACTTCAATTCCTTCATCCAACGCTCGTTGAATGGGAACTTCCATTCCTTCCCATTGTGGGAATGCAACAATTGCATCGGCTCCCCACGTGATTAAGTCATCTAGCTGTGCAGTCATTTCAGAAGCATCACTGCTTGTATGAATTTGGTAATCAATATCACCAGACTCCTTCAATTCTTCTGCACGCGTTTCTGCATGATAGGCAACCGCAGCAACCCAACCATGTGTCACAGCTGGTGCTAGAACACCTATTTTATGCGTATCACCAGAATCTCCATCACTATCACTATCACCTGAAGCATCATCTGAACCACATGCCGTCAACACCACTGGTACCATGACCAATACAAGTAAAACAAACAGTCTTATTAACTTTTTCAACAGTAAAACCCCCTTATTTTTATAAAAAGCTTAAAATCTATTAAGAATAGATTGTGAAACCAATAGTAAAAACCTTTTAATCAACCAATAAAAACGCTTTCATTTGTTCTAAAATAAATCTGCCATACCCTATTACAGAACCTTTATTTCATGCCCTGTTTTTAACGATTTTTCAATGACTTGTAGTAGTTTGATTATGTATAAAACGTCATCTAATGGAACAACAAGGTTCTCTTGATCCTTTTCCATGCATTCGATAAAATAAGCTAATTCATTGTGGAAAGCATCCGCTTGCTCTACTTCTACAACGGACATCTGATCCCCTTCGTAAAAATGAAGATGACGATCATCGATGCGCTCAATGTTTTTTCCTGCCTTCAACTGAAAATCCAGTGCATTCTCGCTAGTCTGTGCTCGAAGTGACATCGTGAATGGATAATTCATTGGCATTCGTTGAGATGCCTCGACAAACGCTTTTGCCTTGTTTTTAAAGGTAAGCGTGGTCATAATCTGGTCCCATGCTCCGTATTGATTTTGATGTCCTACTGCATAAACAGATTCCACCTCACCCAGCAAATAATAGACGAAATCTATATCGTGAATATGGAGATCAAATAGCGCTCCCCCGCTTTTTTCCGGATGCTGGAACCACTCACTCCACGCGGGGACCTGTCCTAGCCTTCCAGCATGAACCATCTCTATATCTTTCAATTTGTCCGTTTCACTGTATGCTTTAAACGTTTGGTATTCTGGCCAAAACCGGAGCAAATGTCCAACAAACAACCGCACACCGTATTTCTCCACCTCATGATAGATTCGTTTAGCAGCTTCTTCTGTTAACGTCAACGGCTTTTCACAAATGATATGCTTTCCTGCTCTGGCAGCCTTCGTTATATATTCCTCATGTAAAAAGGTCGGTACACAAATATCCACCATATCAATATCATCACGACGTAACAGCTCATCATAATCCGAAACGAAAGTCCCGTCGAATGGAGTTGTTAATTCATCATTACTACTTCTCGTACAAATGCTTGTAACGACGGCGCCTGGAATATGACGATATGCTTCCAAATGCGTTTTTCCAATAAAACCTAATCCAACTAATCCCACTTTTTTCATGATCGTCCCTCCAACTCTCTCAACCTAGTAAGCTCTTAAGATAGTTAATGGATCTTTTCACAGATTCGTTTACTTCTGCAAGATTTTCAGGGCCATCCGGTGTAAATTCAATTTCTACACTAATCGGACCCGTGTAATGCCCTTTTTCTAGGATGGTAAAAATACGGTTGAAATCAAGATTCCCATCACCAATCGCTGGAAAATTCCATTCCGGATTAGCTCCGAGTTTATCCTTTAAGTGGATAAATTCTACCTCATTAACGCTAGTCTCTAAATCCTCATACGGTAAAACATCCCCGTAAAGGATTACATTACCTGTATCGTAATTAATCTTGACTCGGTTATTTAGTGATTCGGCTAGTTTTTTTAACGAAACACCTGTTGCGAAATTATTACCATGTGTCTCCAATGTAAGCATTTTACCCGTGTCCTCACATTTTTTTAGGACAGGCTCTAAATTCTTCGCTAACACCAAGTCATCCTCAATAACATCTGCATCGTTATGCGCATCCCCTGTTGCAGAAATAACATACGGGCAATCAAAATAGGCAGCTAAGTCTATGCTTTTGATCAAGTTAGCGATTCCAGCTTCCGTCATGACATTACTGTGTGCACCAATTCCAACCACTGTCATTCCGTATTCGTTAAGTAATTCTTTAATCTGTTGGAGCTCATCATCTGACATATCTGGTAAAACATGTGCCGTATGATCCTTCACGGCAGCTAGCTCGATCTGAGTGAATCCAGCCTCACTAGCTCCTTTTATAGCTTCTTCGAGCGAATAACCATGATAGGTATTCGAGTTGATCGCAAACTGATTAAACATGCCAACCCTCCTTATAAAAATTGTGTTAGAGACTTGAAAAAACGTCTCCTCACTATATGAATGTAATCCGTTACAGTATTAAAAGGAAATATAAGTTAAGTCAAATTATTTTGAAAATTTATATAACTTCATTCCCGGTTAATTAGATCCAAGTATTTTTTCGACTACTTTTAAAGAAGCTATCGCCTCACCACTTGTTACAGGAGGCTCCTCATTGTTGACAATGCAATCAATAAACGCATCGATAACACCTGTACTTGTTTGATTGTCATTCGTTTGGATTTGCTCTATCTCGTATTTGATCACAGATCCATCGCCCATTTCTATGATGAGCTGTGCATCTGGGTGATGATAGATTTTAATAACGCCTTTTTGACAATAGATGGTCGTAGCGTTATCCTCTGCCCCGTAATAGGTCCAGGAAAAAGACGCTGTCCCTAACCTGCCTTTTTTCGTTTTTAATGCACAAACGACGTTGTCACAAACCTCAATCGGTTGTCCGTGTTCATCTACCTTATCAAGCGCTCCATGAAATGCATGCACATCCTCGATTTCGTCATCCAATAAGTAATGGATTAAATCAATTTTATGAATACCTAAATCACCGGCAACACCAGAGTGAGAGCGTTCCTTTTTAAAAAACCAAGTCGCATTCGATTTCGTAACTCCCCAGCTTTCTGGCCCCTGGTGACCGAATGTTGTCTTAAAGGTAAGCACTTCGCCTAACTCTTTCTTTTCTAAAATTTCCTTTGCTTTTTGGTGAGTTTTTGTAAATCGTTGATTATGGTCAACCATTAATTTTTTACCTGATTTACGTTCTGCCTCGGAAATTTCCTCTGCCTGCTTCACACTAATCGCTAACGGTTTTTCACATAAAACGTGCTTACCACTTAATAACGCTTTAGATGTATGGACATGATGGGCTTCATTAGAGGAACAATCACTAATTGCAACAATGGTTGGATCAGACAATAGATCTTCCAGTTTTTTGGCTACTCGCCCGCCAAATTCTTCAGCTAATTGTTGTGACCTTTCAATATTACGATCATAGAAGATGATTTCCTCGACATATGGATTGTCGTGATACTCAGGTGCATGACGGAATCTAGCAATCGATCCACACCCGATAATACCTATATTAAATCCCACAAGCATAACCTCCCTGCTAATAAAAATGGTTTGTTCCTACCCCATTGTCGATTCACGGATAATCAGTTCATGGTCTAACACAATGCTTTCCACCTTTTCCCCTTTCATACTACTCATTAGCATGTCAGCTGCTAGACACCCCATTTTGTACATCGGCTGCGAGATCGTCGTAAGGGTAGGGTTTGTCATACTTGAAAAGCTTATATTATCAAAGCCCACAATCGCAATATCACTTGGAGCTTCAAATCCACCATTTAAGGCTTTTAAGGCACCTATTGCTAACGTGTCCGAAACGGCAAACACCGCTGATGGCTTCTCTTCTAGCTGAAGCAGTATTCTCATAGCCTGAACACCATTCTCAAATTCCAATTCCTTTGTATGATAAATCCATTCATCATAGATAGGAAGATTAAATTCTTTTAACGCTCGCTCATACCCAGCCCGGCGAAGTCTTGCATAAAGGAACTTTTCGTCGGAATTAATGAGTGCTATTTTTTCGTTTCCTAGTTTAATGAGATGCTTAACTGCTTGATAGGCCGCTAGTTCACTATTAATGGTGACGTACGGAATGCTTCCCCCCTCCTCATACTCACTACAGAGAATAACGGGGTGATTTTCTGCTAACTCGTTCAGCCATTTCATGTTGACGGTTGGATCCATCGAAATAATACCGTCTGCTAGCTTGTTCTTGACCATATTAAAGTAAATATTTTCTCGTTCTGGTTTGGAGTCTGTCTCGCAAAGAAGAATATTATAGTTATGAGCAATCGCCGTGTTTTGGATTCCGTTGATAATTTCGGTGTAAAAGGGATTGGAAATGCTAGGCAGTAGAACGAGCATCAAACGACTTTCTGAGTTTCGCAGATTTCGCCCTAGCATACTAGGTTGATAATCTAGCTCTTTGATCGCAATTTCAACCTTACTCCTTGTCTCAGGAGTTACAGAGGTAGCATGATTCAATACTCTAGAAACCGTTGCAACGGATACACCTGCTTCCTTAGCGATCTGTTGAATATTTGCCATGATGATTCCTTCTTTCAATAATATGTAATCGATTACATTTATAGTTTAAGTTTTATAAAGGGCTTTGTCAACAAAATTAACAGTTAAGTTTGTGTCAAGTTTTTCTCGGTACCCTTATAACACCAGTATATCTGGCACTCTATTTTTGTACGCT
>NZ_JBHTKJ010000074.1:0-81126 GCF_042675965.1 Virgibacillus byunsanensis | reverse complement strand
AATCAAAGGAATGCTTGATAGATAAGCATTATTGGGTAATCAAAGAAATTCTATGAATAATTCAGGATAAATTTTCATTTTTCCAATCCTTCCAATAATTTTAAGGGTTCTACTTTTTACATACCACGATTCCAAGTGGATAGTGCTTATTTGTATTAAACGAAGAGTCCGGTTCTATTAACACCCCTTTTTGAAAATAAAATTCAGTAGAGGCGTACTCCCCGAACAGGGCTTTAAATTCAGGTACAGTTAGCTGATGAACATGAAAAGGCGATCCACATGGTACACCTCTTCCTTCTCCAAATGGAGTTGATAGGATTAAGGTGCCATTTGGCTTTAGCATATTATATATATTAGATAGAAATTGTTTTTCCTGTTTAACGTGCTCAATGGTTTCAAAGCTCATTATAGAATCAAATTGGCCTAATTCATCAGGTAGTTGGGGGTCTGTTACATCACCTTCATGATAAGTTGTAAGTGGATGATAATAGGTTTTTTTTGCATAATCTAAGGCAGCTTTATCAATATCAATACCAATAACTTCAGTTACTTTTTTTTTGCACATTTTAGCAATAATATGACTTCCATAACCTGATCCACTTGCAAAATCGAGAACTCGACCACTTACATAATCAGAAGCGAAATGATACCTTGCAAGATGCTCAAGTAATAATCCGTTCGTAATTTTCATTCTCTCAGGAATTACCCTCTCCCCTGTATCTTCTAACATTTTATTTCACCGCTTACCTATTTATATTTTCAAAAACATTGAATTGTTATACCATAATTATATCACAAACGTGAAGATTCGACTCCATTATAGTATATTATAAAGAGTTATAGTCAAAACCAGTTATTCAATAGAAAGGAGCAAAAAGATTGAGCTCACTGTATAACCATCCAGATTATCGCAATGAAAAAGATCGATTAGAATATACGAAAGATTATATTCAATCCATTTTAGGAGTTGCCGAATCAACCCAAGGAAGTTATCAAGAAAATATAAAGGATGCTTTTGTAAATTTAGACTACTTAGACAGTAGTTTAAGTTATATAAATATCCTTACCAATACACGGCTATTAGAAATGATTCAAGGGGATATATCAAATTTAGCAAATGTAAAAGATAAACCCTATTTTGGCAGGGTAGATTTTAATCGTGAAGGGGCAACGCAAACTGAGAAATATTATATCGGAAAGGTCTCCCTTTATCGTAAAGATAACCAAGAACCAATTATTGTCGACTGGAGATCCCCGGTTGCCAATATCTATTATGAAGGTAGATTGGGTGAAGTGTCCTATCAAGCTGAAGATGGTGAACAGAAAGGCCAGTTAGAATTGAAGCGGCAATACATCATTGAAGATGGGGATTTGGAAGAAATAAGGGATATAGACATTACAACAAGAGACAAATTACTGCAGAAGTCACTATCTGAGAAAGCTGATAAACGTTTAAACGATATTGTTGCTACTATTCAAGAAGAACAAAACAAAGTCATCCGGGCTGACCTTCAAAAACCAATGATTGTACAAGGGGTTGCCGGGAGTGGAAAAACCACGATAGCACTCCACAGGTTATCATACTTTATTTACACATTTGCAGATAAAGTTTCACCTGATGAAATGATGATTTTAGCCCCAAATAAAATGTTCATCAACTACATTGCACAATCTTTACCTGAATTAGGTGTAGAAAAGATTAAGCAGACTACCTATACAGATTTTGTGTGTGACTGTTTAGGAAAAAAATTAAAATTAACAGATTCAAATGAAAAACTAAAGTTATTAATTAATACAGCTGCACAAAACAAAGATACCGTTCAATCGATATCCGATTTTAAAGGATCTTTACTTTTTGAAACTATTTTAAAAAGATATTTAAAAGATATCCGTAATAATTTTGTCCCCAAAAAGGACGTTTATATTGGTGAATCCCGTTTATATAGTTCGAAGCAATTAAAAAAGCTCTTTATCAAGGAATACCAATACTTACCTTTCAGTAAAAGGAAAGATAAAATTAATGAACTTCTAAAATCCAATTTTCAAAATGGTAAAAAGAAAATTTTAGAAAAAATGGAGGAGAAATTCGAAGCGAAATATGATCAATTTCTTGCTCGATATAAAGAACCAGAAGAAAGACGAGCTAAGATGGTTCAGCTTATAGACAATAAAGAAACAAAGGTAAATGAAATAAAAAGTATTACAAAACGGGTTATAACTGATTATATGAAGCTCTTTCCAAAGAAGAAAACTCTCGACTATTATAAAGAATTAATCACAGACCCAATCTTACTCCAAAAATATGCTAAAGAAGATTTGACGAACGAAGAGATTGAGAAAATCACTTCCAGTTCTGGTGAACTATTAAATCGAAATCTGTTTGAGATAGAAGATTTAGCTCCATTACTTTTTCTTCAAACACATTTATTCGGAATCCCTAAAGATTTACAAATGAAAAATATTGTTATTGATGAAGGGCAGGATTATAGTCTATTTCAAATTAGAGCATTACGAAAAGCTGCAAATACAGACTTATTTACGATTTTAGGTGATTTGTCCCAAGGGATACATTCCTATCGTGGCACCGATAATTGGGAAGCCATTATAAAGCACGCGCTGCCAAAAGCTAACTATTTAACACTTCAAAAAAGCTACAGAACCACGATCGAAATAATGGATTTGGCAAACGCCATATTGAAAAACCTTAACAACGATATGCCCGCTGCAGAACCTGTTATCAGACATGGCGAAAAGCCAGCTTTATCTATTGTAAACACAAAAGAAGAGACAATTAACGAACTCAAGAACCATGTGGACAGATTACAAGCAGAAGAACACTCTTCCATTGCAATTATCGGAAAAACCGAAAAGGAATGTAAATGGATATACAATAAGTTAGAAAAACATCTAAATGATAACGTTCAACTCCTACAAGAGAATGATAACCTTAAAAGCAACGTAATTGTTGTTCCATCGTACTTGGCAAAGGGGCTCGAATTTGATGCAGTTTTAATCGTTTCATTTGATGAAGTATTTGAACAAAACGAGATCGATTTAAAACTGTTATATGTCGCTATGACTAGAGGAATGCACAGTCTTAACCTAATAGGTAAACAACCAGCTTCCTTTCATATAAGTAATGAAGGAACAAATCTAGTTCAATACACGGACGGCTTTTTCCAAAAGATATAACATGTTAATATGGAGTGTATCTATTTATAATGGAGTCTATATAAACATATCTACCTTCTATGGTATGATAACGATATGCTATCATTTGGAGGCGTACTTATGACAAAAGAAATAATGACTGTCGCACAAGTAGCAGAGTATTTACAATTAAGTGAAATGACAACGTATAAATTAGTTCAAGAAGGCAAGATATCAGGTTTTAAGATAGGAAGGCACTGGAGAGTAAAAAAGGAAGATCTACATGAGTTTATTGAAGAACTAAAATCTAATCAACGAATATAAATAGATAGAAAAATCCCAAGTTACCACTATAGCTTGGTCTCTTTTATGCTATTATCATACAAATCAAAGGAGAATTATTCTGATGTAAATCAAAATCCCCCCAATGTAATTAATCAAAAACCGCCAATAATAACTATATAGTAGAAATGGAAAGGGATTTTTTATGAGTATACATGATGAAGTTAACAGACGGAAGACATTTGCGATCATATCACACCCGGATGCTGGGAAAACAACCTTAACGGAAAGATTACTTTTATTCGGTAATCTGATTCGTTCGGCTGGAACAGTCAAAGCCAAAAAGTCGGGAAAATTTGCAACATCAGATTGGATGGAAATAGAAAAACAACGTGGAATTTCAGTAACTTCAAGTGTAATGAATTTCCCATACGATGGATACCAGGTAAATATCTTAGATACTCCTGGTCACGAAGACTTTAGTGAAGACACGTATAGAACACTAACCGCAGTGGATAGTGTAGTTATGATCATTGATGCAACAAAAGGGATCGAAGCCCAGACGAAAAAATTATTCAAAGTATGCCGAATGCGTGGCATCCCTATTTTTACCTTTATCAATAAATTAGACCGTGAAGGACGAGAACCACTCGATTTATTAGAAGAAATCGAACAGGTTTTAGATATTGAGACCTATCCAATGAACTGGCCAGCAGGAATGGGAAAAGGGTTTCTTGGCGTTTTCGACCGTCATGGTAAACAATTTGTTCAATACCATGGTAATGAAGACGAATCTGTAATCCCATACAGTGAACTGGATCATTCTGAACATGAGGAACTAACATCTAACCTAACCTACCAGGCTGCAAGTGATGAGCTTTCACTATTAGATGAAGCAGGAGATCAATTTTCAATTGATGACGTTCTATCTGGAAAGCAAACCCCTGTATTTTTCGGTAGTGCGCTAGCTCCATTTGGAGTAGAAACATTTTTTGATACATTTATTTCCATGGCTCCCGCTCCTGCACCGAGAAAGTCGACAGAAGGCGTCATTCAGCCTGACAACCCTGATTTTTCCGGTTTTATATTTAAAATTCAAGCTAATATGAATCCGGCTCATCGTGATCGGGTGGCATTTTTACGGGTATGTTCTGGGAAGTTTGAACGTGGATTGAATGTGAAGTTAGCAAGAACCAACAAAATGATAAAACTTGCTCAATCACAGCAATTTGTCGCATCCTCAAGAGACTCCATTGAAGAAGCATATGCTGGTGATATCATCGGTATTTATGACCCTAATGTCTATCAAATCGGAGATACACTAGTAGAAGGAAAAGAACATTTCGAGTATGATGAATTGCCACAGTTCCCACCAGAACAATTTAAAAAGGTAATAGCAACAAATGTTATGAAGTCCAAGCAATTTAAAAAGGGAATCGATCAGCTCGTACAAGAGGGAGCAATCCAATTGTATAAAGATTACCGCGCCGAATCCTACATTTTAGGGGCCGTCGGTGAGCTTCAATATGAAGTGTTCCAGTATCGAATGAAAAACGAGTACAATGTCGAAGTTATGTTCGAACCAATCGGGGAGCGAATCCCTCGCTGGTTGAAATCAGATCAAGTAGATAAATCCCTATTTGACGAACGAAATATGCTTGTCAGGGATCGTGAGAACAATTACGTTGTGTTATTTAAAAATGACTTCTCGTTACGCTGGTTCAAAGACAAAAATCCAAAAATTGAATTGATTGATCTGTTTGAAGTTAACCAGTATGACCAGACATACTAATTTTTTCCACACTAAAACACGGCTGGTTTTTATCAGTCCGTGTTTTTTCTATTATGATAAGTCCCTTGTAATCTTGTTACCAGTTCATAAGGTCTAACCTTAAAAGCCTCATATGGCACGCACTTCCCATTCATAGCATCTAATACCCTCGGAATGAACTTAGCTCTTTTTATATATTGTGACACATTTGACGAGTTGATTTTCACAAAACGGACAGACTCCGTTTCATCAGATGTCGTTAGTCTACCTCCTATACACTTTCCGCAGAATACGATTGAAATAGTACTCCCATTTGAATATGCACCCGTTATTCCATCTAATGTAACGTTAAGTCCTGTTTCTTCAAAAATTTCCCGACTAAGTGCAACATCCAGTGTTTCTTCATCATCAACTCCCCCTCCAGGAAGTTCCCACGTATCTGATCTCCAATATGTTTTAACTAATAGCGTTTCATTGTTTTCATTTGTAATATATCCACTAACAGTGACGTTCTGTTTTGGAACATTGTATATTCCTGTTGGTGACAAGAAGTCTTTACGCATATCTATGAATAAGTTACCCACTTTCAAAAGTTGAACTTGTGCCCGGTGGTGCATGTCATCTTTTTTAACTCGCTCTTCTATTTTTAGGTACTCTTCATAGTTAGGATACTCCCACATTGATACTACTTCATTTTTAGATTCTGTTACCCATCGTCCGATTAACTTTGCTCCATTTTTTATTTGGCTTGGTAACAAGTAGTCATGAAAAAACGCGTTAAATTCAGTGAGTTTTTCAGGCCGAATCAAGTATGTTTCTCTTATACAAAACATTCTTTTCCTCTATTCTCTTAAAAATATATAACTAACATACCTTATTTTACGCTTGGTAATTCAAATATGTTCAGCGTTGAGAATAGCTGAAGCAAAAGTGCAAGCGCCTTGAAAGACACGACAAGCATAAGCAGATCGCGTAGTGTGGATGCCTTTACCAAGGTCGAACTGCTTATGTCTCGAGTGGCTAGGCGCTGGAGCTAGACAAGGCAGGTTCTGTAGATGAATATACATAACTTTCAAATTATACTTGCTTTACTAACGAAAATAAAAGACGAAAACGTTGTGTTTCGTCTTTTTTCAATAATATTTTTATTTTATCCCTTTTTCACTTTTTCCTTTAAATAATTTACGAACGTTTCATCACGTGCAAGCCAGGTTGTATAATTTCTTTTTAGGAAATTTTCCCCTTCAACAAAGGTTGGAAACTTCTGACTTAATTTAATGTTATTTCGTTCTATGACCCACTCCGAATCATTTGTCGGATAAAGAAAGAAAAGATCTTCCATTTGGTTTTTGTAAAGTGATCCAAATGAAGTTTCTTTTAAATTATAACGATTTCGCTTTGCATCCTCCCGTAACGGTTCCAAGTTAAACGTTTCTGCCACAAATTGTTTATAGGCATCTTCGGTTAAAGAGCATCCTGATGCTTTCGCATGTCCACCTCCACCGAACTTCCCCGCTACTTCAGACACATCTGTATGGTCATGAATGGTCCTAAACCCTACTCTTTTTGCACCGATATCCAGGATGACGATATAGTCAAGATGTGGGTATTCTTTGTTTAATTCATTTCCCAGCTCAGAATGGTACATCTCTGCATAAACTATTCCAGAAAATTTACCATCCATCTTTGTCTGAACCAGTTGCCGCCGTTTCCTACGAATGTACCGTTCGATTTTGTTATCTTCCATATCAAGTATCTTTTTCTCAAAATCATCAAAATAAAAGTGATCACTTGATAAAAGCCTATCCATCATTTTTTCTTCAAATTCCTCAATGGTTACTAGAAAGAATAGTGCATTAAGCCGGTGAGCTTCCTGATTATCATTTCTCTCCCATTCCCACGTATCATACTGTCTTACGAGTTCAACAAATTCCGCTATCGCCTTGGAAGGTTCTATTAAATTGTGCTCCAACAGATAGTCATATAATAATGAGGTTGCTGCAGTTAACCGGCCTTCCTCATCTTCAACAATGACACTCCCCCACTCGTACTCATTAAAATGCAGACCAGTTTTATGATGATCGAGCAGTTGAACGTTTCCCCCTTCTCGATGAAATCGATCCAATTTTTGTTCACTTTCTTCATTTACCGATAAGTCTGTAATAAGTAAAAACGTATCCTTGTTATCATTCTCCAGAAACCATTTCACTTCACGATCGAGACTTCCAATGGAATTGTAGCGAACCTTTACCTGCTTTCCAAAAGCAAGTTTTGCTAAGATACCACACCCTACCCCATCCAAATCATTATGAGACAACAGTTTGTACATGTTCTTCACCTCAGGATATAGTATGGGTATGAAAGAGGTAAATTATTGCAAAAAACTAGAGGAATTTCCAATCATCCTATTACTATGGTCAACGCTTAAAATTTAAAATGTTAATTTGCGGCGGGTTAAACAATCGAAACTTCAAGAAAGGGATGACATCACTGCTCCCAAGTCCGGTACTGACATATTGTTTCATGTTTTTGTATTCCCACAGTCCTTTCACACGTTCTTTTGGTGGGAGGAAATTACTGTTGTACCAAGGTTCTGGAATGAAAAGTGCCCCAAGAATTGGTAACCGAATTTGCCCACCATGATAGTGTCCGGCTATTAGTAAGTCAAAATCCCGCAACACGGTACGAGCGTTATTTTGAATATGATCTATCCGGGCGTCTACTACAGGATAATGATTAAGAGCAATTAATAAATCAGAATCCGTTAACTCATCAAGCATATTAACTTCTGTTAACAATTTTCTTTGATAATCCAAATACGCTTCATCTGAAACGTAAGAAGGTCGGACTATTCCTTCGGTTCTTCCTACATCATCTGCTCCCCTTAAAATGGATAATTCAAAATTCACAACATGTATGTCGGCTCCATCGACTGTAACCGTATCCATAGACTCCAATAACTTAACGCCTCGTTCTTCCATGCCTATAATAAATTCACTTTTTTTGATTTCTGGGTTAAATTGATAATTATATGGATCCGTATTCCCAGGGGTATACCAGGCATTTTCTTTATTGTTTATACCATTCAATAGAGAATAAAAGGGATCGTAATTAGCGGATTCGGTGCTGTCCAGCATGTCCCCTGTAAAAATGATCGCATCATAATCAACTTCATTAATAGAGTTGATCAACCTCTTTTGATTTTCTCCGAACTGTTTTTCGTGTAAATCAGTAACTTGGAGAATCCGGAAGCCGTCCAATGACTCAGGCAAATCATCTATTACTATATCTTGTTCCACTGTTGTTATGCGGTTATTGTCCCAAATTATATATACAACTAGAACAATCATTACTATTAAAATACTAACCAAGATCTTACCTCCGACTTTTATCACAGACAATCGCTCTCCAGTATTTTTGATTTTAATCAAAGGCTCATTTCGTAAATTTTGTTGCTATTTAATCCTCGTAGTTGATATATAATGCGACGTAACTTTATGTGACGGTTAACCTACCGCTACGGAAATACACTTCGCTTTCCGTGGGCGGCTGATGAGCCTCCTCGAGCTAACGCTCTGCGGGGTCTCAACTAGGCCTCTGCTCCCACAGGATAAGGAAAGCTACATATCTAGACATCGCACGCAGAAAATCGGTTTGTATTTTCAAGGAGTCTACGTGTATTTCCTCCGCTGTTATTTCCGTTACTGTCGTGGGACTGTATCTGTATTGATAAAACACCTTACCAGTTTGGGTGAGCGGAGGGCGGTGACTCCTGCGGGAACAGCACGTGTCCGAAGACCCCGCAGAGTGGTTTTCTCGAGGAGGCTGAGGCCGTGCCCGCGGAAAGCATCCGTCCGTAGCGATCCCGGACGGCGGCAATAGAAGTAAGCCTAAAGTTACGTCGCATATATATCTATTGTGACAAAAACAACAATCTTTCAGAAACAGCCTAATCAAAAGCGCAAGTGCCTTGAAAGACACGACAAGCATAAGTAGATCTTGTAAAACACCTTATAAAGTAGTGTTTTTTTAATGAATTACTTCCATTTGATTTTTCAGCAGGTTACTGAACATGCTTCTTTTTTCCTCAGAAAGTTGTGTAAACCCACCTTGTTGAATAACTTCGCCTTCGTCTAACACTACTACTTGATCGGCATTACGAATAGTCGATAAGCGATGTGCAATTACAATGATCGTCATTTTTCCTTTTAATCTATCTAATGCTTCTTGAATTTTCGCTTCGTTCTCTGTATCCAGTGCACTGGTCGCTTCATCCAACACGAGAATAGAAGGGTTTCTTAAGATGGCCCGGGCCAATACAAGTCGCTGTCGCTCACCACCCGATAATTTAATACCCCGATCACCAATAACAGTATCCAGCTTGTCGGGAAGTTTCCCTACAAATTCACCTGCAGATGAAAATTCCAATGCTTCCCATATCCGGTCCTCACTTGCATCTGGTACTACTAGCATGAGATTCTCTCTTATACTGGTATTGAATAAGAAGGGTTCCTGTGGCACATAGCTAATGGCTTTTCTCAGAGCGATAAGATTATCATCCGACAACGGCGTTCCATCAATTAGCACCTGCCCACTTTCCGGTTGATTCAGACCCATTAGTAAATCTATTAAAGTACTTTTCCCCGCACCAGACCTTCCGACAAAAGCTGTCATCTGGTTGAAAGGAATACTCAAATTAATATTTTTCAGGGCATATTGCGGTTCAGCTTGATTGTAACGGAAGGAAACTTGTTCACACTCGATGCTATGTCTGATATCTAAGGGAGCGATTTCTTCTTTTCCCATTTCAAACTCTCTAGCAGCCAAACATTCATGTTGTAAAGCCTTTACTGCCTTAAACGCTGGAATGGTTGTTGCTATTTGTTCCATAGACGCTTGAATTCCTGCGACTCTAGGCCATAGTCTAGAAAAAATAACAATAACCAACATTAATTGACCAGCCTGAGCACTGAACATAGAAACCGCTATATAAATAAATGCTGCAATAAAAATGGCAGACGCAATTTTATAATATAATTGTGAGGTTGTTTTCAATTTTGTATATTCCACTTGTTCATGTTGCATTTTATTGGTGATAGAGTCATACCATCCAAGTCTCGAATCTTCTAACGTGTTACTTTTAATATCTTTTATCCCATTCACCTGATCAGTTATACCCGCAAGGTAATTTCTTCCGAGTTCATAGTTTCGTTTCCCTAATGCTAATGATCGCTTTAGAAACTTTCGATTAAAAAAGATAAGAACTAAACCACATGCTAGAACAAACATTGTTATATTAGGTGATAGCCAAAAGGCAAGCCCGATTTGTATGAATGTAAACACAAGAGAAGCTGCGAATTGTAAGAAGGAATGTGTTCCCGCACTTGCACGAGCAATTTCAGCAGTTAATATATTGATCAGATCGGATTTTCTATTTCTAATGAAAAACTTCCAATTGGCATGAAGCAACGAACCGTAAGTTTCCATACGCATATGTCTCAAAAATCCATGTTGAATGATTGCGTTTTTCACGGTTAATTGCCTATTAACCACATTTTGGCCAACAACCACCAGAACAAATATCCCAAGAATCAATGGTAAGCCCATCGTGCTGGGTATGTTATTAAGAAAGCCAAATAGACTTAACAAAGGTATTTCTTCCACACCCATATCAACAATTCCACTCATACTGATCAAAGGAACTAATAATAAAATCCCAATACCTTCCAATAACCCAATACCTATCATCGCAAAGAGGTTTATATACAGTATTTTTCCGGAATATGCATGGATTTGTTTTAAGAAGTAAAGTACATGTTCCATTCGGTTATCCTCCTAGGATAAAGCATGTTTCCTTGTTTTCCTCCATGCCCATAATAGTGGGCGTAAGGGAAAATATAAAAAATGAAATAGTTTTGGCAAAGCTAATGTCTCTGCGTCTTCTGGATACGGATGAAGAAAACTTACCATAAACATAAATTTTTGTTGGGTGCTCATTAATGAAAATAAATGACGTTTATGATACCTAGCAATCGTTTCCGGAACAGGATCTGTATGTAAATTAACCTTTCTTTCCAGGTAGAATACTGCTTGTTGGGCTAACCGGTTCGTGCTCTTTTTTGTTGTTAAAGAGATTATTTCCTTATTTGTTTTCTTACCTAATAGTTTTGATGCCAGGATAAGCCCCTGTCCCCCTGCACGATGATAGCCATATTTTCTTAACAATCCATTAGTCTCTTTCCAATCAATCTCTGTCTTGATTAATTGATAAATATCCATTAACCAACGAAGGCGTGACCAACCATGACGCGACCCATGTGATACGAGAAATAGAAATAAGTCTTCCTTCCCTAGTAAATAGACAGGAAAGCTTGTGAGACTGCTCTGGGTTTTTCGTTGCCATAACGCATGAAAGCTTGGCTCCTTAGCAGGTCCTGGATTTAGCCTCCAATGAACTTCTACCTTAATTTGCTTTTGCCGATGGAAGAAGGTGACATGATGATGCCTCCATTTCCAATCATTTAACACCGTTTGAATGTAGTCATCTTTTTCATATCCCTGTTCTACAAGGACTGCCTCAGCTTTTTCAAGTTGATCTATTGGAATAAGCATATCTAAATCGCTTGAAGTACGGAGAGAAATGTCTCCATACAGTTCCTGAGCAAGTACCGGGCCTTTTAAAAAAAGAAGCGGGATTTCCTGAATTGAAAACAACTTACTTACACGCTCCATTTCTCCACTTAAATGAAGCATTTGAAATGTATTTTTTTTATACTGTTGGGATAAGGATTTTATAATAGAGTAAGGGATCACATCATCACAGGTCTCTTTTAACTTCGAAAAAAGAACCGGATAAACACGATGATGCATCGTTAAGTCTATAAAACTATTCCAATCAATGTCATTGAATAATTCAGGGTTATTAGTGTGTAGTTGAGTGGCGGATTTATTTTTCAGTAGCTCGATTATCAGTCTTAATTCTCTTGGTATATTTGTTAAATTAAGATTAAATTCGTTAGGCATAACTTTCTCCCTCAATCTTAGACGTTTTTAGCAAATTTGTTAACGATAGTAAAACGTTCCATTCCTTCTGATCCTGTAATATAAAAAGGACCACTCCGTAGCCATGCATGTGCAATTAACTGGCCTGCATCATCCTTAGCAGTACCTAAATAAAGGGTACTTTCAATATTACGTCTTTCCAGCATTTTCATTGCTGCAATTGCTTTGACTAGACATTGACTTTCCCATAACGTGTAACGACTTGCCATATGAATAGCTTGAGAAATATTGCTTAACGTCTGTTTACTAGGTTGTTTATGAGAGATAGTCGTTTCTTGCATCTGTTCACCCAATGAAGGAGCTACTTTTGCAAATGGAAAAGTCTTGAGAATCCGTGCCCAACCTAAATAAAAATAAGATTCGAATAAGAGCTTTTTGATTTCTTTGTTCATCGTTAAAAATAACCGTATTTTTTTCATTAATGTTTTCCTTTCTCAAGTAATCCGACTAAGAAGTAGCATCCTCTATCTTTACTAACCCTTCTTCTACTAAAGTATCTAGAAACGATAGTACCTGATCTTCACATTCGCTCTGTTCAACATCATACTCAGCCATCAAAGCAGAAATTAATTCATGTACCACAAGAGGATCCTTAATTTGCTCCCATATCTCTCCACCGATTTCTCCTAGGTTATAATATTTTCCATTGTGAATGCTCAGCATTACTTTTTCTCCATCCATATCACTGATAATATTACCTTCTACTTGGCTAACCACATGACGTTTATAGATTGTGTTGTTCATCGTATTTTCTCCCCCTTCTTAACCTTCGATAAAATAACGTCTACTAACTTATGGGCTGTAAAATGAGATGTAGGTCTTTCTAATCGGTAAAAATCTATTTTATTGACAATTGCTACTGAGGTATTAAAATGCCAATCCATTTTTCCTGAGCGATTAATGAGGAAATTACGATATGTGTGTTGAAACAATGTATGTAAACGTTCTAGATTTTGAATTGGATTAACCTCAATTTCATCACTGTCTGTTTTGATTAGTTCAATAACACCCGCAAGAGGCATTGGTTTCTCAGCAAACTGCTCAGCGACCGGAATTGCAAACTTATTTTCCCTATCTATAATTGGCCGAAGATCTGTCGATTCCATCCCAAATTCATTAAGGCTTTCCAACCACAATTTCTGTTGTGGATATGCTGGTGTTATCATAGGCATGTTCTCTTCAGATAAAGTCACAGGAATGACATCATCGCTCAGAAGTTGATATCCTTTTTTTAAAAACGCTGAAGCAAGTGTCGATTTCCCTGCACCTGAATCACCAACAATTGCATATGCTTTATCGTCTATTGCAATGGCACTACCGTGCAGTGGAAGGATGTTTCTTTGGATTAAGAGTGCCCCCATGCAGGTTCCTAGGATGTAGAGACGGATTTGATCTTCTTGGGAATTATCAATGGGTGAAACGAAAATCTCTCTACCATTTTTAATTAAATAGATAGCGGTATCCGGCACTTGAAACATAATGAAATCTTCCTCTACGATAAAATACCGATTTGGAATGTATAACTCCGACCAAATTTCTGTTAGATCAACTTTATTAACAGTGATATTTGACAAGTGTTCTTCCATATCAATTTCAGGTAGTTCAGGTAGTAGAAATTCGCTGAAAATACTTAATCCAAAAGCACTATATGTGAATTTTTTTATCGTATAAATCATTTTATGAGTTCCCCCATTTTTATATCGCCCTCATACCTATTCAAAATATGAGGGCCTATTTCTTAAGTAAAGAGTTTAACTACCTTAACAACTTGCATTCGATTTTCCTTCATGTCGGAGAAACTATCCTCTGGAATATAGTTGAAAGTATGTTATTGCAGCTAAACTAACGACTGATCTGAATCTAATCCAACATTTAAACGGAAACCCATATGTTCTTAATAAAGAATAAATATATATAAATATCAGTTTCTTATTCTAAAATATGTAGTTATCATTAGTTAATTTCGTTCGTTATAAAGTACTGCTTATATTGAAAGATATCACTTTTCAGATAAAGTGTCAATCACTAATTATAATTTTATTTGCTAAAAGAAAAGAGCCCCCATACTTTGTATAAGGGCAGTTAATTCTAACTTAACTTGCATGAAGATGAACTACTTCATCAGTATCTTCAAATGTTGCGTCTACATCTCTTATTCCAGCTCCCTGCATTGTCAAACTAATATTTAGCACTTCCAGTTCTGGAGTTTGCCATTTCTTTTTCATAAATATCACCTCCTACAGAGTAGAATTTTTTTAAAAATCGATAAACAACTAAACTCCGCATTAATACCCTCAGTTCAGGGTCAAAGGCTTGATCTGGTCTCGGTCGCTCTTTAAACCTGGAAATAGCCATTTTAAGAAGATTTACATTCAAGAAGTCCGAAACTATAGGATCTTCAACCAATTGTTGTAACTCATCTATAAACAATTTCCAAGAAGACATCATTCTATGAACCCAATCCGCCCCTTGAATCCCCCTTGAACGCTGGTTAAATCTCACCTTATCAGGTAGCAATCCTTCTGTTGACCTTCTGATAAGTGCTCGATCTAACCCATCTTTCACAAATTGCTCTTCTGGTAAGGATAGACAAAATCGAATTACTCGTATATCGTTTGTGGGATCACGATTCCATAAGCCATATCGTAAAGACAAATTTGTTCCTGATGTTCCTGTTGAATTCCACATAAATTCCTTTTCATAGTGATTTTTCCTAATTTCATAGATGTTTTGTTTTGAAAATCCATCTACATCAATTCCAGCTTCTTGAAGTTTACTATAGACATTTGTTTTTTTCGCAAATTCAGGATTTATTAGCATTGGCAATTGATAGACTTCCTGTGAGCGATCCAATAGATTCAAGAATGGGAATGCTTTCTTTCCAACGACTGACAGTAATCTGCCTTTCTTACTTATTCCTGTGTTTGTACTATAACACTGTAATTCATGACTAAGTCGAATCAACCTCATATTTCTTAGCAGGAATCCATAGTAGTCTAAAGCCGGTCCCCATGATATTGAAAAATTACCCCTAGCACCATTTAATAAAATACCGATCCCTCTCTGTTGAGCTTGCTCATTTATACCTTTAACCCAAACAGAGTTCTCGAAAAATTTATATGGCATTTCCATTATTTCAAGCCAATCATCGATTTCTGAAATTGCGCTTTTCCCATTAAAACTCAAGTAGTGATCTTCAATGTTACTTACGTGTTGAACAGTTGAATTTATAAATGTTCGTTCATCCGCTATTCTATGCTTGGGTGTCCAATCCTTAAAGTTGTTTTCTGGAACGTAACTAAATGTATGTAACTGTTTATTTTTCTTTTGCAATGTTTTTGCTGCAAAGCTAACGACTGCCCCAGAATCTAATCCTCCACTCAATTGGGAACCTACTGGTAGAAATGTACGTAACCGTGAATCTACTGCATCTTGAAATATATTTCTAAAGGCATCAACATAATCCTGATCTTTTTTATATTTTATTTTTTCATTTACTGACAATGTATGGTATTTAATAATAGATATTTTGTCATCGACTACAGAGATAGCGTGTGACGGCGGAACCTGATGTATATCCTTAATTACGGTTAAGGAGCTATCAACTGTATCTATCATATTAGGTATGGCCAAATATTCCGCAAGCCACTGTTCATTTAAATCCTTTTCTATATATGGTAATGATAATAATGGGTTTATCACCGTACAAAAGGTGAAGCGCTGATATTTATGAAAATAATAGAGAGTTCTAGCTCCAGAAAAGTCTCTTGCACCAAATAGCTTTTGTTTTTTTTCGTCCCAAATCATAAAAGCAAAATCACCAATTAACTGGTTAGGGACCTGCTCTCCCCATTTAACATAAGATAAAAGGATTAATTTACTATCAGGTATTGTTTTTCTCTTTGCAATATCTACTTGTAATTTATCAAATAACTCCTCACGATTATCAATAATAGCATCAGCTGTAATTGTTAACTGATGATCATAGTCATAGTAGGGTAGCTGTTCTCCTATTGACTCTGGCGTTATCCACTGTGCATGGCACCCTAAAAAGATGTTTTCTTTTTGCCATATTTGCACATCATCAGCAGGAAATTTCTGCAATGATTTCATCATGCCGAGACTATGCTCTCTTGGTACCGGCTCATTATTTAAATGATAAATTCCAGCGATAGCGCTCATAGTTTCCACTCCAATATCATACAACTAAAATTATTCTTGATTAAGAACGTTTTTATTAAAAAAATAAAGTAGGACTGCTTAAATAAGTTACTCCAACCAATTAATTGTCATCTATAAAGAACGATACTACATCTTTGTTAAGGAAGCAATACCCAATTTGGTTTTCCCTTACTGTTTACTTAAATTCTTCCATTAGCTAAGATTTTAGTCATCATATCAATGTTAGGATAATTCGATTTTTTAAATTGGCTAATTACCTCGTGTTCGTTATACTTAACTCTTACTATTGATACTTGAAAACTGTCCTTAGTAACATTCATCAAGACATATGAAGCTTGGTTTAAACCGTCAAATGGTAATCCAACACTCCCTGTATTCACAATACATTTTCCATTAATATATCTTACATATGGTTTATGTATATGGGCATAGATGTAAATATCTGCCTCATTTATCATTAACTTATCAGTAAGTAGTTCATCTTTTTCAAAAGGTTGAACAACGTCAAACAAGCTTAAAGGAGTAGCATGAAATGCATGTATTTTAAGGTTTTCATATTTTAAGTTCAATTCATTTGGTAGCTTTCTAAGATAACCTACTTCATTTTCTTCTAATTTGGAATAAGTCCAATCTCTTTCCGCATTCATCATTTCTAATGCTTGTTCAGGTACTTCATCTTTTTGAACCCCACGGACCACCCATTCATCTGCATTACCTTTTATAACATCAGCATTCATGTCTTTAATTAAATTAAGAGCACGTTTTGGCTCCGGCCCTCTGAAACAAAGATCCCCTAGAACATAAACTCTGTCAATGCTTTTTTCTTTTATATCATTTAAAACTGCATCCAATGCTACTGCATTTCCGTGTATATCTGATATAAATGCTAGCTTCATTATTTCCACCTCTATTTAAATAGCATTATTTTTATTAGTTCTAGTCATTTGCTTGTAATTCCTCTGTTCTATATAAATTAACTTTATTCTGAAAAGCACTGTATTAAATAGTATAAAGAAATAATATGAAGTTATAAAAATTACTACTACAAATATGAGGTTAAACAAAATATTACTTCTTAGATAATCTAACCCAACAAAATTTATAAAGAGAGTCATTACACTTATGATAAACAAATGTGAAACATAAATTCCTACTGCATTTTTCCCTACTTTAGAGACAACTGAACTTTGCAATATCGTTGTATTTTTTAACGTAATAATAAAAATACTTATTGTTAAGGGAGCTGTTATTAAGTAATAGTCACCGAAAGATCTGACCGCATCCAACACCGTAACTGTAATTGCCATTTCTACAAGCTGAATTAGTGAAAATAATAGAAACAGATAAACAAAAGTACTCGATTTGGTTTTTTTAACCTTTTGCATGATCCAATCATAATGAATAGCAAAATAACAGCCAAGTGTTGTATATAACATTCCAAAAAACAAAGCATCCCTTGTTTGAACCGGTAAATAGAAAATACTTGAATATGTCTGACCAAAGAGTCCAATTATATTTAAAATACCGGCTACAATTAACAACATTTTTAATTTATTTAGCCTAATAGATACATATAAGATACAAATTGACCAAATTAAAGCTGTCAAGAACCAAAGATGGTAAGAAGTCATTCCTTCTCCATAATATAATGCATCTATATTTACAAAACCTTTCACATACTGGATTAATTCAGTCTTAATGTCTAATCCCATATGAATTGCTAAAACGACTTGAAGAAATAAATCATAAATCAGATAAAATAAGTACCATGTAGCAAATAATCCAATTAACTTAAACAGGTACTTTTTAAAATAGGCCTTAGAATTATTCCTGTTGATTATTTTTTGCCCAAAGAAGTAGCCTGAAACAATAAAAAAGAAGGGGATTACCCATCTTGGAAAAACACTTATTATAAAGGAAATATGTTCACTATCTTGCCAATTAAAGCTATAAGTAACTGTGTGTAAACATACAACTAAAAAAACTCCAAAGCATTTAACAACGTCAATAGCAGTGTTCCTTTCCAAGTATGAGTTCCTCCCTTCGAAAGCTTAAATTTATTTAAATATTCACCGGCGCCTTGTTAGTTGTCTCAAGCCAAGCAGTTAAAGCTAAACTCTCTGGTAACTCTACATCATCAAACGTAACAATTTCTCCTTCTTCTACTTGTCTTTTCATGACTGCATTGACAAGCAAGCCAATTGGTACGTGATTTTTATTCGTAGCTAACCTAACTGCTTCTCCTCTTACTTGAAAACTGCCTATACCTTTGTCAACTTTCTCTCCAGGTTGAAGTGTTCTCTTTGTAATTGCAGCAACACTTAAAGTAGGGTCTTCCCCATTGTTTAAAAGAACTCCTCCTCCGTTTATAACTCTTTTGATTGTTTTCACGACTTCTAGATGACAAAGATGAAAGTTTTGCAGAATGGTATAATATGGTCCATCACCCATTTTAAAATAACGCAATGCATCTTTTTGACGACTATCGTGTTCTGCTGTTATAAAGACACCTGGAGGAGCTTTTGGTGCTAACACAAATTCAGAAATAGGATATCCTAAACGATTAGCCTCTTCAGCTAACTCCGCTCCTGTCTCATTTAAATCATCTGAACTAGGTGCTAATAGACCCTCAACAGCTATTCCTGCACCAAGACCGTTTGCAACCAATACTTGTTCTACTTGAACTTTTGTGCCATCGGTAAAGGAAGTTGTCATGTCAAGACGGACACCATTCCGTTTTGAAAAGTATTCCATATCTTCAAGTACCGGGTCTAATTTAAGAAACCCTTTAATATTCCCATACACTAATGGTTTAAAGCCCATCTCTAGTACATTTTCATGTAATGATGCCAGACATCCTGGTTGGTCTCCCTCTGCCTCGGTAATAAATCCTCTTTTTGCAAAATAGGAACCAGTCGTCACTTGAAGTTCAGCGTTCATTGTTACAACTGGTAAAGACGCTTTTATTGCCTGATCAATTACTTCCGTGCCATAAATAACGTCCCCACTACATTCCACTACCAATTCACAATTTCCAATTAGCTCATCAACTGAATTCGTAAGAGCTTCTCGGAATGGGTATTCATTCATTGTGCTAATATCACGTCTAGTAAGAACCGTTGATAGCTTTAGTTCAGATTGTTTCTCAACTTCTAGTGCTATCCCCTTACCTATTAAACCCGTACCTACAATACCAACTCTAGTAATATTATTCATTTCTATTTCCTCCCTTAATTAATAACGATAAAACAATCAATTAGAAAACTTGGCATTCGCCAAGCCTTTATAGCGAATGGCCTAGTTGCACTTATGCAGATAAGGAAGTTTTATACTTTCTTACCTGCTAAAAAAGGCAATTCACTTACTAACGTGAAAGTGCCTTGTTTTCCTCTATTTCTAATATCCCTCCGTACATATCCACCTGTTTAATTACCTTTTGCCATTTAACTAATTCCTTATACCAATTTAATGTTATCGATTGTTCTGTCTTCTCGAGAGTTCCATTTTCCAACTTCTTATAAATTTGAAGTGCACCATCAGCTGCTATATATTTAGCTTCCCAATTTAATGCTTTTTCGATCTTCTCAAAGTTGACACGATAAGATCGATGATCAGGATCACCATACCAATCAATCTTCACTTCAATTGGTAGTGCAGCTGCAATTTCTTTTGCGAGTTGGCCCAGTTGATAATTATTTCGATTAGATCCGACATTGAAAATTTCACCATTAACGGTATGAGTATCTGCTTCTAGTAATAGACACATTACATCCGTTGTATCTTCCACATGCACCATTGGTCTCCATTGTGACCCATCTCTCATTAAAGGAATAATTCCATTTTCCCACGCACCATATGTCATACCATTTATCGCTACATCAAATCTCATTCTTGGTGAATATCCATAAACAGTTGCCTGCCTCATAACAGTCACAGTAAAATTATCATCTGCTAATGCGAGAACGCCTTGCTCTGCTTTTTCATTTGCTTTTGCATATACGGTTAATGGATTTGTTTTTGCACTCTCATCAACAACTGCCTCTTTATCCTGGAATCCGTAAATGCTACAGGATGAAGGTAAAATATATTGCTTTACACCCATCTTCTTAGCAAGGATAGCTGCATTTACTCTCGCTAAATAATTCACTTCATACGTAACTTCTTTAAATAACTCCCCGCTTGGATCGTTTGAGATTGCTACTAGATCAATGACCGCATTAACATCAATAAAGTGGTCTTCATTTAACCGTCGGCAATCTTCATTAACAATAGTTAAATTGGGGTGAGGTTGTAACTTATCAACACCAAAAAAGAAACGATCAACTGCCTTAACATTACAACCTTGTTCTAACAACTTTGGAACTAAAATACTACCAATATAACCACCTGCGCCTGTCACTAAAACATTCTTCACTACGCTCTTCCCCCTTATGAAATGTCTTCTCTTATTTCTTCTAATTTTCCACCTTGTTTATCTACAATTTCATCCACTACATACCTCGAAAATGGAAATGCACACGTAAACCCTGGTGATACTGCATTTAATATATGAAAGGAACGATTATCTCCTTCAACAACAAAATCCTGTACAAGCTCTAATGTTTTCTTATTTAAAAGTTGTGCACGGATTCCAGGTTTCATAAATTGACCAAATCCATCTTTATCTAATTTCCGAACCATTTTTAAAGAAAGGTTAGTAAAATATGATTTCCTATACTTCTTCATTTCTTCAATTGCTAGGGAACGGAAATTAAAAGAATTGTTTAGAAATAGTTTTGCCTCATAAAATAATATGCTAAAAAATTCATTAAACTTAAAACTTCTCAATCCTCCGTAATTTTCTCGCCATAAAGCAGGAATCGCTGTTGGCCCAATTTTAATTGATTCATCCACTGTCTTCGTAAAATGCACACCTAGAAAAGGGTTAGCTAAATTTGGAACAGGGTAAATATTCGTCACGACATCTGATTTATTTTTGGCATACTTTAAGTAGATTCCTTTAAATGGAATAATCGTGTATTTATCACCAAACTTAAAATCCTTAGCAATCTTATCTGCATACAGACCAGCAGCATTAACAAAATACTGACATGTAAATTTCCCACTGCTTGTTAAAATTTCGCCATTGGATATGCCCTTATATTGGGTATTACATATAATGTCTACACCATTTTTGACTACTTCAGCTTTAACTACTTGACAAACTTCAACCGGATTCACAGAGGAGGTTGTAGGCGAATAAAGAGCCTTTTTATAGGTTTTTACATTTGGATCGATTAATCTAACCTCAGACTCGTTGATCCACTTTAGTTCAACTCCATTTTTTTCTGCTCTATTTTTTAATTCCTTCAGCCCCTGTAATTCATTCTCATCTGTTGCTACAACAATTTTCCCGCATTTATTAATTTTTAGGTTATTTTCATCACAATATTGCGTCATTTCCTGGTTACCTTCTCTTGTAAATCTTGCTTTTAAACTGTTAGCAGTATAATAAAATCCGGCGTGTAAGACACCACTGTTTCTTCCACTTGAATGGTGAGCAACGTCGGATTCTTTTTCTAAAATACATATTGATTCATCTGGGAATCTAGTTATCAATTCCCTTGCGATGGACATACCTATTATTCCACCCCCAACAATGAGGTAATCATAATACTTAATAATTAACACCCTCTTTAACCTGATACTGAAAATTAACTTCTGCATCGCTAAACAATGGTTGTTTAGAATCTTTTTCAGATAAAATCGGATTAGAAGTTGGCCAATCAATTGCAAGCGCAGGATCATTCCAAAGCATACCTTTATCGTTCTCTACCGAGTAATACTCATCAACCTTATATTGAACATGTGTATTCTCAGTTAATGTACAAAACCCATGTGCAAATCCCTTTGGAACTACAAGCATCCGGTGGTTTTCCTCACTCAACGTAACACCAATCCACTGACCATAAGTTGGTGAGCCTTTACGAATATCCACCGCTACATCATAAATTGCCCCAGTAATGACCCTAACAAGTTTTGTTTGAGCTTTCGGGTTCAACTGATAATGAAGACCACGAATAACATCTTTATCTAGTGATAACGAATGATTATCCTGAACAAAATCATAGTCCACCCCAAGTTCTGTAAATTTTTTAAGGTTAAAGCTCTCCATGAAAAAACCTCGATTATCTTTAAAAACCCTTGGCTCAATTACTTTTACGCCGTTAAGCTTTGTATCAATTACTTTCATGATATATGCACCTCCAAAATAATTTTCCTCAGTTAATAGTTACTTCACTAGTAATTCACCTTTCTTTTTGCTTTTGTTCATCTCTACCAATCGAAACAAGTATTGTCCGTATTCACTCTTCTTTAAAGGCTCTGCTAATTCTAATAACTTAGATTCTGAAATATAACCTTTGTTATAGGAAATCTCTTCTAGACATGCAACTTTTAAACGTTGACGTTTCTCTATAATTTCAATAAACTGTGAAGCTTCCAATAATGACTCATGTGTCCCAGTATCCAACCAAGCAAATCCGCGTCCGAGTAGATCCACTTTTAGCTGATCTCTTAGGACGTATTCTTTTAAAATGTCGGTTATTTCCAGTTCACCTCTGTCAGATGGTTTCACACGTTTAGCTATATCCACAACCTGACTATCGAAGAAATACAGACCAGTGATAGCAAAATTCGACTTAGGAATCTTTGGTTTTTCTTCAATAGATAACACTTTCCCATCAACATCAAATTCCACTACACCAAATCGTTCTGGATCTTTAACATTGTAGCCAAAAATAGTAGCACCATTTAATTGTCTTGCTACCCTTTCTAAATGCGACGTAAATTCATGCCCGTGAAAAACGTTATCACCTAATATTAAGGAAACATCATCCTGGCCAATAAAATCTTCCCCAATAATAAACGCCTCTGCTAATCCGTTAGGCTTTTCTTGAACTAAATAAGATAAATGAATACCTAGTTCTGATCCATCACCCAACAACTGTTCAAATCGCGGTACATCTTCTGGAGTCGAAATAATTAAAATATCCTTTATACCCGCAAGCATCAACACCGAAATCGGATAATAAATCATTGGTTTGTCGTAAATAGGCAGCAACTGTTTAGATATCGATTTTGTTAAAGGATATAATCTTGTGCCACTTCCACCAGCTAAAATAATCCCTTTCATGGTAAATCACCTCTTCATAAAAATAGTTTTAGAAAAACAGTCACAAAAAATAAAAGGCCTTAGTAAGCCTTTTAATATTTTAACTTTTTGTTTTTTCCGTTATTTATTGCCTTTTACAGTAGGAGTATATTGGTATTCACTCTTGTGAGTATTATCAACCTTAAATCGCATAATTTTCCCAACAATATATTTTCCGAAACTAAATTGATTAAATAAATAAGCTGTACCAATACATAAGAGTAAAGTTAATAAAAACACTAAAAACGTATAAGTTATTATATTTAGAAAGTCAGGTGGTTTTATGTTCCTTAATAAGCGAAAGTAAAATAAATTTAACAAAAATATGCTAAATGAATAGTTACTGATAAACATCACTAATTTAGGAACCTTTTTAATGTGGGAGTATATATACATAATAAAAAATATTACTGAACTGGCATATAACAACATATCTACCCTTTTAGAATCATAATCGAGATGAAAAGCTCTATTCATTAACAGCATAAATACCAAAGCTAATAATGGCATTAAGAGTAACCATTTTTTCCTCAGAATATTTAATAATTCCTTGTAATTCCTTCCACAGTAAAAACCTAAGACAAAATAAAAGATCCATCCAAGAAATGGCATCCAGTACCCTTTTGTCCATATGAATTCTCCAATGGCATTATTAGGGGATTCTACAAAATTGAAGAAAGCTAAATACATAAAATTAATTAAAAAGGCTCCAGGAATAACAAATTTCATGGGCAAGTGAGTTAAATAATTCCTTAGAAACAAATGTAAAAAATAAAATTGAAATATAATTAAAATAAAATAAACTGCTGAATCTCCAAGAAAAGTACTAATTACTAATCTTATAAGGACATCTTGTAAAGTCCAATTTTCGATTGAAATAAATGTATAAACAATACTCATAACTAAATAAGGTAGCAATAGAATTTTAACCCTTTTCTTCATAAATCCATTAGGAACTCTTTCAGTATATTTATTTGCCAGAAGAAGTTCAGAAATGAATACAAATACAGGTACTCCAAAAAGAACAGCCATTTGCAAGATGTATAGTCCTGAATGGCTGATTGTTGGATTAGGGTAAAAAAAGTATCCGTTATGAATAGAATGACCTAATGTAACAGCCAAACAGGCTATACACCTAAGCCAAAATACTTCATTTATTATACTTTGACTATTCATTGGCTCCTCCTTTCGTTCCGCTTTCATATATACTTTTCAGGCTTTAAAATATATTCTTGTTTTTCTAAATTGGGTATCTTTTGTTCATATTCCTGAAATAGTTCAACCCACCTATTGAACTCCTTAATATGGTCAGTTTCATCTATAATAATTTCTTTAGTTTTAAGATATATATATTCTATATAAAATAAATTTAGATAAATACCCGTTTTATCGATAAGTCTAGATTTGTGTTTTGAACTCAAATGTGATTGTTTAAGTAACTCCTTATGCAATAAATTATAAGTAGATGGTAATCTTTTAATGAGATGATTGATTCTTAGATGCTTATCAGTTTGACTTGCGTGAGAGAACATAAAAAAATAGAAGTCAAAATAACAACTTCTTTGATCAAGAGTGTTCCAGTCTATTACATAGTGCATGTTTGAATTATTGAGTATATTTCCTTCCCAAAAATCCCCATGTGAGAATACTAAAAGGAATTCTTCTTTTTTTGCCCTATTTAACAACTTCATTCTTATATATAAGAAGTAATCTTCTATTTTTCTAAAATTATAATTTGCTGTATTTGTCGTTTTATAGTACCTTCTTATTAATGAGTAAAACTCTGTAGTTATGTCTTCTAAATAATTCTGTACTATTGCTACTTTCGGTATTTCAGTCGATGAAATCTTTGTAAGTATAGGAACTATTTCACTATTAAACCGTTCGTACTCATATAAGTTATAAGATGGCCTTTTTAAATTAATATACTCCTCTTTTACATACCTTTCCTTCAAGCTCGACTGCAGTATATTAGGTGCTAATTGACAGCTTGCAGCTTTCCGTAATATACCTAGCTTTTTCTTGACTTCTATTAAAGTAAAATGCTCAGGAAATACTGTTGTAACTTCCATCTTTTTCAAATTAATGATCTTATATTCCTTTTGACGTAACTTCATGAGAAAAGTTCCATAGAACTTACTGGGGAATACATTAACAAATTCACGTTTCTTATTATATTTATTCTTTTGCTTATGGAATAGAAAAACAATACCCACTACCCTTATTAGTCTAACTAGGGGATTAGATATATTAATGAATCTATATCTTGTTTTTCTTTCAAGAAAGGTTAATGGTCTCGATTTATAATATAAATTAAAGAATAGGCTTACTAAACTTTGTTCAATATTAACGTATAACTTGTTTCTGACTTGAATATAATCATACTTTTTGTTCCTTGTATCCATTCTCTATTCTCCTTGACTTTTTATCAATAACTCTTAGTCCATCTTTATTTTTTAAAGCTTGTTCCTGGATTTAATCCTTCCCATGTTTTTTTTAGCTTAATGTATCTCCCCTTGCCCATGAACTTTTCTGCTAGATTAAATTTGATTTTATAACCAACAGACATTATTTTTGAAGATAATGAAATATTAAATTTTCTAGACAGCATTTCTTTATAAATCTCTTTTGAAAATCTATTACTTTTTCTTTCAGCAAGCACAGTAGCAATATATTTATTTTTTTTAGAATAATAAGCTTCAAGGTTAAATACATTTGAATAATTTTGTATTTTATTAATAATATCAAGTGTTAATAAAGTTCTTAAACATTTTGGACATTTCCCACAATTATTCTTGTTAAAAAAGCATACATTCAAATACTTGTATGAAGGTTTATAATCAGATACAATTCTAGTTTTTTCAAATCTAGTCATAATTGGACAAGAAGAAAAAAAACTGAGTGTTTCAGTTGATAACATGCTCATATTAAAGATGTCAAAACCATTCGTGCTGTCTTTATTTAAATTAAAATTTTTAATTGGTACACCAGATGAATAATAGTACACCTTAAATAAACCTTGTAAAATCAAAGCAGCAGATATACTCCTCATACTATTAGTTTTTTTAAAATTCATTTGTAATATTTCACTAATATTACTATCTAATGTAATAAATTCCTTTCCAAATTCATAAGCATATTTTCTAACTATTTCAGCCCTTTCTTTAAACAAACTTCTCGCTTTATCCCCTCCATTATCACCGTGTGAGCCTACATTAAAAAATGTATAATGAGTGATTCTATAGTCTTCAGGACACTTTATATCCAAGTGATCAATAATAGTAGCAAAAGAATCAATACCACAAGAAAGACCAGTACCAACAGCACCTTGGTTTTCTATGGGTTTAGTAATTAATTCATTACAGTTTATTTTAATGTTTCTATACCCATGTATTTTCGATAACAATGGTAATAAATAAGTGTTAAGTGAATAGTATAAATTCTGGGAGATAGGTGCGAGGACCTCGATGTCATAATTATTCTTTAACGCGTAAAATAATAAGCCAACTAAAAAACCGTCAGCCGTTTCATTTGCTAAATATTTACTATATCTTTCTTCCACTTCGTACCATAACGTATCTTTGTTTCGATTATCTTCAAATACAGCTTGTATTCTAACGCCAGCATCAGTTTCAATGATTTTCGGTCTGTATATTTTCAACACATTTATCAACTCCTTTTAATAAACTAAGGAACTAAGGCTATTACCTTTGTATGCACTTGAATATTACCTTATATTTTACGATATCTGTTTTTTATCTAAGTAAGCCCTTCTTAAATTTTTTAGTTGAGTATATCTTCCCTTACCCATAAATTTTCTTGTGAAACCGTTTTTCATTTTATAAATAACAGAGATAATTTTTGAAGATAATGGAACCTTAAATTTTCTAGCTAGCATTTCATCATAGATCTCTTTTAGAACTTTACTACTTTTTCTTCCTGCAAGAATAGTGGCGATATATCTGTGCTTGTTAGAATAATAAGCTTCAAGATTAAATACATTTGTGTAATTTTCAATCTTTCCAATGATTTCAAGTGTCAATAAAGTCCTTAAGCATTTAGGACACTTCCCGCAATTGTATTTATTAAAATAGCAAACATTCAGATACTTGTATGAAGGTGTATAGTCAGCAACAAGCTCAGTTTTTTCAATCCTTGTCATAATAGGACAAGATGAGTAAAACCTAATTGTTTCTGTAGATATCATGCTCATATTGAAAATATCATAGGCCCCTGTATCTTCTTTAATCAACCTGAACCGTTTTAAAGGAAAACCAGAAGAATAATAGTATACCTTAAATAACCTTTGTAAGATTAAAACTGCAGACAAGCTTCTCATGCTATTAGTTTGTTTAAAATTCATTTGTAATATTTCACTAATATTACTATCTACTGTAATAAATTCCTTTCCAAATTCACTAGCATACCTTCTCGTTAGTTCGGCCCTTTCTTTAAACAAACTTCTTGCTTTATCTCCACCATTATCACCGTGAGAGCCAACATTAAAAAAAGTATAATGAGTGATTTTATAATATTCAGGACACTTTTCATCCAGGTGATCAATAATAGTAGCAAAAGAATCAATACCACACGAAAGACCTGTACCAACAGCACCTTGGTTTTCTATAGGTTTAGTCATTAGTTCATTACAATTTATTTTAATGTTTCTATACCCATGTATTTTAGCTAACAATGGTAGTAAATAAGTGTTAAGCGAATAGTATAAATTCTGGGAGATAGGCGCCAAAACTTCGATATCATATCCATTCTTTAACGCGTAAAATAATAAGCCAACTAAATAGCCATCAGCCGTTTCATCAGTTAAATATTCGCTATACTTATCTTCCACTTCGTACCATAATATATCTGTATTTTGGTTATGTTCAAACACAGCTTGTATTCTAACACCAGTATTTGTGTTAATGATCTCTGGCTTATGAATTTTCAACACCATTGTCAACTCCCATTTAATAGAACTAAGGAACTTATCCTGTTAATTTTGTAATTTAGATATTTAATGTGTCTAATTATTGCGAATATTTTTTAGATAACTGACTTCTCAATTTTATTATCAATAGCTACTAATTCAGCTTTACTGATTTTAAAGACAGTATCACAATTTTCTATAGTACTTAATCTGTGTGCAATAATAATTAATGTCTTTTCACCTTTTAATCCGTCGATCGCTTTCATAATTTCTTTTTCTGTTTCATTATCCAATGCCGACGTTGCTTCATCCATAAATAATATTTCTGGATTATGATATAATGCACGAGCTATACCTATCCGTTGTCGTTGACCACCAGAAAGTCTTACACCTCGTTCTCCTACTGTTGTTTCTAATTTATTTGGAAGTTCTTCAACAAATTCCTTTAACTGCGCTTGTTTTAAAGCTCGCCATACTTCCTTATCCTCAATCTTCCCTTTATCTATCCCAAAGGCAACATTGCCACGTATAGTATCATCTGATAGGAAGATAGATTGTGGAATATAACCTATTTTTTGTTGCCATAATGCCTTCTGATCATAAATGTTTTTTCCGTCTATCAAGACAGATCCCCTTTCTGGGCGAAAAAGTCCTAGTATAATATCTACAAGTGTTGTTTTTCCTGCGCCCGACTCCCCAATAAATGCAACTGACTGTCCTATTGGTATAGTCAATGAAATATCTTTTACTGACAATTCCTTCTGATTTGGGTAACGAAAAGATACTTCGTTTAGTTTTATTGAGTCTGCAAAAGTTCTCTCACCTTTATTAATTATTACTGTATCTTTATTACTCTTAACTTCTGAATTTTTATTTTCGTCTTTATAATTAAATAAATCCTCATATACAACAGATAAAGCGGGCTGACTATACCGAATACGGGTAACCAATGAAACAACTCGTGTAATTGAAGGCATTAGTCGAAAGGATGCCATTGCAAATAATGCCATTGTCGATACAAGCTGTGTGAGACTTGTTCCTTGAAACACAATTATAAGCATCGTAATAAGAACAATAGATACTAACAAGGTTTCAATAAATAATCTAGGTACTATTTCTAACATCTTCATATATCGACTATTGTTCGCCTTGATTTGACTCTGGCCAGTGTATGAATTTATAAAGAAACTCTCTTTACCTGATACTTTAACTTCTTTACTGGCTCCCAGCCCTTGATTTACCCATTTAATCATTGTTCCACTCACTTTTTGCTGCTCTTTTCCTAAAAGAGTAATTTTCTTCCGAAGAAATGCAAAAAATAAAAAAACACTTCCACCTAACAAAGTAAAAGCTACTAACGTTGCAACTGGTGCTGTCACCAATAACAGTACAAGAATACAAGTAATTACAAGAATTTCAGTAAATAACTGGAATCCTGACATGATTATCCCTTGAAATACCTTGGATACTTCTCCATTCACATTACGCAATAAGTCAGCTGTATTTCGCTGCAAATGAAAAGTATATGGTTTTGTTAAATATTCTTTAAACAGAACCCGGGATAATTTAACCTGCTGATTTAAGATAACCCTGAATTGTGCATAATTGAAAATAAGCAAGTATAGGTTCTTTAAAACGAATACTGCAAGTAACATTACAACAGAAAATATAATAAAAGTTGTTGTTGATTGGAAATTTAAAAATTCATAAATAAACGATAAAATTGCCTGTTCCTGAATAATACCAGGATTTGTTACAATCCCAACAAATGGAACAATCAACCCTATTCCTATCGTTTCTAATAATGCTGCTATTATCATCATAGCGAATAATATAATGAACTTTTTCTTTTCTCTTTTATTAAAAAGCAACAATAATTTTCTAATTGATTTCTTCATCATTTTCACACCTTTTAAAAGGATATCGTTATTATAATCAATTAAACTCACTAATTATGAATGTAATTTTAAACAAATAATAAATCTAGCTTTTGAAACTGTTTCTCAGATTCCGATATCAAATTTTTATCTTTCAATTTATTATCTTTTAGAATTTCAATAAGACTTTTAGTATTTAGTTTATCGATGTCTTTTATATAACAGCAATTACTTTCCATGTTTAAGTCTTTTATAACATTAAAGGTTTTATCACTATATATTATTGGGAATACATTTTGATCAAGTAATAGACTCAAAACAACAGAATGAAATCTTGTTGCTATTATTGCCTCACATGATTTGTATTCATCAAGAAAGAAGTTGATATCTAGATTGTAAGTGATCACTTCTATTTGTCTCTTGTATGTGTGTTCTATATTATCTAGGAGATAGTTTATAGCCTTAATGTCGCCTTCCTTTTCACAAAAAGAAAATAACTTTATTTTATAACCTAACTGTATATAGCTTTTTACTATTTCTTTTATTTTCTCCATATAACTATGGAAGTACTTTTCTAAATCTTTTCTATTTTCGACATCAATAATTGAAAAACCTATAATTTTCTCCTTATCTTGAACATCAAAGTTAATTTCCATGTTAAAGACAACATCTGGAGCATATCTTACATTATCTAATTCCTTAAAAATATTGTGGGAATAATTATCTCTAAAACATATATCATCAAACTGTGAGAAGAATTCTTTATGCTTCTCAATGTATAGATTATCTTCAAAAGGGCCAAAATTGGCTCCTATTATATATGTTTTCCTGTTTATTTTTTTAAACTTTTTTGGTAAGTCACCCCTGCTTTCTAAACGTTCTTGCCATCCCACACTTTCCATGAAAATAGAGCCTCCGATATTAACTAATGCATCATAATTTTTATACTTTATAATTAGATCGTGTAACTTACTAAAGAAATTAAAAGTGTGGTTACCTATTTTCACACTCATAGATTTCATAATTTTTACGTTACTATAATTTTGAAATATTATATTGTAATTTTCATTTTTCGTTAATAAATGGAATTCAGCGTTTGGGTATCTATCAAACAATACTTTTAAAAATAAATCATCTCCTAAGTTTTGGGCAAAATATGCATTTACTAATACTCGCTTTGTACTCATGCCTAATATCCACCTTTATATTTATCTGATACACTTAACTATTTAGTTTTAACAAAATTTTTTATTAACTTACCTTCTTATTAAAATTTTGATATTTCGTTTTAATTCTCACTAGGCCTATTAATAAATTTATATGTTTTTTTATACTTAGCATTTTTACAACCTTATAAAAAGATGTTGGACTAGAATAGCTTGATATATCATCTATAAATACTTCATCTTCCATGATTGACAACAGTATCTTCTGTTTTTCACCTTTAGTTAAATTAGTATTTATAATAACGTCCTGCATATGTGATAATGTGACATTGGTAAAATGATTCTTTATAGATTCAATATTTTTATTCATATTGTATTTTTCACACATGTTTATTAAAAAGCTCCTATTATCTTTTATATAATCAAACAGATTGGATCTAAAAACTTGTGTTAGTGAATTTCTTTTCCTTATGTAATAGGTATATAAGGGTTTATCCACAAAGACCAAACTATTTATCATCATTAGGAAAGTGAAATTCAACCTTGCATCTTCACTGTGATGTTTATTTTCATCAAATCTTATATCATACAAATCAAATATTGACTTTTTGTAAAGTTTGTTGACACTAGATACTAAACTATAAGTTTTATTGGCTAAGATAGACGGAATGATTTCATTCTCAATTGTTTCCTTATTTAATACACAGCCAACGTTGTTTCTCCAAATGGAGGAAATCGATATTCTGTCTATTATTAAATTTATCGTCTTAATGGGGCAAACAACAATATCAGCGTCTAGTTGTATTGCGGATTGCAACAGTTCGTCATACATATTTGGTTCAATAACATCATCTGGATCTACAAATCCAATAAAATTACCCGTAGCAATATCAATACCTTTATTACGTGCTGAAGAAACACCTCCATTTTTTTTATGTATCACCTTAGCCCTGATATCCTTTTTTGCGAATTGATCACAAATTTCTCCACTTTTATCAGATGAACCATCATTTACAAGTATAAGTTCAAAATCATTAAATGTTTGGGCAAGTATTGAATCGATACATTTATGCAGGTATTGCTCCACATTGTAAATGGGTACTATTATACTAATCTGTGGGTTCACTTTAATTTCACTCCTTTATTCACTTAAAACTAATCTAATGAAATTAAACTAAATTAGTGATCTGATATAATTTATCTAATTCAGATTTGGTGCCAACGTATTCTTTTGATAGATTCTCAGAAAATTTTTGTCGTAAATACTTATCATCTAACATTTTTTTTAATCCATAAAAAATTGCATTTTCATCTATGTCCACAATTAACCCTGTCCTTCCATTTTGTATTTGTTCTATTGCTCCGTTAACATTTGTTGTTACAATGGGCTTACCTAAACATCTTGCTTCGCTAAGGGTAATGCAGTAACCCTCATACCTAGATGGTTGAACATATAGATCGCACTGAGCAATATAAGGATACGGGTTTATATCTGTTCCCAACAGTACAAACTTACCCTGGAGATTATACTCTTTTATTAATTGTTCAAATTCACTTCTAGAACTTCCCTCTCCTAAGCAATACCATTTTACTTGATATCCGTCTTTAATGATTCTAGATAGTGCACGAATAGCCATATCTTGACCTTTTTCTGCTTTTAAACGACCCACAGTTAGGATTCTTAATCCGTTAAACTCGTCATCAAATCCTTTACCTTCTTTTGATTGACTATATATTAACTTAGGAGAAATCATATTTAGAAATACTTCGGTTTTTCCTTTTAATTTTGGTACAAATTCAATTAGTTTATTGTTTGCTTCTTCTGAAACAACGAATAGCTTATCAAATTGCTTATATATTCTTTTCGCAAAATCCACGCTAAAACCTATCTTTGTAGTATCAAAATGTATCCATTGTATTCTTTTTGTTGCTTCTATCTTTGCTGAAATAAAATAGCTTATGAAGTCCATGGGACCAGCATAGGCTATAGCAACATCATATTCATTTTCAAATTCAGGAATATCTCTCAGAAGATATTTAAAGAAAATACATTTATTTTTTGTGAGTTTTGACAATAATACAATGAATGAGAATTCAAATCCTTTTATCAACTTACCTTTTTTAATAAAACTCATTGCAACTTTTTTTGGAGGTTTATTTAGTTTTTCTTTTATTTTGGAATATTCCTGTAGATACTCAACATGAACTTTACTAGGAATAGAATCCAAAAACCCCCCATATTTCTCTAGCATCAAAATAGTGATATCATATTCATCTTCAGGCATTTCAGCAACCATATTTAGCAATGCTTTTTCTGTACCACCAATATTCATATTGATAACCATAAATAATATTTTTTTCTTCATTGACCTACTCACTTTCATTCTTAATTACCAATAGATACGATTTTTTTTAGTTTATTATTTAAAAATAGAAACTTAACATCATAATTTATTAAAGTTATTAAATACTTATACTTTAATGATAAACGTGTGTTTTTTAGAATCTTTTTATAATATTTTCTAATATATTGTTGTATGAATAGAATGTACATTTCCTTTTCACCCGGATCCTTTACTTGATTTAAAATTTTATACACATGATCCATACTGTAGTACACAAAGCAAGACATATACTCTTCAGACAGTTGTGGGTAATTTTCATTCATGAAAGCAATGATTTCATCCCAACCTAAAAATACATCCAGTTTTTTTTCATTATATGTTGAAGTTAATATACTATTATCTCTCCATACATATATATATCCTGTGTAATTTGTATATACTACCTTGTTCGCCTTTGATACCACTTTATATGTGGTTGGTAAATCATCAAGTCTTCTATCTTCCGGGTAACGAATGTCGTTGAAACAATGTTTTTTATATAGTTTTGCCCACACAGCAAATCTAAAATATTTGCCAGTAAATAACTGCTTCATTGCCTCAATATTATCCATTTCTTTTACGAGTTCTTCCCTTTTAATATGCACTATGTCCCCGTTCAATTCTCTATATATGCTGCAAATAGAAATATCACTTTCCGATTTCCTACATAAGTTATATAACTTTTCAAACATATCCTTGTAAATCCAGTCATCTCCATCTACAAAGCTAATAAATTCACCTTTGGCTATGTTTAATCCGGCATTTCTCGCAGAAGACACTCCTCCATTTTCTTTATGGACCACTTTTATCCTGCTATCATTTCGGGCATATTGATCACAAATATCACCACTTTGATCAATGGACCCATCATTAACTAAAATAAGTTCAAAGTTCTTAAAGGTTTGTACCTGTATACTTTCTATACATTTTCTAATATACGGGCTTGAATTATAGACAGGAACGATAATACTTATTTCTGGTTGCTTCATCTTTCTTCTCCCCCTCTATATACTCATCCAATCAACTGATAAAATTTTTCTATCTCTTCAACATTTCCTTTTTTCTCTGATTGTAAGTAATGAACAATTTCTTTTTTCAAGTCCTGGTCATTAATAAGTCTTAAGATTCCTTTAGTAACCGCTTCAGAATCCATATCTACAACTAAACCATTTTTTTCATCAACCATTTGACTATAGACTGCGTCAAATCTAGTAGTAACAATTGGAACATTCAACATTCGTGCTTCTGCAATGGCAATACCAAATCCTTCAAACTTTGATGTTTGTACGTAAATATCAGCATTTTTTATAAAAGGATAAGGGTTTGCTTTTACTCCTAACAATATAAAGTGTTCTGTTAGATCATTTTGTTTTATATATTCCTTAATTTCATGTTCTAAAGGCCCTTTTCCAAGTGCATACCATCTAAAATTGATGTTTGCTTCCTTAAGCATCTTACATGCCTCAAGTGCAATATCATAACCTTTTTGATTCGCTAACCTTCCAATAGTGACTATTCTAATTCCATCAAATAAATCCTCATAATTTCCAATCTGTGACATATCGGAAATGAATTGAGGATTACTTATATCATAAATTACTTTTATTCTGTCTTTATATTCAGGAAAAGACTTCAAAAGGATCTCTTTTGTAGATTCCGAAACTGCAACAATTTCGTTTAATTGATCATAGAATTTATTTTGGAATTTTTTCTCTTTCCCATCTAATCTATAACTAACATTAACCCACCCAAATTTTTTAGTAGCATTCACTTTGTCAGCTACATAGAAAGTCGGAACCCCCTGAGCATAACTAATAGCTACATCATATGATTTTGGGTTTCGTTCAATTACTTTTGAAACACTCTCCCAATATAATCTAGCTTTCTGTGAATTACGGTATTTTTTACTATGAATCTTTGCTGAATATTTCAGTCTTGCACATAACATTTGATAATTACTTTCTTTAAGCGTTTTTACAATTACTTCTATTAAGTTGGTGTTTGCAAATTGAGTGTATTTTAAAGGAGGAAGGATATTCACCTCTTCAGGCACAAGTTGTTCTAACTCTCCACCGTGACCAAATAAAATTAAATCAACATCATACCTAGAGTAGTCTAATAAACCCATCAAAGTTACTAAACTTTTTTCTGCACCTGCACAATGCAATGAGTCAATTACAAATAATAAACGCTTCTTCATACTACATTCCCCTTTTGATTTACTTGCATTGTTCTACTAACAAATTTCACTATCTTAGAAAAATCTTTTGCAAACTCTCTGTTCTCAAACTGTAACAGCCTTAATGAAATATCTTCTAAATAGTAAATATCCAACTGACTATCCATATCTCGATGGGTTAATTTACTATGCTTTTTCGTTTTAGTTTTACTTGAAAGATTTTCTGATAAACACTTATTTACATGCAAATAAAACTTATCTTCAAATTCTGGAAATCGTGACTTAAATTTCATAATGTCATAAGTTGGAGACCGGAACTCACAAAATTCCCAGTCGATCAATATAATTTTATTGTTTTCTACTAGAAGGTTATCTTGTTTTATGTCGCCATGACTTAGTGTTAGTAGTAAAAATTCATCATGAAAATTTTTAATAAATCTTTGGTGTGTCTCAATCGCAAAATTTCTAACAAGATCAGATTCTTCTTCCATAATATTTTTTGAGTTTCTTTCTAAGGTAGTTAATATATTAGCGACAAGTGATTTAGAGTATAAATCAGCATTGACATACTTTATGTCCGATTTAACTAACAAATTTATGAACATATCTCTTAATCTTTTTTTGAGAATTTTACTTTTTGTTTTATTTAGATTAGGGTGGTGTCCATTATAAAATACTCCTGTTATTATTCTATTTTCCTTATCAATATTACATATCTTTTCATAAACGGAACTTGAATCCTTATGTTTTAAACTACTGTATATTTTATCTTCATTTTCCTCCTCGAAAATAGTATGAATAACTCTGTCTTTTATATTTATTACTTTATAATTACTATCAGCAACCCTTAGAGCAACGTCTCCATCACTTCTTAAGAGATGTTCGTTAGAAGAAATATTTAATCTAAAAAGAATCAAATATTTATAAACAATCTCTATCCTTTTTATTGGGTTCTTTGGCATTAATGGCTTACAGCTAAATAATTTGAGAGCCATAGATAGAAATGACAATTTTTTATTTACACTTATCAAATCACCAAGGGATACAAATGTATTCATTATGATCAACCTTTTTTATTACTTTTTATTTATGATTTAATTTTCTCGTTTACGATAGTCGACGAAACTCCTTTTGTATATGGAAAATAAACGATATCGACTCCTACTCTTTTAAACCTGTTTTCCATTTCATTAAAAAGAGCACTTCCTTTCCAGTCATTTCCTACAAACATGACGTCGAAAAGTAAGTGCTCCCAAGCTGCGTATTTATCTCTATTTTCCTGTGGTACTACTTTATCTACATATTTAATTCCTTCTACAATTTCTATTCGCTCTCCATACGGAATGACAGGTTGTTTGTTTTTATATTCACCTACTAATTCATCTGTACTGACTCCCACAATAAGAAACTCACATTGTTCTTTTGCCCTTTTCAAAATGTTTAAGTGTCCAACATGAAATAAATCAAAAACGCCTGTTGTATAGCCGATTTTATACTGCTTCATACATTTCTTCACTCCTCTTTCCTGTTTTACCATAGCAAATATCATCGATTCGCTTTAATAAGTGTTTACTCGCTTCTCCATTTTCGTATGAACCAACTTGCTTCAAAAACTTCCCTAGACTCCTTCTGTATTGCTCATGTTGGAAATTTCCTATTTTCTCTAATAGATCCTTGTTACTTGTTGCACTAATAAAAGGAAGATCAACAATATCAAAATATAGCTTCCTGTCTTGGGCTGTATACTCCTCTATATCTGGTACATAAAGAAAACAAGGACGATTTGTTATGGAAAAATCAAACATCAGTGATGAATAGTCCGAGATTAATACATCTGTTGCTAGCAGCAATTCCTGGATGTCATCGTATGATGTAACATCCCTAACGTTATCACCATATATTAGCTTCTTAGATTCTGAAATTAAGTGTGGATGCAACTTAACTAATATCGTCCACTCATTTCCAAATTTGCTTTTTAACTTCTCTACTACTCCAGGCCAATTAATATCATAAACTTCTAGATTGTTGTCTTTTCTAAATGTTGGGGCGTATAACAAAACCTTAGATTCACTAGGGATGTTTAATTCTTCTAATACCATTGCCCTCATATTAGGATTGCTTTTAAACAACAAATCATTTCTTGGTGTTCCATGCTCAAAAATCTCTCCATCATACCAATAGGATCTTTTAAAGATGGAAGTGCTGTATTTACTGCCTGATAACAACAAATCACATTTAAGTGAATCTTTTTTTGCCATCTTCACATAACTAGTTGGCAAGACATCTTCAGCATCCTTTTCGATATGTTTTAATCGTAATGAACTGTGCCAGGTTTGGATGTAATACTGTTCTTTTCGTTTAACAAATAAAGCCGTTGTTCGATAATTTGTAATCACTACTTTTGATGTGCATAATTCATAAAAGTAGCGTAATGACATTGTCTTCACCTTTCTGAAATGCTTCAGGTGGCTTTTAGACTTGGGATCATTAAATGCCCAGACAACATCGAATCTGTTTTTTGGATAATGTTTGTAAATATAATCAGTAATGTATTTTGGGTTGCATCCAAATTGACTTCCATAATAGCTGAATAAAAAGATCTTGTTTTTCTTTATTGGAAGACAGTTAAAACCATAAATTATGACTAAATAAATAAGTTTTTTCATACTTTCAATCATATAATTTTAAATCTCCTTATCAATCAACCCGTGTTAAGCCAACTGGTTGTGGCAGAATTTTGATCGCCCTCAATCCCTTTTTAAATCCCAGAAAACAAACATTCAAGTAAGGATGTAAAGAAAACAAGTACAATTGCTGTCGTAGCTGTTTCTCATTTTCGACTGCTTCTTTAAGCTGCTGGTAGTTATCGATTATGTACGATTGTATTTCTTTCCGGTGGAGTCTATCTCTATCTTTCTCTTTGTTTAAAAGCAATAAGTTATAATGAATGAGTGACATTTTCAATAATCCTTTGTAAGACTCATGCGTTAGCTCTCCATAATGTTTCTCTAAAAATTCATGCCTCTCTTTTAAACCTTTAATGATATCCAGATTTTTCGGTGTATAAGCTGCAACAATGCTATCATCGCGTTGATAGTAGTAATATAGTGGCTGATGTAGAATTAAAAAATTATTGACTCGTTGCATTACTTGATGTGCCCAGAATACATCTTCAAATAACACTCCTTTTTTAAATGGAATATCTTTGATAAGTTTTGTTTTATAAAGCTTTCCCCAAGCAAAATTTTTCACTTTTTCATTTTTTACGAGCTCATACATTAGTGTTTTATTATCCAAGTTATTTAGGTTGTCATTGTACCTTTTATCTAAAAGCAGCTTATCGTCATAGGCATAATAAAAAGCCGATTGCACGACATCAGCTTTGTGATCCAGACTATTTGTAATCATTATTTCGATCATCTTTTCTTCCAACCAATCATCACTATCAACAAACACGATAAATTCTCCTGTGGCGTGTTGCATCCCGTAATTTCTAGCATCAGATAGTCCTCCGTTTTCCTTGTGTATCACCTTTACCCGAGGATCTAATTCCTTATAACGTTCTGCAATACTTCCACAATTATCCGGAGAGCCATCATCCACTAAAATAACCTCGATAGTGGAGTACGTTTGATGTAGAATGCTGTCTACACATCTATGAATATATTTTTCCACCTTATAGATCGGAACAACAATGCTTACCATTTCTTTCTTTTTCATGTATTGTCCCTCCTAAATTAATTCGTATAGTTTTTCCATTTCCTTACTATTATAAAAATCCTTACTTAAACAATTGGTAATTAGCTGCTTTCTCAATTTATCATTTTGATATAGATTTTCTATTCCGTCTGCAATTCCCTCAACCGACAAATCACATATTATACCATCCACTCCATCGTTCACTTGACTTTGTGCTGTGGGGTAGTTCGTTATCAGTACAGATTTGGCAAGAATTTGTGCCTCACCTACTGTAACAGCCTTTCCTTCATAGCGTGATGGTTGAACATAAAGGTCTGCGGCTTTCATATAAGCATAAGGATTCATTTTTTTACCTAAAAAAATAAAGCTGTCTTCTAAACCATTTGCTGCTATTAACTCACGCAGCATCTCTTCATCTCCGCCGTACCCAACTACATACCAGGCAATATTTTTAAAGCCTCTATCTCTAACTAACTTTAACGCTTTAACGGCTTGATCTATTCCTTTAGCATGAGATAATCTGGCTACTGTAATTAATTTAAACCGCTGATCGTTTGTCATTGGGTTCTCGACTTCTTCAGTAGATAATGCTGTGACAATGTCTGGTGATGTAATGTTCTCCATGACTATAACTTTCTCTTTTAAACTAGGATACTTTGTAATAAATGTATTCTTACATTCCTCGGATACAGCTATAATATAATTAAATTTTTGCCACATAATAATATCCGTTTTAACATCGGTTTCTACAGTTGAGAAATCAGTATGTATCCACGCAATTTTAATGTTTGCTTTTACCTTTTCTGCTACAACGTAATGTGGCCATAAATAACTAATTGCAACATCGTATGTCTTTTCGATTCTTGGTAATAATGGTAGGGCGTATTTCCACATATATTGCATCTGTTTATACCCAGGTTCTGACGTCTTGCTCATACTCGCCTTATACTTTGCCATCAACCTTGTTAGACTTAGTGTTATTTTTCCTGATTTAAGTACTTGCCCTATCGACATTCTGAACGTTTTGTAGGATTGAGATTCTTTTAGCAAGTTTGCGTTTGCTGGAAGTAACTGTATGAAATCACCAGTATGGCTGTATAACATAAGGTCGACGTTGTAAGCCTCATAATCAAAATTATTTAACATACTGATAAGACTTCTTTCCACTCCTCCAACTTCCATATCAAAGGAGGCGATCAATATTTCCTTCATAGGCTCCTCCTGAATTAGTATCGTATATATCCGTTAAAGTTGAAATTGCACGTTTTAAGGAATATCCACTTCTTTCAAATCCATTCTTGATCTTACTGATATTTCTTTCTTTTTTAGTCGCTAACTTAATTATTTTATCTGCCCAAACTTCTGGATCTTCTTTCAATGAAAGCTTGGAGACTAATCCTAACCCTAAGTCCGCTTCAGGCTGGATGTTTTCTGATACAACAGATGGTACACCACTTGCTTGTGCTTCTAGTAAAACAAGCCCTAACCCTTCATAAATAGATGGAAAAACAAAAACATCCATACTGTGCAACATCGTTGGTATGTCATCTCTTATCCCGACAAATCGTATCTTTTCCAGAAGTCCTTCCCTTTTAGCCTTATTCTCTATTTGTTGTCTTAAATCCCCATCGCCCACTAATAATAAATTAATGTTTGGATTCCTTTTATTAACACTTTTCATAATTTCTAATAGATACGCATGGTTTTTCGCTTCTATAAACCTACCAATATGGCCAATAATGATACTTTTACCAAGTCCTTGTTCCACTTTGAACTTTTTTACTTCTATATGTGAATGTGATAAGAATGTAGAATAGTCGATTACATTAGGAAAATAAGTATACTTCGTTTTCGCTACACCTTTTTTTCCAAATAAATAACTGCCTGCTCCATGACTGCATGCCAGCAAATCTGTAGAAAAATGGTTGATGATTAACCGCATCACTTTAAAGTAGGCCTTCCTGCTAAAATTGTTACCATGATCCAGCGTTGTATGTGCATGTGAAATTCGCACCTTAATTCCGGCCATATATGCTGCAATTGTGGCAACCCCGCAATGAAATAGTGTGTGTGCATGAACGACATCATATGGACCGTATTTTTTAATTGCATTATATATTTCTTTGATAGAGTTTGTTTTTGAAAGCTTTATAACTCTTCCGCCACGCTTTTCTATTTCTTCGTCATAGTGTGCATCTTGTGTACTATAAGAAATAAAATCAAACTGCATCTTATTGTAATCAACATTTCTATATATGTTCATTAACATCGTTTCTGTTCCAGCTTTATTCATGGCTCCAACTACATGAAGAACTTTTAATGGTTTTACGTTCATTTATCCGTCCTCTCTATTCTTTCAAGTTCTTTCCTTATTAATTTTTTCATTCTGCCACTTAACAAATTCAATAACCGTCTTATATTCTTGAAGCTGTTCCTTTTCAATCCCTGAATCTTTTAATTCCTTTACAAAATCCAACCATTCATTTTCTGGTAGTAGTTCTTCAACAGATTTGGTGCCAAGTAATGTACGAAAATCGACACCTAAAACCATAGCGACTTTTCCGATAATTTGTACAGAAGGATTTTGATTTAAGTTACGCTCAATATTACTCAAGTAAGATTTAGATATATTCGCACGTTTTGCGCACTCCGATAAACTGAGCCCTTTCTTTTTCCTGATATGTTGAATGTTTTCTCCTATCATCATCTATACCCCGTGTTTTCCTAGAATCAAATAATATTTATTTCTGTCTACCTTGAAGAATGCATCTCTAATACATCTAATAACGCGTAGTTGTTCTTCACTTGTTAGACCTGACCCTGATGGAAGACATATCCCGGTAGCAAATAATCGTTCAGCCACATGGTCATTTAATCCGTGCGAATAGTACCTTGCACCTTTAAAAAGTGGTTGCATGTGAAGTGGTTTCCACACAGGTCTTGCTTCGATGTTCTCACTGTATAGTTCTGCTAGTAATTCAGTTACCGTTATCCCTGCTTCTTCTTCATTTAGGATAAAAGTGGTGAGCCAACGATTCATTTTAGTACCTTCTAATTCTGGCATAAATTCAATTACTGATAAATTAGCTAACCTATTATAGTAGATGTCGTATATACGTCTTCTTGCTGATACTCGCTCATCTAATACCTGTAATTGTGTTCGCCCTACTCCAGCTAAGATATTACTTAACCGATAGTTATATCCAGTAACACTATGTTCGTAATGCGGGGCGGGATCACGTGCTTGACTTGCTAAAAACCGAGCTCGTTGCATTGCTTTTTCATCATTTGATACAAGCATCCCTCCTCCAGAAGTCGTGATAATTTTATTACCATTAAACGAGTAAATTCCAAACTTACCAAATGTACCACTCGCTTTCCCCTTGTAAGTAGTTCCTAGAGATTCAGCTGCGTCCTCAATGATTGGTACATCATAGTGATTACATAGTTGAAGCAGCTCATCCATTTTAGAACTTTGACCATATAAATTTACAACGATAACTGCCTTTGGTAAGTTCCCTTCCAGTACGGATTCCTGCAGTGCCCGCTTAAGTGCTTGTGGTGACATATTCCATGAATCAGGCTCGGAATCAATAAAAACAGGATCTGCTCCTTGGTATACAATCGGATTAGCACTAGCGACGAATGTAAAAGTTGAACAAAAAACGGTATCACCTTTTGTAATATTCAATAGTGAAAGTGCCAAATGAATTGCCGCAGTACCAGAACTTACAGCTACCGCATCTTTTGTTCCAACCTTTTTCGCTATTTCCTTTTCAAAGGCATCCACATTTGGCCCCAATGGTGCAATCCAATTTGTTTCAAATGCGTCATTTATATACTGTTGCTCCTTTCCGCTCATGTGCGGTCGGGATAAACCAATTCTTGATTTTTCCATAACATCACTACCTTCTCTTCTAAGCATTCAGTATTCTTTCTATAATCCTTGTTGGACATCCTACCGCTTTGCTGTATGCAGGAATGTGCTCTATTACCGTAGATCCAGCTCCAATTACCGACCAATTACCAAGATGCATCCCAGGAATTACAGTTGCAGATGATCCAACATGTACTCCTTCACCAGTGGTAACATTTCCTGTTAACGTAGCATTTGGGGATACATGGGTATAATCGCCAATCTTATTGTCGTGCTCTACAATTGCTGCTGTATTGATAATACAGTGCACACCAATTTCCGCCTTCGCATTAACAACGGCGTTTGGCATAATTACTGTTCCATATCCGATCTGCGCTGATGTGCTCACAACTGCTGAGGGATGAATTACCGTTAAATATATTTCGGGTGACAAGTCTAACCCTTGAACAATACGTTTTCTTACTTTGTTTCCACCAATCGCTATCACTACTTTGGTATCGTGACGAAGTAGTTTAGCTAAGAAGGATATGGGAGCATGTATGATTCCCTTTTTCTGAAATCCATCTTCATACTTGTCATCCAAAATAGCAGTGATCTCATAGTTTTTGGATGTAATCATTTCCCGTATGACTCTGCTATGGCCACCATCTCCCAGGATGATCACTTTCATATTAAAGCACTTCTTTCGTGCCACTGAATTTTTCCATTGTTACAGTATCCTGATGACTAATACCTTCTCGCTTCAAAACCTTGAGTAGGGTTACAAAAATAATTTTGCAATCCAGAAAGAGTGTTTTATTTTTTACATACCATGTATCTAATCTGAACTTTTCTTCCCAAGTAATTGTATTTCTTCCATTAATCTGTGCCCAGCCGGTAATACCGGGCTTAACGGTATGACGCATCAATTGATCACTGGTATATAGTGGTAAATACTCCATTAATAATGGCCTTGGTCCAACTAAACTCATATCTCCCTTTATGACGTTGAAAAGTTGTGGGAATTCGTCTAAACTAAGCTTCCGAATTCGTTTACCGAGTGGAGTTAATCGGACAGCATCCGATAATTCTTTATTGTTGTGATCCAATTCCAGAGTCATGGTTCGAAACTTATACAGGAAAAATGGCTTTCCGTTTAACCCTGGTCGTTGTTGCTTAAAAACTACTGGTTTACCCATTCGAATTCTGATGATTAACGCAACCAACGCCATTAATGGGGACAATAACATGACTGCCATTAAAGAAATGGTGATGTCCAGTAAACGTTTCACTAACGATCACTCCTAATCATTCTTACCTGAACTTTATTTAGTGGGCATTAAAAAACCCGCTGCATGATGCACCGGGGAATCACTTCCTATAGTTGATTTATGCTTCTCTTTATACCCATTTGGATTTTCACTCTGCCAACGCCATGTATCTTCACACATAACATCAATACCTCTAGTGGCCTGCCAATTAAGTGATTCCTTTGCCTTCGATACGTTTGCAAAGCATGTGGCAATATCACCTGGTCGACGTGCGGTTATCCTATAAGGAATAGTTTTGTTAGATGCCCTTTCAAATGCCTCTACCATCTCCAACACGCTATAACCACGACCAGTACCTAGATTGTATGCATCTATTCCTTTTGTTGCATGAATTTTTTCTAAAGCTCTTAAATGACCTATAGCTAAATCGACGACATGGATATAATCTCTTACGCCTGTTCCGTCCCTTGTTGAATAATCATTTCCAAATATGTTAAGCTTATTTCTTTTTCCAATAGCCACCTGTGAAATGAATGGCATTAGATTATTTGGAATCCCGTGTGGATCCTCACCTATACGTCCACTTTGATGGGCTCCGATTGGATTGAAATATCGTAACAACGCAATGCTCCACTCTGGGTCTGAAGCATATACATCATGCAATATTTCTTCAATCATGTGTTTAGTTCGACCATACGGATTAGTAGGTTCTAGCCTTGTATCCTCCATAATAGGAACTTTATTCGTTGCACCATATACAGTTGCTGAAGAACTGAATACCAGGTTCTTCACTCCGTATTGCTGCATCACTTCACATAAAATAACGGTCCCTGTTATATTATTTTCATAATATCGAAGTGGGACCGAAACCGATTCACCAACAGCTTTCAGACCTGCGAAGTGAATAACTACATCAATTTTATTTGCCTCAAATATTTCTTTCACTTGAACTTTATCCAATAAATCAATGTTATATGTCTTTACTTTTTTACCCGTAATTTCAGCTATTCTGTTTATCGCTTCCCTGTTACTATTTTTAAAGTTATCCAAAACGATAATTTCGTAGCCTTCTTTTAAAAGTTCTACACATGTGTGACTTCCAATGTATCCTGCTCCCCCTGTAACTAAAACAACCATACTTGACCTCCTTTCATTACCAGAATAAATAATCACTTTTATATAAAATATTGAGTGTCATAACATTTTCAAAGTAATAATAAGCAAAATAACAAACGATAATGCCAAAATAAACAAGCTTTTGATCTCTTTCTCTAAACACCTTTACAATCCACGAAAGAAGGATCAACTGATACAGTTCAAAGTAAATAGAAAATCTGGCAAAGATCCAATTTTGTGTCGATATGATCATAAACATAAAACCTATTAATGCCATATTTACAATATAATCGCTATCTGGAAATAGTCGCTTTAATTTCTCTCTGCCTAAATAGGCAATAATTACCGGAACAGACGTGACGGCAACCCTGAGAAAATTCGCACCGCCTTCGGTAAAGGTGTCGTAGTGTCCATACTGTGTATCCTCTAATGCTGTAAATAAAACCGCCGTAAATTGCTCAAATCCTATGACAATAACTACTGAAAGAACAAGTAGTGCCACAGTAGCCTTTGACCATGCCTGGAATCTTACTAGGAAATATATTGGTAATAAGATTAGTGCACTTTGATGAAATAAAGATGCAAATACGATGACTAGAAAGTATCCTAGAAATTTACCTTCAATTAAGTATTTTATAGCTGTGAATGCAATCGCTGCTGCAAGTGCCTGTCTAATCCCATTCATGGAAACTAAAAATAAACCACCTGTTATATAAACGTATAGACTTAGTTCGATCATTCTGGAGTAGTTGTAAAAAACGATAACTATAAGCGTATTGGTAATCAATGCTGTAATGAATAGCAAAATTTGTGGATCTTCTGAAACATAGTTTTTTAGAACCATTTGAAGAATGCCAAATCCAATATCCTTTTGAGAAAGGATGTATTCCCAACTAAAATCACTTACTTCATAGGCATGCTTATAAAAATAAGTATCTCCAATGTTTGACCTGAGACCGGATACTAACACTAAAGTTGTCATAGAACTAATTATTAAAAACATATTAGGTTTTTTATAGTCTTGTAATGACCGAGGTGATGCAAAATGTCTGGCTAAAAATGAACTACCAAATACAACAGCAAGGTTAATCCAGAGTATAGTCATTGGCTATGTCCCTTTCGGTGGTAAAAAATCAGGACACATGAACTGTCCTGGTTTTCATTGCTATATATACATATAATATTAATCCTAATGGAAGTGCTGGAATGGTAAGCACTTTACTTGGTGTCTCTTGTAAAAAGGATGAGTTTCTGCTCAATAGACTACTAGATACGTAATGTATTGCTTGCCTAAATTTGAATAAACTACTTGCAAATGGTAACTTCATCAATTCCTTACGATAGAAACTAAAACCATTTGGGTTTCTCTTATACTGATGAAGCATGTTAAGAGAAGAACCATCTTGCAGGTACTCCACACAGCATAAAACCTCATTCATCAAAAGCATTTCATAATCCCGATCAAGCATATAATACTTATAAGCTAGCCCTACGTATTTTTCATTTGAAAAGATTGGGTATGGATACTTCTTCGTTAACGCTGTACGATACACCAATTTTTTATCACCAGTTACATTATGTTTGTTATACAGATCAAATAAGGTAGACCTTTTTCTATCATCTGGCAATCTAGTTCCAATTACTCTATTTTCCGTATCCGAATCGAGTCCTATAATCCCACTGACCTTATCACTTCCATATTTACTCCAAAATGTTACTATTTTTTCTACAGCATCATCTGGCATATAATCATCTGAATCAATACAAACGTTTAGTTCAGTATTAATCAGTTCGTATGCGGTGTTATGTGCTCCATGCATTCCCTGATTGTTCTGCCGATAATAGTGTATTTCTATTATGTTCTCAACTATCCATCTTCTTACCATCTCTCCCGTTTCATCTGTAGAACCGTCATCGATAATCAACCAGATAAAATCGTTGCATGATTGGCTTTTTAAACTTTCGTAACAGGTATGAAGACAATAAGCTCGGTTATAGGTTGGTGTGAATACCGTTAACTTTTTCATATAACTTTTTCTCCTAATGATAAATAGGTGGTTTGCGTTTTCTCAGCAGTATTTCGTATATCATAGCCTTTTTTAGATAATGCTTGATTAGCTATATTTCTTGGTTGAATATCGTTTTGTATCCTGATAATTCGCTCCACCCATAAAGCCGTATCCGTTAATGGAAGATGTTCCACAAGTCCAGCTCCCATATCCACTTCCTTCGTTATCGTATCGGAAATCAAACATGGTAGCCCTGCACCTTGTGCTTCTATTAAGGTGACTGGTAAACCTTCATGCAAGGATGGAAAAACAACTAAATCCATGGCGTGAAGTACAGCATTCATATCTTCTCTTACTCCAAGCAATTTTACTTTCTCATCCAGTTTTAATGCTTTTATCTTCTCCTCAATCTTACGTCTTAATATCCCATCTCCAGCTAATAGCAGGTAAGCATTTGGTAGTTTTTTTGTTAAGTCTGCAAATATATCTAATAGGAATAAATGATTTTTTTGTTGTGCAAACCTCCCGACGTTTCCTAACACAAATGTATCCTCTTCAAGTTTCAATTCACTTCGAATAGAATTACGTGTTCTTTCAGAAAACTGAAATTTATCTGTTTCAATTCCATTTTTAAGAATGAAGGCTTTATTAGATTTATTTTTATATAGCCACTCAGCTGCAGCATTTGAACAGGCATAAAAGTGGGTTGCATGTGAAGTTATATAATTACCTGCATACCATTTATATGTTTTGGATGCAATTCCTCCCTCACTTTCTGTATTATGACTATGTGCTATTCTTACTGGAACACTTGCTTTCCTAGCCGCCCGGAGTACGAATCCACTCATTTTATCCATGTGAGAGTGAATTATTTTATATTCTGTATGCATCTTTAAAAATTGTGTTAGAGCACGATTAAAACCGAAATGGCCCGCTTCTGTAACATAAGGTATTCGATACAATTTTCCACCCATTTTTAAAATTTCTGCATCGAAGACTCCTTCTTTACATGTCAGAAAATCAAATTGAACCTTTGATCGATCCATGTTTCGATACAAGTTCATAATGAGTGTTTCGGCACCACCCCGATTCATATTGACTACCACATGTAATATTCTTAATGGGCTGCCCACATCGCTTCCTCCTGTTCTTTCATATACGATTTATAAATTTTACTTTTTTCAAGTAGTACCTTATTTGTACTGTAAGTTGAAACGATCAAATCACGTCCGTTTTGGCCAAGTTGGTTTTTCATATCTACTGCATTGGCAAGTACTATTATTTTATTAGCAAATGCTTCAGGATCAAAAGGCAATACCCAACCCGTTTTATTATTTTGAACCAGTTCTCTGTGGCCTCTATTATCAACCGCCACCACTGGTAATCCACATGCCATCGCCTCCATGATATTAACAGGAAGCCCTTCTCTAAAACTTGATGCAACTGCCATGTCACACATTGGCAACAGGAAATCTATGTCCTTTCGGAAACCTAGGAAATCAACCATATGACTAATACCAAGACGACTAGCAAGCTCTTTACTGCTTTCCAATAAAGCTCCTTCTCCAGCAAGCAACAATTTTGCATGTGGAACTTCTTCTTTTATTAATGATAAAGAGTGAATAAGAAATTGCTGATTTTTATTCTTGTTAAATTCCGCCGCATTAAATAACAAAAAGTCATCAGCTTTATAGCCAAATGACTCTTTCAATTGCCTTTTTTTATTTTGGGTAACCGGCTTAAATTTCCCAATATTTACTCCTACTCCATGAACTTGTTCAATTATTTTTGCTTTAAATCGATGTTTTCTGGCTATGTTGTAGTCTTCTTGATTGATGGTTATTAGACTATCCGTGTAACGAGATAAAAGTCTCTCAGTTGGATAATAAATAAGCCAATTGATCAAGGAGGAACCTTTACAAAAATGAAAACCATGTGCTGTGTAAATCACTTTTGTTCCTCGTTTTCTAGCTTCTTTTGCAGCTAAACGCGCCAATACACCTCCTAAAGGTGTGTGACAATGGATGATAGAATAATTGTTCTGATTTATAATGTGTTTTAACTGTTTATATGCTTTTATGTTACATCGATTAAATGGTGATCGCTGTATGGGAATGTTGTACTTATTATCTGTAAAAGGCAAATGTATATGACCTGATGCAACAACATCAACGTCCCAACCTTGTTCTTTAAACCATTTCATATAAGGTAAATGAAAAGCTTTAAAATGGTAGTCAACGGTTGCACAGTACAGAATTTTATTGGCCATCATATCACCTTTCTATATTCTATTTAGTCAATTCGGTCTCGACTACAAACGATAGATAATCTAATAATTCTTTTCTTAGATCCTCGCGTTTCAAAGCTAATTCAATGGTAGTTTGAATAAAACCCATTTTCTCGCCGACATCGTAACGTTTGCCTTCAAATTCATACGCATAGACTGCCTCATAGTTGTTAAGCTCAGCTATGGCATCTGTTAATTGAATTTCATCTCCAGCACCTGGTGTTTGCGTACTCAATATATCAAATATCTTTGGACTCAGAATATATCGTCCCAAAATAGCTAGATTTGATGGGGATACTTCCAGTTTTGGTTTTTCAACTAAATGATGAACATTGTACACATTTTCTTTTACAGGGCTTCCATCAACAATTCCATATCTAGATACCTCTCTATCTTTCACCGTTTGTACGCCCAAGATCGAGGCATTATATCGATTATACTGATCCATTAACTGCTTTAAGCATGGTGTTTGAGCTTCTACAATGTCATCTCCCAGAAGTACTGCAAACGGTTCATTTCCAATAAATTTACGTGCACACCAAATAGCGTGACCTAATCCCATTGGCTCTTTTTGACGAATGTAATGAATGTCTACCATTTTTGAAGATTTTTGTACCTCACTTAATAGATCCAATTTTCCTTTATTGAGTAAATTCTGTTCCAATTCAAACGAGTTATCAAAGTGATCCTCTATTGCTCGCTTTCCTTTACCCGTGACAATGATAATGTCTTCAATACCTGATTCAATTGCCTCTTCCACAATGTATTGAATCGTTGGCTTATCAACAATGGGTAACATTTCTTTTGGCATTGCCTTTGTTGCTGGGAGAAACCTGGTTCCTAATCCAGCTGCAGGTATAATAGCTTTTTTTACTTTCATTGTATTTCTCACCTCTTTATCTTATATAGTCATTACCTTTTCGGGCTGCTTAATTACACCGTTATTAGCTAAGCTGAGTAAGTATTCTCTGAGGGTATCCCTGTCCAAGTTGGCATAAGTGGATATAATTTTTTCAATATCCTCTATGTAAAGCTCTGTTGTCTTTCCGATATAAATTTTAGGGTACACTTGTTGCTTTTGTACTTCGTTATCTTTTAACAATTCTTCAAACAGCTTTTCACCAGGTCTTATTCCCGTAAATTCTAATCCAATTTCTTCAAGTGAATTTCCAGACAGTTTGATTAAGTTTTTTGCAAGTTCTACTATTTTCACTGGGTCTCCCATATCAAGAACAAAAATCTCCCCGCCTTTAGCAAACGCACCTGCTTGAATGACTAAACGAGATGCTTCTGGAATGGTCATAAAATAGCGAACCATATCTGGATGTGTTACGGTCACTGGCCCACCTTTTTCAATTTGCTTTTTAAATAAAGGGATAACACTTCCACGACTTCCTAATACATTTCCAAAACGAACGGCAACAAAATTTGTCTTACTATTGTTATCCATATTCTGAATAACCATTTCTGCAAGTCTTTTTGATGCCCCCATAACACTTGTTGGATTAACTGCCTTATCCGTTGAAACCATTACAAAGGTATCTACGTTATTCCAGCTTGCAGCCTTGGCTACATTCATGGATCCGATAATATTATTCTTAACGGCTTCTTCTGGATTACGTTCCATAAGAGGAACATGTTTATGGGCGGCAGCATGGTAGATCACATCAGGTTTATAGTTTTGCATAACACGCATCATTTTTTTCAAATCCTGTACATCAGCAATCTCTGTTATAAATTCAATGTCACTATTTTTAAACCTATCTTTTAATTCCATCTCAATCGTATAAATACTGTTCTCCCCGTGTCCTAGTAGAATAAGCTGATTCGGCCTAAATTCAGAAAGTTGTCTAGCAATTTCTGATCCAATAGATCCACCAGCACCCGTTACTAAAACAACCTTTTTGGTGATATATTCTGAAATGGTGTTGATATCCATATCAACAGGGTCTCTGCCAAGAAGATCTTCCACCTGAACATCACGAAATTGACTGACTGAAATTTTACCTGTTATTAAATCTTCTAATAACGGAAGAATTTTTGTTTGCGCTTTTGTTTTCGCACACTCTTGAAATATGATATTTAATTTCTTTTTTCGAAGTGATGGAATAGAAATGATGATGTTATCGATTTTATAATCCTCAACACACTTTGCTATTTCATTGACTCCCCCAACTACAGGTAAGCCAAACAGATCCAGATGATGTTTTTTCATATCGTCATCTATAAAAGCAACAGGTATGAGATTACTCTCATTATTTTTCATTAACTGTCTAGCAACCATAGTCCCAGCAGAACCGGCGCCAATTATTAATGTCCGTATTTTATTATCTTGCTTATTCATAATGGAATCTCGGTACAATCTCCATACGAATCGTGACCCACCGATTAAAAACATGTGAAGCAACCACGTTACCCCTAGTAATCGGAAAAATACTTCTTGTAAAAAGATGAACTGAAGCAAGGTTGTAGCTAAAATAGAGTAAGAAACTATTTTAAATATGATTAATAATTCTTTCGTACTCGCATACTCCCAAATCTTTTTATAAAGTTTATATTTTAAAGAAAATAAATGGTGACTTAGTATGATTGCTGCGGAGGTTATGATAATTGGAATAGTAACAACATGAATAGTTGCATTAACAAGAAAACTGCTAATAAATATTGCTGTAAGTACAATACACGAATCAATAACAATAAATAATGATAACCTTTGTCGATAAGTCATACATTTCCTCCTTCCCTCGAATTTTAGTAAAAGTTATGTAAATGGGCATTCAACCCGCCCTCACACCACACTACCGACGACTAGCGTCTAAGGTTCAAATTGGTTAAACCCACAGCATGACCGAGTGCCTACATCGATAATGGCAAGTAGGCATCACCATAGAGAATTACTTAAATTCTTAATAAAGAACGATATATGTAAAAAAAACGGCATTACTTATGATTGATTATTGCTCCAACCAGGTTTGCTTGTGAAAGCTCTAAAACTCTTCTAGCTTCATCCGCTTTTTCTAATGAAGTTTTTCCTCGTTTTAAAACTAATACCACCCCATCACATTGATTAGCTAAAATTCTTGTCTCTGTAGATTCTAAAATGGTAGGTGCATCGATTAGCACCGTATCATAAGTCATACTTACAGCTTTTAGAACCTGGGTCATTACCTCATTCCCTAAGACCTCAGCAGGATTATATATCGTTGAACCACTTGTTAAGATGTCTAATTTACCAATACCAGTGTGATAGATCGCTTCTTCAAGAGATACTTTTTCTTCGAGTATATTTGTTACACCAACATCGTTAGGGATTTTAAAAATACTATGAATAAACGGTTCTCTTAAGTTGGCGTCGATCAATAATACTTTTTCTTTTTGCTGAGCCATAGACACGGCCAAATTTGCTATAGTAGTTGATTTCCCTTCTCCAGCACCTGGTGAGGTAATAAGAAAAATACGATTATCATTGTCACCAGTCAGAAACTTAATATTTGCACGTATAGTTCTAAACTGATCAGAAATAATGGAATCTGAATTCGAGTACGTGATCAGGTTTCTTTTTTTTAAGTAAACCGCATTACTCCTTCTATTTAATATCAACCGTCTCACTCCTTATTTTCACTTCTCTTTGTTTGTTTTTTTTTGTGGCATACTTTTGCTTATTCATATTCGAAATAACCCCTATTACAGGAACGCCTAGCAGTTCTTCCACTTCGCTTTCTTTTCTTACTGTTCCATCTAAACTGTCCAGTAAAAACACCAACCCAATTCCAGTTATTAGACCGAATACTAAGGCAATAATTGTTGTACGATTTGTCCCCTCATTAATAGGGACTGTGCTTTCTACGGCTGATGACAGCAGTTGAACTTCATCAAAATCAAGAATGGTTGAAATTTCACTTTTAAATGAAGCTGCAGTTGCATTGGCAATGTCCATTGCAAGCTTTGGATCACTATCAATAACAGAAATTCTTACCACTTGCGAATCTTCCACTCTCGCCACCTCAATTTGATTTGCGATACTTCCGGGAGATTTAGATAGCTGCAAGTCTTCTTTCACCTTCTCCATAATAATGGGATCTTTAATCATAACCATCAGTGTTTTCATATCACCTTCTGCTCCTAAAATAATTCTCGTGTAGGTTTGATAAAGTAGTATATTATTCATATTGCTATAATAATAACCAGCCGTTGTACAGATTATTGTAATCAGGACTATAATCCACAGTCTTTTTTTAATGACCTCGAAATAGTCCTTCAGATTAACTTCTTTAGAACTTCTATATCCAATGTTTCGGTCTTTATTTCGATCTCTCATTAGAATCACCTTTTATTCTATTGGGATGTAATAACTGTATTCAAAAACTCACATTTTATTCTTTATAACGAACATTGATTTCAAAAAAATACATTTTCATTTTCATTCACGTGAAAATTATATATCTCTTAGTATAGTTCTTTATAAAGAACAAGTCAACAGTTAATTTACTCCTATGTTTATATATAACATTTTAAATATAACAAGATACAAGATCATGTATATGAACATGGAATTAAAATTATCCATTACACTAACATTAAATTCTTAATCAAGAACGAAATTAAATAATACATTACTTAATGAAATAATTCAAGAGGTTCAGGGAAATTATATTAGATGGAATTTTATCGAAAGAACATTACAAGGGCCTATGTATCGCTTCACTCACTTAGCGAAGCGATGAATTGTTCCCCTTCTAAACATCTTGTTAAGACCTAGCCTAACTTCCCTTTTCATTTCAGTGAGTGAGAAAAAAGGTTTGTTCATCACGATGTTGACATGTTTTATAGTAATAACACACCAGTTAATTCAATCAAAGAATAGAAAAAAGGCAGAAGTAAGCTCATACAGAGCAACTTCTGCCTTTTAATTGCGAATTCAAGATCACAATTTAAATTATAGTTATCCATCTTTCTGTTCTTCAAATCAATCCATCCCATTTATCAACTCATATTGCCTAAGCCTTAATTCAAACAATGTAAGAGGATCACGATAAATTTCAGGTTTTTCACGCATAACATCCAGGAAATGTTTGTGTTTTTCAATATCCCCGTGTACTTCCTCACTTACACTTGTGAGTACATCAAGTGAGCTGGAGAAAAATTTACTTACATCCCACTCTATCGATCGCTCAAATAAATCTAATTGCTGTCTGAGTGGATTTGTTAATTCCAATATATTTTGGCTATAATCTTCATTTTCAATGTAGTTTTTATAAGACACATGGAGTTTTTCTTTGCTTTTTGATATGGAACCTAACAGCCTTCCTGCTCCTTTTAACAACAACTGAGAAGGATTATTACGCAGCATTATATTTGCTTTTTCAATGCGTACCATCCCCCTTGATATCCGTTCCAAATCTCTCTGCCAATCATCCAATATCTTAAAGTCACCATCCAATACAATCTTCTCTTCTCCATATTGCTGATTAAAACTTTCGCTCATTTCGTCAAAGTTTATTTGGCAATCTTTAAACTCTCTCTCGCAATCCTCTAGCCAACTCTGAATGGCATTCTTAAAATCATGTAGGGCTGTATTTTCCATATAATTAGCAATCTGCCTATTCATTTCATCATTAATCTCGATATGAAGTTTTCTAAAATCACTGTCTTCACGTACTATTTTAGAACAATCCTGAAGGAGTTTAGTTAGCTTATTCGTCATATTCTGAGTGAATTCAAGTTTCATTTGACTGAATGAAGCTTTCATGACGTTAGCTTCTTCCTGTTCCATATCCCTTAACTGATGATGTAGACCATTCAGCCTTGCAAGGAATTCTTCGTTCCAATTCATTTTTTCATTAATACCATGTTCCACTTCTACCCTTTTTTCAATCAGAAACTCAATCGAAGTTTTGTTAATACTTCGGATCTTAGAAGGACTTGCCACTTCTAAGTTATAATCCTCGATCATCGGCTTCATAAATTCAGATAAATCATCTAACAAGCCTTCCTTTTCCGCCCAAGCTTGAATAGATTCAAATAGATTCATTCCTTCTTGTATGCCGTTTGGATTAGCATTTGAATTTTCAAAAAGGTACGCTGCTTCATTAACCAAGGTTGCATCTAGATCGGATTGGAAAACCTCATCCCAAGCAAGTATTGCTGTTGAGGAAATTAACGTATCTGAAACGGATGATATTTTCAGCCAATTCTTTAAATGGTTTTGTATAAGCTCTGATATGTCCCTTATTAGAAAACTTCCACTAATTAACTCAAAGTAAGAAGTTTTAAATAAGTTCGGAAGCTTCTTCCACATATACGATTCTTCCACATTGTTATTCAATATAATCTGATTAATCTTTTCTAGCCACTGAATATAAAACTCACTAGGTTTATATCTGTTCCACAATACTTCAGTAAGGCTTTCAAATCGATACATATCAATAGCTAATAAAGTAGTTAACACTTCACTAAAGTAGCTAGGTTCATCGTTTAGGATATGACCTTGCTCCGCATACCCTTGTAAAACCTCAAACCACGAATACGACTTTGTTCGAATTGCTTCATTTACTGCTAGTTCAACCGCGTTTTCCCAATCCTTGTAGTTCTCAAAAAATGTCTGAGCGACCTTCGTCACATCGGAATAATCTGGAGCTATTTGAACGGCGTTTTTAATCGCATCAACCGCATTTTCATGTTTGCCTTGTTGAATGTATAGAGAAAACAGCTGTAATAAAACTTCCGCTTTTAATTCAACCGACTGTGTTTCCACTTCCTTGTAGAATTTTTCAGCTTCCTCCAATAACCCCATCTCCAAATGGGCATCTGCTATATTTTTTTGTGCCCATGGAATGAATGGATCTTCTAAAGGATTTCCCCATTTATAAATAGCTGCTTCATAATCCTTGTTTAAGAAATATACTTCTCCTTGTGCATAGCGAATAGAAGATATATCGGGCCACTGCTTCTCCATCTCCTCCATGTACATTTCACCCAATATGTTGATTGGATGCTTTTTTTCGTGCTTATCCATTATCGTTTGATAATAGGATTTATTAATCAGTTCATTCACAGTTGTCACGATAATCCCCCATTTATTCATTAAATTTTCACTCATGGTTCTAATACCAATTTATATGAATTATTATTCATGTCCTACACCAATATCATGAAAAAAGTTCTTCTCATAAAAATAGGACTACTATAAAACTTCCCACGTTACAATATTCGAAATAACTTTCTAGTTTTTAACCATTTACCATAAATAGTAGACTAATATGATAAAATTAAATCTAGTATTCAAAAACTGGACGGTGCTAGCATTGGAAAAAGTGAAGTTGAAAGAGATAGATTTATATAAACCAATTAACAAGTACTTTAAGCGTAAAGGGTATGAAGTCTACGGATACGTGTCATTTATTACGGAGATCTGCTCTCTTTTTATCAGAAATAAACTGATTACTCATAAAATAAATAATACTGTATCCTCTAGCAGTTCCTACAATTTTTTTACATCAGACTTTACTTTACTCTTCCAGTCCTTTTTGGCACTAATGGCAAAAGCCCATCTTTCTTTTGAAGCCTCTCTACCTATCCCACTATACCAAGAGAGGGAAATATCGTCTGAAACAGGGTAGGTTTCTGTAACAACCTTACTATTCCCCCACCAGTTGGGCCTGTTTGGACAATAAGAATCGGACAAATTTCTTTTTCTGCAATCTTCCTACAGAAGTTTTCAAATTCTCTTGGCTTCTACTAGTCAGGGATTCTAAGTAATAATCAAACATATCCTTACTTAAATCAACTTTGGTAATGCTTTTTGAATCTGAAAATTGCTCAGGATATAGATTCCTATAAGAATCATATGGTGTTTTCATGGTAAACCTCCTCCTACTTATTAAAACTATAGTTCTTTTAAACTCGTATATCGAAATAATAATTTATTGAATTCTAGTTTCATAGAAAGAAATCCATTTCGATTTCGAACCAAAAATTATATTGTAGTTGCTGAATATCCAACTTATATTCCATTATTTTCATTTAATTTATAGTTTTTTTCCTTATAGATTCAGAAGCACCATATACTTTTCTACTTTCAAACGCTTTGTATCTTATCCTTTTTAATCCAACGATCACTTCTAAAACGCTGCCACAGTACTAAAGCACGAAATAGATTATCTAGCCCAATTGCTATCCAAACTCCTGCAATGCCCCATCCTAATGAAATTCCTAATAGATAAACAAAGACCGTACGAATACCCCAAATTCCAATAGTGGTAATATACATTGGGAACTTTGTATTACTAGCACCGTTAAACACTCCAGTCAAAATCAAAACTACAGCCAAAATAGGTTGGATAAAAGCGTCAATTTGCAATGCTATTTGAATCTCATCTAATACCGACGCATTACTGGTAAAGAATCCACCAATCCAACGTCCAAAGAAAAACAGAATTAATCCAACAATAGTCATTAATCCCACACCAAGCATCGTTGAAAGTTTGGCGTACTCCCTTGCATCATTATAGGAATTTGCACCAAGATTTTGTCCAACCAGTATTGTAGCTGCTGTCGCAAAGCCTGCTGCTATCATGTAGGAAAATGTTTCGATACTTCCGGCTATTTGGTGTGCAGCAAAGGTATTTGTACCAAGTACTACAATAAAGCCAAAGTAAAGAACTTGCCCAACCCTCATAACTAGTCGTTCAATTCCTACAGGTGTTCCAAGTGTGATTAAATCCCAAATGTATTTGCGGTCTAATTTCCAATAGTCTTTTATAAAGCCCAGATCCTTTGACCGTGATATATTAATCCATAAAAGGATACTACCTACTGTTCTAGCAATTACGGTTGCAAGTGCTGCTCCTGCTATACCAAGTGCAGGAATGAGTGCAAATCCGAAAATAAGTACATAATCCAACACTATATTTAATAGATTAATACCAATTGTTATTTTCATGGGAGTTTTTGTATCGCCAATTCCTCTTATAATACTACTTAAAACAAACATTAAAGAAATAAGTACAGAGGGTATGGCCACGATTCTGAAATAAAGTGTTCCTTGTTCGAGAACATTGTCTTCAATCCCCATAAGGTGTAACAAAGGAGTAGCAAAAAAGAATGTTATGGCACCGAAGATAACTCCTAATACAATTGCCATTACGATTGCTTGCTGACCAATATGTTTTGCCTTCTCACTATCACCTGCTCCTATATATTTAGCAACCAAAACATTAACTGCTACTCCAAGTGACATAAAAATAGCAATGTACACAGCTAAGACAGCATTCGTAACCCCTACAGCGGAAACTGCATCTAAACTAATCTTTGCAACAAACAACGTGTCTACAAAGCCAAGAATCGTTTGAAAAAAGTTCTCAATTACTGCTGGCATAGCCAGCAGTAGAATAATTTTTATTTTTCCCCTTGTATCTACTAGTTCTCCAAGAGCAACATCTTTAGAGTTAGAAAACATTTACTATCCCTTCTATCTTATAAATTGGTCAATTGATTTATTTAGATCTTCCAAAACCTTTTCTTCGTCGCCATGTTTAACTGCATCTACGACACAACCCTGTAAATGATCCTTTAAAATTAACTTTCCGCAACTGTCAACCGCCGAGCGAATTGCTGCAAGTTGAATTAGTAATTCTCCACAATCACGCCCTTCTACTGACATTTGTTTTACAGATCGAACATGACCTTCAATACGTGCTAATCGGTTTTCAATGCTTTTACGGTGTTTATGATTATCAACCATATCAAATCCCTCCTACGGTAATTATAACCCCCCCCAGGGGATAGGTAAAGAAATATAAACTGTCTGCGTAACAATAGCTATAAATTATTAGACCAATTGTTGCTGCAGTAGCTCCTACAATAATAGAAGTTATCACATAACTAGAAAAACTCCTGCCAAAGACATAAGTATACCTCTATATCATTAACAGGAGTCATTAGCCCTATATTGTCGGTTATGGTGAACTCCATCACCTAATCGTTACTATAGACAAGCATTATCAATTATATATGTATTGTTTTTCGTGTTTATATTGTTTAATCTGCGACATCATACTGTAGAAATAGTACCTTTAACCATCAATAAAGTGTCATCAACACTTACCTTCTCTAAAACGCTCAAAATATGCCGAATTTCCCGTTTTGAGACTGTTTTAGCCATTCTAAAATAAATGTTGGTTTTTTCGGGTATCTTGTAATTTCTTCTTTTTTTTAATATCTAAGATGATAGTAAAAACTATTTCCATGATACGAAATTAAGCAAAAAAAATGAAATAAATGAACGATTAGTAATCTTTAATAACCATTTTAAACATTAGTAATGTTTATTATCATTATAATAGATATAAATGGTACTAACTATTTTATTCATTACTAAAAGGCACTAATAGTTATAATGAAGATTAACATTTTGCAATCATTAAAATAGCCAGCTTATGTTAAGCTGAAAATATATAATCTGTATTGTGAATTTTTTCTTAATAAAATAGTCGCAGTTTAGAAATCTTAATACATTTGAACTAACGGTTGATTTTTTTACAGTAGTCTGTTCTAGGTCTTTACAAACGGCAATAAAAAAGATGAACGTTCCTGAACAACATCAACTGGAGCATTTAATATCCCGTTTTGCAATGTAATAATAATATCCTTATTCACTTCATTATCTTGTAACTTTGCAAATGCAAACACTAAATCGGACACTTTCATTTGAGATATTGGAAAAAGATTTGGGATCGGGTCTTCATCGAAAATAAGCGTTGAGTTTGAATTGTCATTTGTAAAAATTGCTCGTTGATGCGTTGTAAGCAGTAATTCTTTTTTAGAAGATTTTACTTTTTCCAATTCTTGTAGAAAATTAGTTACATCCTCGTTTTCATTGGAAATCTGTCTTAAAAATTTATTTACCGTCTTATAGGCTCCAATATTATATAGGTGTTCAATCTTTCCTGAAAATGATTTCTTGGAGTAAAGGCAATTCTGGAACTTTTTTATGCTTTATCTTTTTAGCGTTTAAACGCTGAGAAACTTCATCTTTTAGTTTATGAGTTGGTAATGCAATACTGAAGTTGTTTTTTTGTGCAAGATTGACAATTGCTTCTGTCTTGCTTTGCTTATGTTTACTAACGATTCCATTAAGTAAATCTCAACTCCTTGATTAGTTTTTAATTAATAGTGTAAAAACTGATAGGTTATAATAATTTGCTGTTTGAATTCTGTAGTGCCACCACATTAAAGGCAAACATATAGTTGTAAAACATAATGAATAGTAGAACATCATTACAATCATTGCGACCTTATGACAAAAAAATCGATTATTTTCCGCAAATGTGTTCACCCCCATATATTGTTATTAGTTTAACGTAGATACTAAAATATCTCCGCTATTATGGGTACATTCAAGTATTAATAAAGATCAATCAATTAAAATAAAATACAAAGAGGCTGGGACATAACTAGCCAAAAATAACTTAAAAATGGTTCCAATCATCGGTTTTTGATGATTGGAACCATTTTTCGTTGGGTTACTTTCATGATCTATTGGTTGATTTATCTTCATGGCGGTATACTTCCTCAAGTTTACCGCCATGAATGCAAATCCTAATTCATTTTCTACTTTCTCTTCGCCCCTTACAGACATGCGAGTGAAGCACAAATTAGCCTTCAAAAATCCGAAGACTGGCTCCACATCGATTTTACGATTGACGTAGATTTCACCAGTTTTCTCATCCGAAAGCAGCTGCCTAATATATTCTTTTTGGTGTTCCCATTTTTCGTATAGTAAATTTTTCGATTATTTCCTTCCTTCGCCTTGGTACATTGAGAACGCAATGGACAACCTGAACAGTCTTCACACTCGTAAACTTTAAACGTTCGTGTCAGTCCGTATTTGTCTGTTCGATTGGACACGTAGCTGAACATCAATTGTTTTCCATTTGGACAGGTAAACGTATCGTCTTCCTCGTTATATTCCCAATTGGCTGTATGGAAAGCGTTATTCTTGTGTTTCTTTTTCTTCTCTTTTCGATATTGGTTATATGTAACCAGTGGGGTACGTTTTCGATTCTCCATGACATCTTCGTAGTTTTGTTCACTTCCGTACCCTGCGTCAGCGACAATATGCTTCGGCAGCTTAAAGAAATTATCCTCTATGTTATCGAGAAATGGAATAAAGGTGCGTGTATCTGTCGAGTTCGGAAATACATCATAAGCGAGCACATATTGTCCTTCCGTCGCAGCCTGGACATTATAACCTGCTTTCAATTGACCGTTCTTCATATAGTCATCTTTCATTCGCATAAACGTGGCATCATGATCTGTTTTCGAATAACTGTTCCGTTCTCCGAAGATTTCCATGTCGTTTCGATATTTTTGTTTGCGCACTACAAAATCCTTAAATTGTTTGCGGTATTGTTTCGGTGCTTTGCGCTTCGATCGAAGTTGTTTCCGCTCGTTGCCGTCCTCACTCGCTTCTATTTTACTGTTGTGGTTCTTTACCACGTCGTCCAGTTGTCCCACTACTTTTGTGAGTTCATCCGTAGAAAGTTCGTCCAAACTTTCGCGTTCAATGCCTGGAATAATTTCTTGTTCCAGTAATTCATCATACATTTGGTTGGACCTCTCCACTAACTGAGCACTATATCTTTCAGTGGCTTTGCGCCAGACAAACGTAAATTTATTGGCATTCGCTTCTATTTTCGTACCATCAATAATAATTGCTTCTTCCTCAATCAGTTTTTCTTGGACAAGTTGACAGCGAAATTGCACGAAACATTGACGTAGTAGCTTTTAGACCTCTGGATGCACACGAAAACGATTGATGGTACGATAACTTGGTTCATATCCTTAAGCTAATCACATCATACGCACACTGTCTTTAAGTAACCCTTCGATTTTTCTTCCAGAAAAAACCGACTGCGTGTAGGCACACAGGATTATTTTCATAATCATTTTGGGTGGTAGGCTGGACATCCGGTGTCACGGGAAAAGGTAGCGAAAGCTTCATCTGGAACCTGTGTTACAACATCATTTACCGCATAGGCAATATCATCTTTGTCCAATTTTATTTCTAAATATAGCGACAAAACAACTTGATTTATGTTATAATTTTTAAACATAAGAATCCCTCCGATAGTTATTGTGTAGTGACTTTATTCTATCAAAAGGGGTTCTTTTTGTTTTGTAAAAATAAACGATTATATAAAAAAGCGTGGTACGTCACCTACACGGGTGAGTGCCACGCTTTTTTTATTTACTGAGTTTTATCCCAGCCTCCTCTTACGATAATAATATTTTGTAGTTTGTGTGTATAAAGTAGATACCGGTGGCCGGGTTCGAACCGGCACTCCAAGGGAACACGATTTTGAGTCGTCGCTTAACCTCGATAAGCACCCGGTAGGCATAACGTTAATATTTACGGACGTTCAGACGGAAAAACGGTAACATGACCACTTCCCTTTATTATCGCCATTGTAAACGATAACCTACGATTGTACAGCCTTATCTCGCAACTAACCGCGCAATTACCCGTTAAACCGTTTCAAATTCGCTTGTATTAGAGTTAGACTTAAAAGTGGACATGCGACAGTGAGAATATACTATAATAGTTATAAATGAAATGGAGCGTGTCCTAAATGGTAGACGATATGATCAATAGTTTAAACAGTATATTGCAAAAATGGTGGTAGAAGAAGGTAAGAAAAAAAGTTCAGAAGTAGCCAGAGAAATGTACCTTATAAGACGATGGTGCGATGGGTGCGGACTATCGCAAGAAGCAAAAAACACAGGCAGATCAACTGGATTATGTCACCCCGAGTAACGCAAGATCTAGAGCCACTAAACATAACTCTTTAATCATTTTTTTATCCATGTTCCAACCAATGATTCTGCATGAATATAAATACATAACAGTGGCTAGATACAACCAGTCCTCTGTGGTCCAAATGTAAGTGATATCTGTAACCCATACAAGATCAGGCCTGGTCGGAGTGAAACTTCCGGTTTAAACAGGTTGGGATAAATAGGTTCGAAGTGTTTGGATTCAGCCGTAACGACAAAACGACTGATGGGCGCATCCATCTCACTCGCTACTTCTGCCATGTTCTTTTCTTTTTCTACAACTAATTTAACTATATATTGTTAAAATTCATGATCATATTGTCTTGGCATTTTACACACTCCATTCAACTTATTCTATAATATAAGTTCTCTCTATTGCGTGTCCAAGACTAGCACTAATACCTTTCACGATCTCATGGTATGATTTCAAGAAATGTTTCCATGATTATTACCTCCTCTCCCAAAAGGAAAAGAAGAGCAACAATCAACCACTCTCACAGTATTTAGATTCTTTTAATCTATCATTCTTCGGCAAAATATTACATGTTTAAGGAAGTCACACCAGGCACTTAAACACCCTACGTATCACTACGAACCGACCTGCTTTAATTTCCCTCCTAACTTAAGAAGCATATCTTCCGTCATTTCTTTCAAATCGTATGCTATCTTAAAACCCCACTCTTCTTTGGCAACTGTTGCGTCTATTGAATCTGGCCAACTTTCCGCAATTGCTTGCTTTACAGGATCGACATTGTACTCCATTTTAAATTTAGGAATATGTTGTCGAATCTCAGAGGCAATTTCATTAGGTTCAAAACTCATTGCTGTTACGTTAAATGAATTTCGGTGAACAAGTTTTGTTGCATCTGCTTCCATCAAATTTATAATTGCATCTAGTGCATCCGGCATATACATCATATCCATATAGGTTCCTTGTGCAATATAGGAGGAAAACTTAGCATTTTCAATCGCTTCATAGTAAATTTCAACTGCATAATCTGTCGTCCCCCCTCCAGGAAGTGCAACTGATGAAATCAGACCTGGAAAACGAAGCCCTCTTGTATCAAGGCCATATTTGTGAAAGTAATAATCACAAAGTAGCTCACCAGATACTTTATTAACACCATACATAGTAGTTGGTCTTTGAATTGTATCTTGTGGTGTATTATTTTTCGGTGTAGTTGGTCCAAATACCCCTATGGAACTTGGTGTGAAAAATTTGCATTCTAATTCTTTTGCAACTTCTAATGCATTCAGAAGTCCACCCATATTTAAGTCCCAAGCAAGAATAGGTTTTGTTTCAGCAGTTGCTGATAATAACGCTGCAAGGTGGATTATTGTATCAACTCTATATTTCCTAGCAACTTCAAAATACGCTTTTTTATCGGTTACATCTAAAATTTCAAAAGTCCCACCGAGTACGACGGCATCATCCCTTTTTCTAATATCGGTAGCTATAACATTGTCTGCACCATAAATTCCTCTCATTTTCATAACCAATTCTGTTCCAATTTGACCCAAAGCACCGGTAATTAAGACCCTTTCCATTATTATCCTCCTACTTGTATCTTAAAATCACATTATATAATTGAAGTTTTTGTTCTACTTGTTATCCCGTTATCATTATCTACAAAATGATTACTAAAAATGTTCCAATTTGATATATGTGGAAATCCGTATTTATTCAGTTCTGCTGAGAATTGCGAAATGATTGGTGGTTTTAATTTCAATGAATGTAGCTTTTTAGAGTTTTAAGAAAATATCATTTCATTTGGACTCCCCTCAATAACAACTCTCCCAGCATTGATTACTACTACTCTACTAGCATATTGGGAAACAATTTCCATATCATGTATTATCATAACAATCGTTGCTTCTGTCTTCTCTATTAGATTTTTCATTAATTTTAATAGAGATTGCAGACTTTGTTCATCCTGACCATGGTTGGTTCATCTAATAAAATAAGCTTGGGATTCGAAACTAACTTAGTTGCTACAGCTAATCTTTGCCGCTCGTCCCTGCTTAAAGAAAATGGATGTTCTTTTCTTTTATTTTCTAGTCCCACTGTTTGGAGTTTTATAAACAGAAATTATGACCTGCTTAACAAGATTGATTCATATTTGCTTGCTATATACGTAATAAAATAAGCTATAGCCCAATACATTAAAGCCGCTACTATAAATGCTTCAATGTAATAAGAATTCGAAGCAGCCATAAGTCTGGTCTTTGCGAATATATCGACAACCGTAATCATATATCCCAATGAAATCGCCTTCATTATAATCAAGAAAGCACTTCCGAATTCAGGAATCGCCTCCACAAGTGCCTGTGGAAAAATAACTCTCCGAAAGGCCTGAAAAGAATTGTATCCCATAGAGCGGGCCGCCTCAACTTGTCCGTAACTTACGGAAAGAAATGAACCCCTTATCGTTTCTGATTGAAAAGACGACAACGTCAGTGTTACCGCAACGATGAGAATCACGACGGGCGATATACCGTATGGGTTAAAATCAATACCTAACAAAGATGCGAAAAAGTCAACAATCATAGGTAATGAGTAATACATGATTAAGATGAACACTATCAATGGCGTACCTCTCAGAAACAATTTAAACAACCAAACAATTTGTGATATCACGGGAACCTTATATTCCTGAATTAATGCCATGATGGTCCCCACAAATACGGACAAAATAAATATAGTCACAGCTAACGCAAACGTCTGTGGGACTACGGTCAACACACCCAAAAAATCCTCTATCAATATTTCAAGATTAAGCATTTATATCCCCCCAGCCTTAAGACCAGTGTCCAACTTATATTTTCTATTTTTCTTTTCAAACAAACGAACCATCCAATCAGTCATAAATGTAATAAGACAATATAGTAAAGCGACGATGATATAAATTTGTACCTGATTAACCCCATAAGATGAAGCTGAGATTAAATCAGCGCGGCCCATTAAATCAATTACACCAAGAGCAAAAACAAGGGAAGTATCGTGAGTTAAATGAACTAAGGCATTCCCCCATCCGGGCAATGCAACTGGTATTACTTGTGGAAGTATGATTCTGAAAAACTTTTTTACAGGAGGATAACCAAAACTATCCGCCGCCTCGTGCTGCCCCTTCTCAACAGAAATGTAGGCTGCACGAAAAACTTCAGTAAGATAGCCGCCATGATACATAGTTAGCGCAAAAGTAGCTGCAACAGACGCCCCCAAGTTGTTAATATCAATACCAAACTGAGCAGCAATAGGCGGCAGAGCATAATAAACAATAAACAACTGAATGATGATAGGGACACTTCTCGCAAATGAAGAAAATGTACCAACCAGTTGTTTGAGAACAGGAATTTTTTTAATTTTAAACATTGTTAACAGTGCGCCTAGTAATAATCCGAACACGGCTGATACCACTAAAATAATCAAATTGATGTAAGCTACCTCTAATAGTTGAATGATGGTGTGTAGTGTGTTTGGTGTATCCATACCAACCAAACCTCTCCTTTACTAAGAAATTTAAACCTCTCATTAAAAGCAACCCCCATTAAAAGGAAGAAGTAAGCCTTTTTAATGGGGGGGGGTAAAGGCCATTAATGCAATTCTATTACTAACTTTTACTCTGCATATTGAAAAATATCTTCACCATAATATTCATTAGAGATTTCAGAAAGTGTTCCCTCATCTCTCAATTCTTTCAATGCGTTGTTAATGTCTTCAGCTAATTGTTCATTTTCTTCTGAGTTATGAATCAGCATAACGGTTTCACCTGTTTTAATAGGATCTGTTTCTCGAATATTTAAATCCAGTTCTTCAATTACCTCATTTTGCCCCAAATTGGAGGGAAGAATTAGAGCATCAAACTGACCGCCTTCTACTGACTGTAGTCGTTCTGAGTAGGGTATGTCACCACTTGATGAAGTAACTTCAAGATTATATTCCGGATTTTCCTCTTGCCATTCCATAATAACATTGTGAGTGCCTCCACCTGCTGTCGTGGGAACCATATTCTTTCCCACCAAGTCTTTCATTTCCTCTATATCACTGTCTTCTCTAACATATATTTTGATCAGGCTCATGCCAGTGGGCTCGGAAGGAATTAAAAATTGTTCCTCACGTTCTGGCGTTTTATAGTATCCACCAACAGCAACATCATATTTTCCAGTTTTCAGCCCTGTCTCTTGAGCACTATCAGATACAGCCAGAATATTAAAATTGTAGTCTTCTAGTTTTTCATCAATCGCCCTTAATACATCCGGTTCATAGCCTAGGATTTCACCATCTGGTGTTTGCCAACTTAGATTTTTAGAAGTTGGCGGAACTGTAACTTCTACCGTCCTTACTTCAGAATCGTCTGTATCACCCGAAGTAGTTTCACTGCCACATGCAGCTAATAAAAAAATTACTCCGAAAAGTAAAACCAATGCAGTCATTTTTTTGACCATCATAATCAACTCCCTAGTTTATTATTAATAAATCATATTGACTTTTCAAAGTTCTCTGTATCCTCATAGAAACTTTTTAAAAACTGTCTTGTTCTCTTATGGGTAGAGTTCTCAAAGATTTGTAAAGGTGATCCCTCTTCAACAACCTTCCCCTGATCCATAAATACAACTTTATTTGATATTTTTTTTGCAAAATCCATTTCATGTGTAACGAGAAGAATGGTCATTCCCGATTTTGCTACATCTTCGATAACATTTAAAACCTCCCCCACTAATTCCGGGTCGAGTGAAGATGTTGGTTCATCAAATAAAATTACTTCTGGTTCTACAGCTAACGCACGTGCAATACCGACTCGTTGCAGTTGTCCACCGGATAATTTAGAAGGGTATTCATTTTCCTTGTCCAATAATCCCACTCTTCTTATTTCTTCAATACTTTTTTCATAAGCTTCTTTTTTAGATTTCTTCTGAACTACCATTTGGGCATCCATCACATTTTGTATGACTGTCTTAGTTTTAAAAATATTGAAGTGCTGAAATACCATTGCTGTTTTTCGTCGAAGTTTAAGTATGTCCTTTTTCTTTATTGTTTTATAGTTAAAGTGAAGGTCTGCTATATCTATCTCACCTTCATCAGGCTTCACCAAATAATTGATGCATTTTAATATGGTTGTCTTCCCTGTTCCACTCGGTCCTATAAATGTTACGACATCACCTTTATCAATTGATAAATCGACCCCCTTCAAAACCTCATTATCTCCAAATGATAATCTCAAATTGTGAATATTTAACATCAAAGTCCTCCCTTGTCAAACTAATTGACAATTGTAATGAGTCGATCATACTGTTTCTACCTGATTACTGTTATACACCATTTATAGATTATAAATCTTCTTATTCAAAAAAATTAACTTATGATATCCCCCCCTTATCCACGATACATACATTTTTTGCTGTAACAGCAATTGATAATAGCTTGATCTAAATCAGAGATAATATCGTTTACATCTTCCAACCCAACAGATAATCGAATTAAACCTTTTGTAATTCCAAAATCAGCAAGCTCAACTTCAGGAATTGAAGAATGAGTCATTTATACTGGATTAATGTTTCTGAGTCACCTAGACTAAAAGAAATCATCGCAATTTTTATGCAATAAATTAAATTTTCCCTGCTTTAACACCTCCATTAACTTCAAAGGACACAATACTCCCTTCCCTCCATGGTCCTCTAAACTCCCCCCCTCAATAAGTTGATGTTTTGAAAATTAATTAATTTTTTCAGTCAAGCTACCTAAACTAGAAATTTCTTCAAAAGTCATTCCCTCAAAATTTACTCCATCCTTCCTATAATTTTTATTTAAAAATAATGATGCAGTGTTAATAATTGAATCTGTAAAAGGTGTTTCAATTCCCGCTTTTTTTCCTATTTCGGAAATAGGAACAAGTCCAAAAGGAATATCTTCTGTAAAATACCTATGATCAAAAGTGGTAGGAGCTGCAGCATCCGGAAATAAACCAGGTAACGCATCATATAAATTGGAATAATTGGTTCTGTAGAAATTATTTAAGATAGTTAATATATTTTCTGTTTTTATCTGAAATAAATCTGCTATTGTCCGACGCTCATTATCAAGATTTTCAATATATCTTACAGCGAGGGGGGAGGCGCCGATAGCATAAAATTGAAATTCTTCAGAAGCGTCAATCCTACTAGCATTAAATAATGATATTGGTGTGTGAACAACAACATTTGTATTATTTAATGATGTTTCAAAAATGTTTTTTGCTTGTACCAGTTGTGGAAAATCATCTAAAAAAGATGTTGAGATAGAGAGACTCGTTGATGTAGGTAGCGTACTTATAAGCACGTTATTTTTAATTCTATTAATGTAAACCGAACCATTATTATCGGCTTTACTAATAAACGGCATAGCACTAGTTTCTGCGATCGTAATATTTTTATTTTCTATTTCATGACCTAGTATTTCATGACATTCGACTGCCCCCCAGTATCCTGGGAAAAATACAATTGTCTGATTTTTCTCCAAAAACGGTTTAATTTGATTTATGATTGGTTTATGCCCAGAGGAGGTGGTTGCGATAATAATAATCTCGGAATCTGCAATTACTTCACTTAGCGATGAATACGCTTTCAATTTTATGTTAGCAGAATACACTCCCTTTAGTTTTAAACCCTCCTCTGAGATTCTTTTTGCCTTATATGAATCGCGTGTATATAACTTTACTTTCTTTTCATTTAGTGAAAGGTAGCTAGCTATGGCCTGACCTGTGTTACCTCCACCTATTACCGCGTACCTCATAAAAATTCTCTCCTTAATACGTTTTATTTCCTTAACTGAACCTTACCTTGCTTATTTGGTAACTGAACTTTCATATTTTTCGACAGCTTTTACAGCCTGGTTCATTGAACCAATAATGTGGTTTACTATTTTGGATTCTGCGTTTACTTTATCTTTATTAATGATGTATTCAAGAATAATCTCATGTTCATCTGATGCTTTTTTTGTATCAATAATGTGTTTATGGGCCAAGCGTCTATATCGGTTAATATGATCATTTAGCTGGAATAAAATTTTTACAGCAGTTTTGTTACCACTTATGTTATAAATAAAATTATGAAACTGGGCACCAAAGTTATCAATGTCTTCATGGTTTCGCAGTCGCGAAGTCAACTTAACCATTTTGGCAAGGTAAGATAAGTACTTAACATCTTCTTCGGTAATATTATCAATTGCATCCACAATCACAATTCCTTCCAATTTACTGCGCATAATAAATAATTCTTTTAACTCTTTAATTGATATAGGAGCAACTTTAATTCTTCCATTAGAATTTCGAACAACTAATCCCTCTAGTTCGAGTCGTAGTAATGCCTCTCTTAGAGGTGTTCTACTTATCTCTAATTCTTTTGCTAACTCATCTTCTACAATAGGTTGACCTGGATCAAAAATGCATTTTATAATCCTTTCCTTTAACTGTTCATAAGCAATATCTTTAGATGAAATTCTACTTATATATTTTTTTTTATCAAAATTCATCACCACCTTTTAGTATAATATAATAATTGTATACAATTATTATAACTCGTATTTGTCAGATTGCAATGAATATTTATATAATTCTTTATATTTAATTAAATAGGATATCCTATTTCTCAGCTTTGTCTAAATTAGCAAATGTACAATATAAATAATAAGAGTATGTACAACTGCAAGAATGATAGAATAGAGCAGGTTCCATTTCAATATAATCTGATATACATTTACATTAATAATATCGGATGTAACAACATTTGTTGGTGTTATAGGGGAAACGGTTCCTGCTATTGCCCAAGAACTAAGCAGGATCATCGCTAATGTTATGTCATCAATTCCAATAAGTGATGGAGATACACTTGCTAGTATTGAACTTATAATAACAATCTGGTGAATCCCTAAAAATGATAGAATGGCGACAAGACTGATTGTAAATGAAATAAGCAGTAATATTGACACGCCAGCAACCTGAATCCATATGATATTTAAATAATCTGAGAAAATTGTAGTTGAAAGGACAACCCCAAAAAAGCCAGCACTTAGGAACAAGGAAATTTCATTTGCCTGTTTTGGCATGATGCTGTCACGAAAATCCTGTGTCTTATGCATAAACCTTTTAAATTTTTTTAAGTACATACTCCAGACAATAGAGAAAATTACAGATGCAAGAATAATCAATATACTCACATTCACATCAATATATGGTTCGAAATAAAATATGACTCCAATTAAAAGCAGGAGAATAAAAAACAATTCATACAATTTTTTTAATCCGTTTTCTGATCTTAACCCCGAATATTCAATAGATATGGAACGAGCTTCTTTTAATGAAAATAAAGTATTTGCTGTAAGGAATTGAAAAAAGCTCAGCAATAATCCATATGGCAAGAATTTAGCCATTGGGATTTCCAAATAATATACAACTAAAAATACGGAGGCAAAATATGGTGCCCATGTATTAATTGAGGAGAATCCCCGAACATAGACCCTGCCTAAAAATTCAGGTGGGAGTCTCAATTTCTGAACCATCGAATTAATAATATGAATAGATCCTAAATTTGTTATTGGTCCTAAAATATAAAAAAGACTAGTTAAAAATAAAAATAAAAATTTCAGGTTCCCATTAAATTTCGCAGTTAACTCTGCAATATCATTATCATATTTACCGAGATTAATAGGGACAGATAAAATTGGAACAATGATAATTAAACAAACCAAAGGCAGATTTTTTATAATACTCTCCATCCAAATATCCAGTCCGGCACTCTGAATCAATAAAATAAGACATCCTGTACTCAGCATAATTATACTAAAAATCCTGGGCATATTCCTACTGTACCTCAGGCTGATGAACGTAGTAAATACAGTTAGAATGACAATACCGACAGTAAAAATTTGAAAAGTATAGAATTGTTCTACAATATACAAGACAATAAGCAATAATATAATTCGATTACTCCATTTTTTCAAAATTAACAAATACCCCTTTACAAAATGGAGCTTCGTAAAATTACGAATCTCCAAGCGGCACCTAATTTATACCAAAGTGTGGGCGCCGGTATAAACTGATCTTCTGGCAGCATACAGGCTTCTTTCTGGTGTCTGCTGATCAATAACACAGCCCGGACCTAATATTAATCCTTTCCCATCTACAGAATCAATAGATTCTTTCACATGATTACCGATTTCTACTACAGTGCCATCAATTAACAGACTATCTCTGATTTTTTTATTGTTCCCATCAAAGTATGGGGCTTCTCTTACTCCTCCAAGCAGACATTTGTCTGTTCGTTTACGTGCCTCAGCCAAGGAAGGAGAAATCCAACGATCATGCCAATTCAGGCAATTAACCGGATAATTTGCTACTAAGTCAAACATAATTTTATCCCCGTGAATATGTGCTATATTAAAAAATGTTTCCTTATTGTAGCTTTCGATAACCTTTAAGTCGTAAGGCACTCCAAATATTTTATATTCCTCTTCCGTTAACAGTTCTTCTGAGGCGCATTGAGTTGCAAAAAAGAATCCATCAACACCTGCATTAACATTGGCTTTCACAAAGTTAATCGTCGTTTCAGTGATCACTTCAAGTGCCTGCTTAACAATTGCTGGATTTTCCTTCATATCCAAAAGCAGGCGGTCCCCAGCTAACTTTCGGGCAACTGTTAATGGACTGAATATGGTCTGAACAAATGGTGTCTCCCCCCCAACTTTCCTGCTTACATGTTCAGCCAGTTGAAGCTGCTTTCCATAGGTACCATAGATCGCTGGTAGAACCTTCAGTTTTCCCCAGTCTTCTATTGATTCAATACCTGGCTTCTTCACGATTGGTGGTTGATTGGATTTGCTATAGTACTGTACTTGTGCCCCCCAATCTTCTACACAGTATAAACCAAAAGGCATTAATTTAATAAAATCAAAATCATATTTTCTGGTTTGTTCTATTTGGGATTCCGCAAGGCTTTTTGGATTGATATCATTCTCGGATAGATGCATCCACAAACTGATTGGTACCCGGTCAACTTCCTCAAAGTTCAACGCTGCTTTAATACGTTCATACTTATTCATCACACATATCTCCCTTTTTTTAGTTAGAAGTTACAAGACATCAGTGTGCCCTTCTTAAACGAAGTTCATATTTGTTAATAAGCGCTGTCAAGGTTACATTTAGTAGCCAATAGATAAGGCAGCAACAAGTGCTTCCAGATACCTAAAGGTCATTGCTTCCATTATTTATTTTGGCTTACACAAAATTATTGGCCACTGTGATTTAAAATGCTTATGAAGGCGTTTTAATAATTACCATATAAGGCTATCCTTTTTGTGTACCGATTTATAATTTAAACAAACGTCTGATATAACACTTCACCTTCCTGAGGTTTTTCCAGATAATTATTGGGCCTTTGTAACGTTTTTTTCCTGTCCAATGAATGTTACGAAATCGCCTTTATTAACATTTATATCGATCCCTTTTACAACCTCAGTATATCCGAATGCTTGAAGTGACAGCATCGCCCCCTCATAATTCAGATAAATTAAAATCATCACACTGATTAAAATATTCAGTTTAATTTCGGTAAAAAAATTAAATTATATATTTTAATTTTTAACAGGAACGGCACTTGACTTTAATGCCTGCTCAAGGTCCACGATAATATCATCTGCATCTTCTAGCCCAACAGATAGTCTGATCAAACCTTTTGCTATTCCGAAATTCGCAAGTTCTTCTTCCGGTATCGATGAGTGAGTCATCGATGCCGGATGCTGCACCAACGTCTCTGGATCGCCTAGGCTAAATGAGATCATAGCCATATTCAGTGCACTGATAAAATCTTTTCCTACCTGGACCCCTCCTTTAACTTCAAATGCGACAATTCCTCCATTTTCCTTCATCTGCCGAACTGCCAGCTCATGCTGAGGATGTGATTCCAAACCTGGATAAAATACTTTGTCAACAAATGGATTTTTCTCTAAAAATCTTGCGACCTTCTGAGCATTGCTGCAATGTTGTTCCATTCGTACCCCCAATGTCTTTATCCCTCTTAAGATCAAAAATGACTCCCAAGCATTAAGATTTTGTCCGAGGTCACCCATCACATCTTTGCGCATATAATCTATGTCTGTTTTCTTCCCACAAATAACCCCTGCAATAACATCGCCATGTCCATTTAAATATTTCGTAGCACTATGAATCACAATGTCTGCACCTAACCCAAGCGGTTTCTGTAAATATGGTGTCATAAATGTATTATCTACAATCAGTTTAAGATCATAGCGTTTTGTAATACTAGCAACTGCCTTGATATCAATCAATGTAAGACTTGGATTTGAGGGTGTTTCAATATACACTGCACGGGTTTTCCTGTTAATAGCGCTTTCAATACAAGCAGCATCAGTACAATCCACGTAATCATATTCAATTCCATATCTTGTGGCTATAGTTGATAAAAACTTATGTGTTCCTCCGTATACATCCTTTGTAACTACAACATGATCTCCTGAAGCAAGGTTCGCCATCAATGCTATGCTGATAGCTGCCATTCCACTGCTGACGCCTAAAGCGTCTTCAGCATTTTCAAGACTTGCTACCTTTTTCTCAAGTGTCCTTGTAGTGGGATTGCCATATCTTCCATAATATCTTCCTTCCTTTTCTCCGGATACAACGGCAACCGCCGCTTCTGCATTATCAAAGGAATATGCAACTGCTGGTATGATTGGCTGTGAAACAGCACCTGACTTTTCATCTGGATTTTGCTCATTATGAACTGCCTGTGTATTAAAATTCCAATTTGTAACCATAATTAATTAAACCCCTCCCAAGAAATGTTTTGCTGTTTTATATAAAATCATTCGTGATTAGTGAATGTGAACTATAATTTCTGTATCACCATATGGAATCTGCTTTATTTTTTTCATAGATACCTATAGCTGTAACGGCTGATTTCAAACTATTTTCAATGTGTTTCTTCATTGCAAGTTCTGCACCTTTTGCATCTCTCTTCGCTATACAATCGACTATTTCCAAATGCTCTTCACCTTCTTCCATAATCCGATTCAAACTTTGTTTCGGGACCAAACGACGGTATCTATGGATATGGTCATTCAGCTGTGATAGGAAATTGCTTACAACTCTGTTACCGCTTAATTGATAAAGGTACAAGTGGAATTCACCTCCATGATGCAGAATTTCTTCGATATTGCCTTTTTGGGTTGTTTTTCTAATTGACTCTGCTATTTCGTACAAGTTTTTAATATCCTCATCCGATGCTCTTTCAGTTGCTTCAAAGACAGCAATTTCTTCAAGTTTAGATCTGACTTTGAATATTTCTTTTACCTCTTGGACAGAAATTGGTGCTATTTTAAGTCTGCCATTGGATTGGCGAACTACCATTTTCTCGAATTCAAGCCTTTCAAACGCCCCCCGTAGTGGTGTACGACTAATTTTTAATTTTGAAGATATCTCTTCTTCTCTTACAGGAAGGTTTGGCGGTAATTTCCCTTCAATGATTCCTTGTTTTATTTCATTATAGGCATAGTCTTTTGCAGTAAGCCCTCTTAATCCTGCTCGGTTGGTCTGATTTGTCATTGTAATACCTCGCTTATATTTTGTTAAAAATGTATACAATAAATGTACGCAATAAATGTATACAATAAATGTATATATTTACAATACGCCATGCTTTTAAAGATGTCAAGTTATTTTTAAAATAATTTATATTCTAATTTATCAGTTAATTTTAAGTTTTAATAAAACGATTATACCTACTTTGATTTGATCTTATAAAGCTTTATCAATGCACGTGTCCCATTATCCCCTTCCCCCATACCTTCCAATTCTTTAAACAATCTTAAGCATAGTTCAAGTCCGGGGGCAGCTACATTTAACTCCTGTGCGGATTCCAATGCAATTGTCAGATCTTTAATTAGATGTTTCACATAAAACCCTGGTGTAAAATCACCCTCAATCATTTTATATGCTAAATTTCCCATTACCCAGCTATTAGATGTTCCTACAGACATAGTATCGATTACACTTTTTGGATCCATACCGGATTTTTCAGCAAGAATAATTGCTTCACATACACCCATCATGTTATTTGCCATAGCCATTTGATTACACATTTTTGTAAATTGTCCCGACCCAGCCTTGCCTTTATAAATTATATTTTTGCCCATAGCCTCTAATATCGGCAATGACTGTTTGTATGCTTCTTCAGTTCCTCCTGTCATAATTGAAAGCGTACCTTGTTTCGCACCATTTTCACCTCCTGAAACCGGTGCATCAAGAGTAAGTAATTTTTTAGAATGTGCTGCCTGAAATATACGTTTCGCCAAAGATGGTTTTGATGTCGTCATATCTATCAATAAAGTACCCTGCTTTGCATTTTCCAAAATACCAGAGTCACTGAAGTAAACCTCCTCTACATCTTTCGGTGAGCCAACCATTGAAATGATTACATCTGATGTACTAACAAGCTCTTGGATTGAATTCTTCCAAATTGCTCCCAGATTGAGTAAATTTTCAGCTTTTTCTTTAGTCCTTGTGTAGACAATTACACTGTAACCAATCTTCAGCAGGTTTTTCGCCATCGCATTCCCCATAACTCCTGTGCCAATAAAGCCTATGATCTTGTTTTTTTCTTTTACTATTTTTATCAATCCTTTCATTTTTGTAAGAGAGTACTAAAATCATACTCGACACTTGGGAAGAAGTCCAATTGCTCATTCTTCAGCTATATATTAAAAAAACTGTCAAATATCCCTATACTTTTGGGACAGCCACCAATTTTATTTTCCAAATTTTTAAAAGGTTTAAAAATAGGTCCAGTCCCCAAAGCCATCAAGTTAACAAGATGAAAAGTAGAGAATTCCATTTTAGTTAGTTTTTTTTAAAAATGAGTATCTTGTTGAACTGTTTATTTATTAAAAAAGCGTATATCAAATAAAGCCGAATCGATATAATTATTACCGGAAATCGGAAAAGCTGCTGAATAAAACCTTAGGCGAATTTAAGAAATATACCAATGTCTTAATGAATAACACGTAGATACCAAAGAAAAAAAGGACAAAGCCTAGAATAAGAGGACATGAAGACGGCTCTTTAATGAGATCACTGTAAGTTTTGTGCCTTCTACTTACTTTAATTTCACACGTCTACTTGGCAAGCTTTAGCTTTCTATGGAAAAACAACACAGCCTTGCATTTTAGACATGAAAAATATATGGTGCCAGTCCCCCATTACAGCTTTAAAGCGAGCAATGGTCACACAACCACCAACAAAAGGTTCGATTCACCATTCAGATCGAGGCAGCCAATATGCCTCTAATGATTATCTAATTTTTTCAAGTGATCTTGAAGCGTTGATTCATTAATATTAGAACCTTTAACTAGAGAAGCAACACCAAAACCATTAACTCTCATTAAATGTTGAAGTTTATCTCCTATCATTATTCTTGATTTCGTTTTATTCATAAACTTTCACCCTTTCAAAGTCTGTATGCAGTCCGGCAGAATAATTAAGGCAGGAAAAAGTATCCAAGTACCAAAAAAGCGGGGATACTAAAAACAATATCTTTCCTAGCAAAGTAATGCCTCTATTAATTTCACGACCTTTATAATCATTTCTTTCTAAAATATATTTTCGAAGAATGCAAAATGAAAAATATCCCCCTATCATTAAAAACATAGGAAAATATATGCTTAGAACAGTATTGTCAGTTATTTCAAAAAAGACAAAATTGGAAATAAGAAAAAAATTAACTTGCCAACAAATACGGTGATGATAAACTCTTTGGAAAACCCTCTCCTAAATCCTCCGATTTTATAGGATGTACTTCTGATAAGAATATATTGAATACCAAGCCACCAATAAATAATGTGGAAACTGACAAAATAATAATCTGTTATTGGTTTTCCATAGTGACACCACATTAAAGGGAAACATATAGTTGTAAAGCATAATGAGTAATAAAACATTACTTCAATCATAACCAACTTATGCCAAAAAAATCAATTATTTTCCGCAAGTTTGCTCACCCCCGCATATTGTTATAAGTTTAACGTAGATGTTAAGATGTTTCCGCTTTTATGGGCATATTAAGTTGTCATTAGAAGCCAATCAGTTAAAATGGAACAACAAAAAAAGACAGGCAATAACCTGTCTTTTCTCTTACGATAATAATATTTTGTAGTTTGTGTGTATAAAGTAGATACCGGTGGCCGGGGTCGAACCGGCACTCCAGAAGGAACACGATTTTGAGTCGTGCGCGTCTGCCAATTCCGCCACACCGGCATATGGAGGCGGTAACCGGATTTGAACCGGTGATAAAGGTTTTGCAGACCTCTGCCTTACCACTTGGCTATACCGCCATAATAATTTTGGAGCGGAAGACGGGATTCGAACCCGCGACCCCCACCTTGGCAAGGTGATGTTCTACCACTGAACTACTTCCGCGATAATGGCTGGGCTACCAGGATTCGAACCTGGGGTACACGGGATCAAAACCCGATGCCTTACCGCTTGGCTATAGCCCAATTCATATTAACATTATGGGGCGACCGGTGGGGATTGAACCCACGTATGCCGGAGCCACAATCCGGTGCGTTAACCACTTCGCCACGACCGCCATATAGAAAATGGCAGGGGTAGTAGGAATCGAACCCACATCAAAGGTTTTGGAGACCTTCGTTTTACCATTAAACTATACCCCTACTTAAAATAAAAAATATATGGTGGAGGGGGGCAGATTCGAACTGCCGAACCCGAAGGAGCGGATTTACAGTCCGCCGCGTTTAGCCACTTCGCTACCCCTCCATATGATTGGAGTTACTTTGATTTTGAAAAATGGTGGCTCGGGACGGAATCGAACCGCCGACACACGGATTTTCAGTCCGTTGCTCTACCGACTGAGCTACCGAGCCATACTAAAATATTTATGAAATGTTGTTTTTAAAGTGGCGGTCCGGACGGGACTCGAACCCGCGACCTCCTGCGTGACAGGCAGGCATTCTAACCAACTGAACTACCGGACCAACTATAAGAAGATTTAATTGAATTAAATTGGTTGCGGGGGCAAGATTTGAACTTGCGACCTTCGGGTTATGAGCCCGACGAGCTACCAGACTGCTCCACCCCGCGATATGAAATAATATTAAATTAATGGTGGAGGATGCAGGGCTCGAACCTGCGACATCTTGCTTGTAAGGCAAGTGCTCTCCCAGCTGAGCTAATCCTCCATAAGTGGTGACCCGTACGGGATTCGAACCCGTGTTACCGCCGTGAAAGGGCGGTGTCTTAACCACTTGACCAACGGGCCAATATAATATATCAAAAGTGGCGGAGAGCGAGGGATTCGAACCCTCGAGGCCGCGTTAGCGGCCTACACGATTTCCAATCGTGCTCCTTCGGCCACTCGGACAGCTCTCCATGGCTCCACAGGTAGGATTCGAACCTACGACCGATCGGTTAACAGCCGATAGCTCTACCACTGAGCTACTGTGGAATAATCCAAATGAATATTACTTCGGAGGAGCTTCATTCCTCGTATGACCCGCACACAAAGGTGCTTATGATCAAGCTATTAATAGAATGAAATTTGCCTGGCGGCGTCCTACTCTTGCAGGGGCAATGCCCCAACTACCATCGGCGCTGGAAAGCTTAACTTCTGTGTTCGGTATGGGAACAGGTGTGTCCTCTCCGCTATAACTACCAGACATAATATAAAAGTGACAGCAAGATTTTTTTGTGACAACCAATATTATAATTGATTTTCAAAAAAAATCAAGCATAAATTTAAATTATGTATAGGGTTGTACCCTAAAAACTAAATAAGAGCTTTACATTCAAGTCATCCAAATACAAATAGGTACATAAAAT
>NZ_JBHTKJ010000073.1:0-168200 GCF_042675965.1 Virgibacillus byunsanensis | reverse complement strand
AAAGCAAAAAGTGCTTAGCTTTAATTTCAGTTTATGCCTTAACTTGGAAGTATGAATAATTCAGGTTTATACTATATGTGAAGACTGTGAAGGAAAAGGAGAGGTAGAGAATAGACTCTTATTCCTTAGCTTTAAAAAGAAATGTCCGACATGTAGTGGAGAAGGAAGAAATGAAAATCAATTAAATACTGATTATTGAATAGGAAAGGAGCTACATTATAACTATGTAGCTCCTTTAATGTATTTTACCTTTATCTTTTCGTAATGTTTTATATAGAGAGTAAATCATAAGTAACATGATAATGGAGAACGGAAATGCTGCTGAAATTAATGCATTCTGTAAAGCTTGAAGGCCGCCTGTATATAAAAGAACTGCAGCTATCGCTGATTGGGCGATGCCCCATACAAACCGAACCATTGTCGGAGGATCTGAGGACCCGTTTGTCGTTTGCATACCTAATACAAAGGTAGCAGAATCAGCTGATGTGATGAAAAATGTACCAATTAGTAATACGGCCAATATAGATAAGATAAAACTAAAGGGAAGTTGATCAAACACTCCAAATAATACTTGTTCATCAGGAAGACTGGCGATATCTGCACCATTGTTTTGTGCTTGAATACCTGTTATACCAAATGTTGAGAACCAGAGGAAACTAACAACAGACGGAACAATTAATACACCTGATAAGAATTCACGAATGGTTCGTCCTTTTGATATTCGGGCAATGAAGATGCCGACAAACGGTGCCCATGCTATCCACCAAGCCCAAAAGAAGACAGTCCAGTTGGTAATCCATTGACGTTCATCATCATTGTTTGGCGAAATACGCACACTTTCTGTAGGCAGACTTTGAATGTATGCCCCGATAGTATCGGTAAAAGAATTTAAAATGTAAAGGGTTGGACCAATAATTAATGTAGCAAAAAAGAGAATACCAGATAGCCCCATATTGGCATTACTTAAGTATTTAATTCCTTTACTAAGGCCTGTGTAGGTGGAAATCATAAACAATACAGTTACAACGAAAATGATAATTAATTGTACCCAAAATTCGTTAGCTATACCAAACAAATAGGAGAAACCACCGTTGATCTGAGTCGCACCAAATCCTAATGTTGTCGCTACACCAACTATGGTTGCAAACACGGCAATGACATCAATTGCTTTTCCCCAGGCTCCATTCATTCGTTCACCAAAAATCGGTTCCAGTGTAGCACTTATTAGTCCAGGTTTATCGTGGCGAAATTTGAAATAAGCGAGCACTAGAGCAACAACTGCATAAATTGCCCAGGCATGAACGCCATAATGAAAGAATGTTATTCGCAATGAATCCTCAAGCGCCTCTGTTGTGCCAGGTTCAGCAAGTGGTGGAGTTTTGATATAGTGAGAAATAGGTGAAGCGGCACCGAAAAACACTAGTCCAATTCCCATGCCTGCACTGAATAACATCGCAAACCAGGTAGGATAGCTAAAATCTGGTTTATCATCAGGCTTGCCAAGCTTGAGTTTCCCATATGGACTGAATATAAGGTATAGGCAGAAGACGACAAACAGTGAAACGATTATTAAATAGTACCAGCCAAAGTGAATGGATATGTAGTTTTGAAGTGCAGCTGAATAGTTTTCAAAACGAACCGGAGCAATAGAACCCCAAACAGATAGAGCTAATGTAAGTGCCAAAGTAATATAAAAAACGGAAGTTACTTTTTTCATATAGGCCCCTCTTTCTGTATGTAGCTACATGAAGTAATACTTCCTTTAGTATTTCTCTAATAGGAAAGATATTATACGCAGTGAAAAAACTAGTAAAAAGGTACTAGAAAACATTTCTAATAAGTATATAATAGAAGTATGAAGATTATTTTTATAAAATTATAAATATTGAAGGGAGGAGTCAAGTGTGGACAGTGATAAAGGATTCTTTCTTAATAAAGTATTGATGAATGGCATAAAAGAAATGGTTTTTGTGATCAGTGTCGATAAAGATTCTAATTTTTTCTATAAATTTCTGAACCAAACAGTCTTGGAAAGAACTATTCTTACTAAAGATGTCATCGGGAAATCCATTCAAGAAGTATATCCAAAAAAAATAGCAGATCATTTAATAGAAAAATATACGGAAGTATTAAAAACTCAAGAAAGTCTCACATATGAAGATATCTATGAATCTTCATACGGCACTAAGCATTCTGAAACAACATTGACTCCTCTTTACGAAGAACAGGATAACGGCGTGTACATTGTTGCATTAGTAAAAGACATAACGAAAAGAAAACTTACAGAATTAAAAATACAACAATCAAGGGATGCTCTAGACATTAACAAACAAAAATATCGTTCCTTGTTTGATTACAATTTGGATGGCATTTTATCTATTGATTTAAATGGTAATATTTTAAATGGTAATAAAGCAGTCGAAACTGTTTTTGGATGTAAAGCAGAGGAATTTATTGATCGTCCATATTCAAAATTGATCACAAGTCAGAACTTAGAAGAAGCAGAACAAAGTTTTAAAGATGCGCTCAATGGCAAGCCAAAAAGCCGGCAACTAACCATACTCCATTCATCTGGTGAAACCATTGAGGTCATCATGAAATTTACTCCTATCATAGTAAATGAAGAAATAGTAGGGATTTATGGAATCTTTAAAGATATAAACGAACAAATAAAATTAGGCAGAAAATATAAGGAAAGTGAGGATCTGTCACGGATTATTACGGAAAACTCAAATGACCTAATCACCATTATTAATAGTGATTATGAAATCGTTTATGTTTCACCATCTTATAAAAAAGTTTTAGCGTTTGATGACACAGAATATATTAGGAATTCCTTTCTTCACAATGTTCACCAAGAGGATGCAAATGCCATACAAGAGTCGTTTGTCACGTCGATTAAAAATCATCAACCATGGAAAGAACAATTTAGACAAATGCACGGAAATGGAGATTGGATCTGGTCAGAGTTACATGGGTCGCCAGTTTATGATGAAAAAGATCGATTTGTCCATATGGTAGTTGTGTCAAGGAATATTACACTGCGTAAAGATTATGAACTAAAGCTTCAGTATATGGCTTACCATGATCCTTTAACTGAACTGCCTAATCGCCGTTTATTTATGGATCAATTAACATTACAGTTACAAAAGGTGATGGAAACAGATGATCGACTAGCTTTGATTATGATGGACTTAGATGAGTTTAAAAAGATAAATGACAAGTTTGGACATGATATGGGTGATAAAGTAATACAGGAATTTGGTAAACGAATTAATGAAATTATTCGTGATGAGGACATGCTGGCAAGACTTGGTGGAGATGAATTTATTGTTTTATTACCCGATATATCCTCAAGTGAAGATGTAGAAGAATTGGCCAAGCGAATCATTGATAATATGAATGAACCGTGGTGTGTAGATGGTCAAGTAGTAGTAACAACGACAAGTATGGGAATTGTCATTTCACCACCACAGAAATCTATAACACCGAATGATATTTGTAAATATGCTGACAAGGCACTTTATAATGCAAAAGAAGATGGTAAGAACAACTATAAAGTGTATGACTTTCAAGAAGTAGAAGCTTAGCCAGTTGAATTGGTTAAGCTTCGTTTTTCGCTTAAATGCCACTATTTAGTAAATGCAATCAGTAATTCATTAGATTAGGAATGATGCTTACTAATAAAATAGCCCACTCTCCTGTTACAATCGACAGAATGGTACAAATAATAGTAGTTATTCCAATAATACTAATTCCCAACATTAAGTTTACATTATCATTCATATTAAAACCTTGCATCTTCTTTTAAAATACTTCAATATAATGTTATTACATACACATTGAAAGAAGGATATATATGTTGATGATGACTCGCTGGTCCTTGTTCTTTTTGGGACTTATGGTATTTAGTTTAGGAATTACTATATCGATAAACGTCCAGCATTTAGGAATACACCCATGGGATGTATTAAATGTAGGACTTTATGAAAAAATAGGATTATCTATAGGTACATGGGCAATCATAATTGGGTTCATATTAATCATCGTTTCCTGGATTCTTGATAAGAGTTACATTAAGCTTGGTACATTTTTCAATGCCGTGCTCATTGGAGTGTTTGTTGATCTTTTTTTATGGCTTGATTTTTTACCTACAGCAAGTCACACGTGGACAGATTACCTCATTATTGTCACAGGAATTGTCATTATGGGTTTTGGCGGAGGCATGTATAATGCTGCAGGCGTTGGATCTGGCCCAAGAGATGGATTTATGTTATCGATTTCTGATAAATTAAATGCGCCAATCAGCAGGGTTCGAATTATTACGGAGAGTTCTGTATTAGTCATTGGTTTACTATTAGGTGGACCAGTTTTTGTATTTACGTTTATTTTTACATTTATTCAAAGTCCTATATTTCAACATTCTTATTACGCGTTTCGTAGATTTATTGATGACTTAGATAAGAAATTTGTCGATAAAGAACTGCCACATTCTAGAGCGAGTAGTTAATAAACCGTTATTAGTAAAATAATTGGGAGGCTAACTAAATGAGCCTGATGGAAAAGATTAAAAAGGGCAATACATCATCTGGGATAGCAGCACTCGGAAATACATTTTTAGTTATCATTAAAGCAATTGCTGCAGGACTTAGTGGAAGTGGTACGATGTTTGCCTCTGCTATGCATTCTTTAGCAGACGCTGTTAACCAGGGATTCGTATTTTTCGGAAGTGTACTGGCAGAGTTCCCATCATCTAAGCGGTTTCCTACTGGTTTTGGTCGTGTCATCAACATCTTTTGTATGGTGGCTGTTATTGTTGTAACTGTGATGGCGTATGAAACAATTATGAAAGGATGGCATTTAATTCAGGACCCGTCTGAAGCTAGTGACTTTCTTTTAAATATAATTGTTCTTATTGCAGCCCTTTTGATTGATGGGTTCATTTTATTTAAAGCAATGAAAGAAATCGCTAAAGAAACACACGCAGATAGCTCGAACGGAGTCATCCTAACCGCTTTTAAAGGTGTTGGAAAAGCATCCCCAGCGACACGACTTGTTTTTTACGAGGATTTAGTTGCAACATCTGGCGCTGTCCTTGCAATGATTGGAATTGTTATGGTTCAATTTTTTGAGATCCTTGTAGCGGACGGAGTCTTCACGATTATCATTGGTTTATTAATGGTTTACGTAGCCTTTCGAGTTGGTTATGACAATATGATTGGACTAATTGGCGTTGCAGCACCTGCAGATGTAGAAAATAAGCTTACTGGTTTGTTATTAGAGGATGAAATGGTTGTAGACATTTATCGCATTCGGATTATCCAGGAAGGCCGTATGTTTCATGTTGAAGGAACCGTTGAACTGAAGAAAGGCTTATCACTAGCGGATGCCGACGATATAAAATTTCGCCTAACCGACAAATTGCTGCGAACACCTGAGGTTGCGGATGTAGTCTTGGGAATTATAGAAGATGACGATAAGGAAAGTTGGAAAGAGTGAGGCAGGACAGGTGTAGCGCCTGTCTTTTTTTGTTGTCTTGATGCGTGAAGGTGGGTTTGATCATCAGAGCGGAAAATCGATCAAGAGCGCTGGGGTCGATTAAGAGAGTGGAAAATCGATCAAGAGCGCTGGGGTCGATTAAGAGAGTGGAAAATCGATCAAGAAAGCTGGGAATCGATCGACAGAGCGGTAAGTCGATCAGCAGAACGGAAAATCGATCGACAGCCCAGAAAATCGATCAAGCAACATCCGAAAATGATCAAGAGCAGTCCGTTTTCGATCAACAGAGTCGAAAATCGATCAAGAAAGCTGGAAATCGATCGACAAAGCGGAAAGTCGATCAGCAGAACGGAAAATCGATCGACAGCCCAGAAAATCGATCAAGCAACATCCGAAAATGATCAAGAGCAGTCCGTTTTCGATCAACAGAGTCGAAAATCGATCAAGAAGCCTGGAAATCGATCGACAGTCCAGAAAGTCGATCAAGCAACATCCGAAAATGATCAAGAGCAGTCCGCTTTCGATCAACAGAGTCGAAAATCGATCAAGAAAGCTGGAAATCGATCGACAAAGCGGAAAGTCGATCATCAGAACGGAAAATCGATCGACAGAGCGGAAAGTCGATCAGCAGAACGGAAAATCGATCGACAGCCCAGAAAATCGATCAAGCAACATCCGAAAATGATCAAGAGCAGTCCGCTTTCGATCAACAGAGTCGAAAATCGATCAAGAAAGCTGGAAATCGATCGACAAAGCGGAAATTCGATCAGCAGAACGGAAAATCGATCGACAGCCCAGAAAATCGATCAAGCAACATCCGAAAATGATCAAGAGCAGTCCGTTTTCGATCAACAGCGCAGGAAATCGATCAAGAGCGTGGAAAATCGATCGACAGCGCCAACATTCGAACAACGATGCTAAAAACTAATCATCAAGTAAGATAACTTTCACCAACATAAAAACGGGCCCATCTAATGGCCCGATTGAAAGTATGCAATTTTACTAAAGGTCACAACGACTCAAAAGTTAGCTTCGTATATTCATTCGATGCATTCCAAATTAAATATTGATTAATACCTTGTTCTTCTAGTGCCTGGATTTGATTTTGTACGTCCGTTTTGGTGTAATCACTTTTGAAATCAAAATCTTGAATCCATGGTCTTATTATTGCTGGCATTTTTCCAGTTGTTTTAAGGTTTTCATTCTTTTGGAGAGCATCTTTCATTGCGTTTGTCATTAAATCATAGGGGTGCTGGTCTGGATTATCTATTCCATAAGAATTCGGTGCATAATGTGATGGGTATGTCATGGGGGAAATATAATCCACGTGCGGTGATATCTTTTCCCATGTTTGTCCGATCCCCATATCATCTTCAGCAGTTGTTACTAGCCCAAAGACATCAGCTGAAACATATATGGGATGTTGCTCCAGTTGCTCTTTGGAAAACTTTAAAAAAGCAGAAATGTTATCATCTTTTTCGATTGCTGCTTTGTTGTCATAGGTTACTTCCTGTTCAACTTTTTTGGCATTTTCGGGGAACCGTACATAATCGTATTGGATTTCATCAAATCCGAAGTCTGCTACCTCCTGAGAAATAGTTGTAACATATTTCCAAACGTCTTTTTTATACGGATCTATCCACTTTACTCCAGTATCATTTTCCCATAAACTTCCATCTTTTCTTTTTAGTGCAAATTCATTCTTTTGTTCTGCTAAGTGTGGATCTTTAAACACGACAACCCTTGCAATTGTATATATGTCTTCCTCTTTCAGGCGTTGTACAAGTTTCTCCATATTTTTTACAGTGAAGTTGCTGTCTGCTCGGTTTTCATTAACCATTTCAATGTTTGAATCATATGTTAGCTTTCCGAAGTCATCTTTCACATCGATAACGACTGCGTTTAAATTAGTCGACTTGATAAGGTCAATAAATGTATTGATATTTTTATCCATTATAGAATATCGGTGAAGGTATATCCCTTTTACATCTCTTTTCTTAGGTTTCTCATCTGTTATATGTTGTTCATCTATTTGTATAAAATTCTTTGGTGATTCAGCAGTAAAATCTCTTTCCTTATGATCTAATTTCACCAATTCATCTTGGCTTTGGATTGTTTTATCCTCAGTTGGCATACATCCAGTAGTAAAAATAATGTTAAGCACTGAAAACAGCAAAATTATTCTTTTCATATTGATTCCACCTTTATCTATAAGGTGTACGTATGAATCAAAAATTATTTTGCCATAATCGGGAAAAAATATTATTTAGTGAAATTGCATGTCTCCTGTATTTTTGTCTATATCATGGTCAATCATGAGGTCTTGTAGCCAAACCCAGCTGAAAATCAAAGCAGCTGTTGTGACGATTACGATTAACAGAACGATAACCTTATTCTTCTGCACAGAAAACACTCCTTATTCTTTATAAGAATAGCGTAGCAAAACAATATAAAGGTGTAAATATTTTTCGGGGTTAACACTACGTTTATGATTAAAACTAGATATTTGAAGAAAAAAAGAGCATTTAAAAGCATGTGAGAAATGACTACGCTTACTCACGGTTTTGTAAAATTCATTTTGTATGGTATGATTCGGTGGTTGTTTACGGATAAGGCTTTATGAGAGCCAAGAAATACTATACTAATAGAAAGAGGTACAACATTGAGAATAAAACAACTTAAGCAAGAATGGTTTGGAAATGTTAGAGGAGATGTGTTGGCAGGAATTGTGGTTGCATTAGCACTAATCCCTGAGGCAATAGCCTTTTCCATTATCGCAGGAGTAGATCCAATGGTTGGACTCTATGCATCGTTTTGTATTGCAATAGTTATTGCATTTGTAGGTGGGCGTCCCGGGATGATTTCAGGAGCAACAGGAGCAATGGCGCTTCTAATGATCACATTAATTGCTGATCATGGATTACAATATCTATTAGCAGCTACAATCTTAACGGGAATAATTCAAATATTATTTGGAGTATTTAAACTAGCAAGTGTTATGAAATTCGTACCACGTTCGGTGATGGTCGGTTTTGTTAATGCATTAGCTATTTTAATTTTCACCTCACAACTTCAGCATTTTGTAGGTGAGACTTGGATTATGTATGCACTAGTAGGCCTAACGCTTGCAATTATATATATTTTACCACGTTTTACAAAAGCAATACCATCAACCCTAGTAGCTATTACTGTGGTAACAGCTATTGCAATTATAGGAAATATTGGAGTTCGGACGGTAGGGGACATGGGAACGTTAACCCAACAGTTGCCTGCATTCTTAATTCCATCTATACCATGGACGTTTGAAACATTAATGATTATTTTCCCATATTCTTTAGCTTTAGCGATTGTGGGATTACTAGAGTCATTGCTTACTGCAAACATTGTTGATGATGCGACTGATACGGAAAGTAATAAAAATAAAGAAAGTCGCGGGCAAGGAATTGCCAATGTCGCGACAGGGTTTTTCGGGGGAATGGCAGGTTGTGCGATGATTGGACAATCTGTTATAAACGTTAAATCTGGTGGTACCGGACGACTGTCTTCCTTAGTCTCAGGTGTGTGCCTCATGTTCTTAATCATCGTATTAGGTAGTGTGGTTGTACAGATCCCAATGGCAGCTTTAGCGGGTGTTATGATCATGGTTTCTATTGGTACATTTGATTGGTCATCAGTACGAAACCTTCACAAACTGCCAAGAACAGATGCAATTGTTATGGTTAGTACTGTTGCAATTGTAATTGTGACGCATGATTTATCCAAAGGTGTTCTTGCAGGTGTATTGCTAAGTGCCATATTCTTTGCAGCTAAAATTTCTAAGGTGAAGGTAACCGAGGAATTGATGTTTAAGGAACAGAAGAAACTTTACCGAGTGGAAGGTCAATTGTTCTTTGCATCTGTTAATGACTTCCCAGCAAAGTTTAATTTTAATGACTCTGTAAAAGAAGTGGAAATTGACTTGTCATATGCCCATTTATGGGATGATTCGGCAGTTGGTGCACTGGATAAAATTGAAATGAAATTTGAACAGAATAATATTGAAGTTCATTATTCCGGTTTAAATGATGCTAGTAAAAAATTAAAGAATAGCATTGGTGGTTTATCTAAAGCCTCTGGGCATTAATGTATGTTAGGATAAAAATATAATGCTAGATTCTTAAGAGGTGAGCTAATGTTTTCAAATATTTTGTTGGCTACAGACGGTTCAGAGCACTCAGTTCGATCTACGAATTATGCACTAGAACTTGCCGAAAAATTTGACGGTAAAATTGAAGTTTTATACGTTGTCGATGGGGATAAGTCAAAGTCTGATGTACTGCACCATGCAAACAAATTTGAAGTTGAAAAAAAACGTAAGGAAAAAATTAAATCGGTGGAGGATTTGCTTAAAGCCTCTGACGTAGAATATGATATTAATATTTTACACGGTGAAGCAGGACCGACAATTGTTTCCTTTGCAAATGAAAACGAGTTTGATTGTGTCGTTATTGGTAGTCGTGGACTAAATAATCTACAAACGTTTATTTTAGGAAGTGTCAGTCATAAAGTAGCGAAACGAGCAGACTGTCCGGTACTAATTGTAAAATAAGAAAAAGGGTGTGCCATTTAATTGGACACCCTTTTTGATTTTTTCATTTTACTGCACCTGCTACATCATAGTTGGAAATATCGATCTCCATTTTCTCATCCAATGCTAGCTTGGCTAGTTCTGAACCAATGTATGGCCCCATTGTCAGGCCTGATGCTCCTAGACCATTTGCTAGAAGTAGACCATTATATCCAGGAAGTGGACCAATTACAGGCAAAAATCCTGGCGTAAATGGACGGAATCCAACTCTCGTCTCGATAACAGTACTCTCAGCTAGTCCTGGAGCAAGTTTAAGAGCCCCAGATAAAATTTCATGAAGCCCACCAGCTGTAACACGCTTATCAAAACCAACGTGATCTTCATGAGTCGACCCGACAATAATTCGATGATCATCGGTTGTTAACATATATTGATTTGTAGGTGGTATGACGACAGGCCATTTAGCAGTATCCAAATCAGGGGCCTGTAAATGCATAATCTGTGCTTTTTGTGGAGTTACATCAAATTCTACCCCTAAGGGTGACAGTAATTCATTCATCCAAGCCCCCGATGTAGCAATTACAGAATCAGCTTTGATCGTTTCATCACCAATTGCTACACCAGTTATTTGAGCCCCAACATGTTCTAGACGAGCACCACCATATTTCATGGTTGCCCCGTGTTTCTGAGCCCCAAGTATCAGTGCATCTCGTAAAGCTCGGCCATCAACACGAGCGCCACCACTAACGTGAACGGAACCGAATCCTTCAGCAAGAAGCGGGAACCTTTTATGCGTTTCTGCTTCGTTTAGGAGTGTGATTTCTCCAATTTCTGGTGCATCTTCCCGGCGTTTTAGCGCTCTTTTTTCCATGTCCACTAATTTTGTTAGGTCCGTATGAAGACTAATCGCACCCACTTGAGAATACCCGGTTTCTGTCTCGCCATCATTCGCAAGTTCCTTAATCAAATCAGGGTATATTCGTGCCCCACCTTTGGCTAACTGGTACCATGCTTTGTTTCGTCGTTGTGATAGCCAAGGGCAGACAATTCCTGCAGCTGCATCTGTTGCTTGGCCTTTATCATTCCGGTCAACTATTACTACATCTGCGCCTCTTTTTGCTAATTGATATGCAGTGGATGCACCTAGGATTCCTGCACCAATTACAATATATTTTTTCATAAATTCATGTCCTCTTTGATTAGTTTTCGTTGACTACTCGTTTCATTGCCTTCATCTGTCCTAGATGCTCTGATTCGTGCTGTAGAATCATACGGAACACGTCACCATATGTTTTGAAATTTCCAAACGGTAATGTATAAGGAAGTGTTTTTTCAAAGAATTCATCTGATAATTGTTTGATCCGCGTTGCTTGTTCTTCTAAATTAGTAACAAGCTCATTTAAAGTTGGAACATCTTCCGACCAATCGGCTGGCTTTGTACCTGTTGCGAAAAGCGTATGGTAATGTTCTGGAATATTAGTTGATTGTGATGGAAATCCAAACAACAATCCTTCAGATGATACTAATACGTGGCCAATATGCCAACGTATGGTATTATTGAAGCTTTCCGGTTGAATATCTACTATTTTTTCATCAAGATTGTTTACAAAGGCTACTAGTGCAATTCTAGTTGAATCAAATTGCTTTAACATAAAATTCCCTCCAATTTATATTGTAATTCAACTATAAGAATATTAAACATAAATGTAAAATTACTTGTTTTACGAAATAAAGGGAAAAGTTTCCTTAATATAGAATTAATAAGGGGGAAAGGAGAGAGAATATATGAATGAAAATGTAGTAGCAAAAATATTATTTACTATTGGTGTTATCCAAATAGGTTTGGGATTGATTTTAGGATTTGCACTAGCAAATGTAAATACTAACCTAAATGGTTACTATCAATCAGTAATGGATTGGTCTTTATTTTTTGGTTGGGCATTTGGTGGATTTGTTTCTGGAATGTTGTTTATTGGATTTTATGAAATAATTAAATTACTTCATAAAATTAATGAAAAAATGCCTGCACCCAATAAAAATTCTACCACAAACAACGCTGCGCGGTACTTGGATACATTTAATCAAGTGAAACAGGAAGAAAGAACAGTCGATTGGAACCTAGGTGAATCAGACAAAGAGAAAGTCAATGAGCTATACGAAACCGAAGATATATTAGAAATTATACCATCACATTTGGAGAATTATTGCTTAGTAAAGCTTCAAAATACACATGGACAATACATAAGCATAGTTGATGTCGGTGGCTTTGGAGCACAGGAAATTCATGACGAGGAAACAAAACGGAGGATTATGGATTGGTATAATGGTAAGAATGAGATATAAATCCGGTGCTGATAATCCCTATACAATAAAATGTATATACATTTTGTTATACTAAAAACAGACAATAACATAAGGAGTGTCTTTTTTGGCTAAAAGAAAGTTTGGAATGGGATGGTTTGGGTGGACAATGATAAGTGTTATCCTAATTACGACTTTAGGTTCATTCTTATTTTTTGTTAATGTATTAGATCTTGATATTAATAACCTGTTTACTGATGACCAACAAGCTAGCGAAGAAACAACTGAAGAGCCTGCATCACAAGAAACGGTAGAAGAAGTGGAAAAGGTCCAGGATACGGTAGGTAAGGATCATGAAGATATTGGAGGATTTGTTTCTGAGATGCATGATTTTTATAATGATACGACTGGTTATGGAGGAATAAGTTCACTAGATTGGAATGAACAAGTAGAACAAGCAAAAACGATCGACCAAAAGCTTCAAGAAGAGATTCCAAATATAACAAGTGACGCTCTCCTAACCGATCTTCAAAATATACAAAATCTCGCTAGTAAAACTGTAGAAGAACAAAAATCAGAAAATGTACGGAATTTGCATCGTTTGTTTCACGACCTTGATATTGCGCTAAATAGCTATAATGGCTATGATAAAATCTGGGGCGTTACAGAAACACTTGAGCAAGTTAATTAAGTAAATTACTATTCAACATTTATACGATTATGGTAATCTTGTAGGTGGATTAGTTTTCATAAACAATTGTATGAGAAGGAGAATGGAACATGGACAAGACATTTATCTTTGGGCATAAAAATCCGGATACGGATACAATTTGTTCAGCTATCGCGTATGCTGACTTGAAAAATAAGTTAGGAATGAACGCTGAACCAGCTAGACTTGGATCAGTTAGTCAGGAAACACAGTACGCATTGGATCAATTCGGGGTAGAAGCTCCTCAGTTTATTGAAAAAGTACCTGAGGATATAAAAAATGTGATTTTGGTAGATCATAATGAATTTCAACAAAGCGTTGAAAACATAAAAGACGTACGAATTATCGAAGTGATTGACCACCACCGTGTATCAAACTTCGAAACAAAAGAACCACTTTATTTTCGTGCAGAGCCTGTTGGATGTACAGCAACTATTCTTAACAAGATGTATAAAGAGAACGGTATAGCCCTTGAAAAGGAAATTGCTGGATTATTAGTATCAGCGATTATATCTGATTCTTTATTATTAAAATCGCCAACATGTACACAAGTTGATATTGATGCGGCGCACGAACTCGCAGAAATAGCAGAAGTTGATCTGGATACATACGGATTGGAAATGCTAAAGGCTGGTGCAGATCTTAGTGATAAAACGGTTGCACAATTACTATCCATGGACGCAAAAGAATTTTCCATGGGTGATAGTAAAGTAGAAATTGCACAAGTTAACACCGTTGATCCAAGTGAAATTTATGCATTTCAGGATGAAGTTGAAACAGAAATCGCACAGATCATTAAAGATAAGGATCTCAAGTTATTCCTATTCGTTGTAACAGATATTTTAAACAACGACTCAGAAGTGCTAGCAAGTGGAGCTGGTGCTGATAAGGTTGAAAAGGCATTTGGTACAACACTTGAAAATAATAGAGCAGTATTAAAAGGTGTTGTTTCCCGTAAAAAACAAATCGTTACAGTATTAACTGAAGAATTCACAAAATAGTCCCTAGTAAGGGTAACGGGTTCCGTTTGCTATCACAAAACACAGAAGTACACTTTAAAATGCAACTAAATTTGTATAACTATTTGTATCGTATTTGTAGTGATATTTATAATTAATAATAAAAAATCTCAGTTCACTGAACTGAGATTTTACTTCTATTTATTTTCAAATGCTTATTTAAACTAAGCCCCCGTTAGCACAATGGAAGTCTTTTAATTATTAGTATGAAAAGAAAAGAAAAATACAAATATAAGAGTAATAACCAGAGCTTGGGCTAAACAAATAACTAAATCATTTTACCAAAGGGACTGACTCCATTTACGACCAGATAAGCTAAATAACCTAGCAATTAAAAAGCTACACAAACAAATACTAAAGAAAGTTATTATAAACCCTATTGTTGTCCCCCTCTAATTGCAAATAAATATGTCGAATAAAATTTAAGTTTCTTCAACTCTTCTACCAGTTACTTTAATAAGTCTGGGCTGTAAACTTAATATGCTGTAGTTTCATTATACTTATCGTTCTGTTTGTATTTCCAATAGGTCTTCGTTCCATTATTTATTAAAACTGTTTCTTTCGGCACTTGTGTTAATAAAAGAATGAGATTTAGTATATCTACAGAAGATGCCATAGAATTAAGTAGTATTAAGGCTTTGAGTGTAGGTGTTAGGATTCCTAAAAGACTTAGTGTGATTGGTAAGAGAATTGATATTATAATAAAAGGAGCCATCGTAACCAGTATATATCTTGATTTGGATATTTTTTCTTCCGTTAGTACATAACCACCAAACAGAGTAAGGCCAATAAATATTTTTTGTGATTTAATGAAGTTGGGAATAAACACCAAATGGAATAGTTCGTGAATAACTAAAAGTAAAAATATCCAGATAATTACACCCAAATTAAGTGTTATTGATATGGAATCAGAGGTTAGACCAAATTCATTTAAAGAAATAGTTGAGAAAGTATTTATCATACCTATGGTAATAAGTGCATTTAAAATCATTAAAGGAATGGATAATAGAATAGACATACCCAAACTTTTAGGCTCCTTCATTGGAAACCATTCGTTTTCAACTAAGTTTAAATGTGTTCTATCATCAGTCTTTGGCATTCTGTTTTGTATTTTCATAAAGGTTCTCCTTTTTATTAACAAATCTACTTAATATAGTTTATCCTTAGTTGAACTATTTTGTTAGTTCGATATCTCCATACTTTAACACTAACATAATATTCCAAATTCACTATTGAATTTTCCGATAAGAAAAGACGATCAAATTGATGATCGCCCTTTTTTAAAAACTCTTACATCCTTGAACGCAAGTAGGAAGGTTAGTTTTAGCTTGAACAAATATAAATGTTTTTCTTACTAAAAAAACAGCTAGTATCGGAATGAATATATAAATTCCTATTGTGAAAACAATTGCATATAGAATTGTATAGCCTATTACTATTAAAATCAGCGAAACTACAAATAAAGCCTTAACAGTTTGCCTGGACACATTCTTAAACCTCTTATTTTGATTTTCGAATTACCTCTTCCTCTTATTGAAATATACTACTGCGTTCACTCAATAAGAGCAGGCGGGAATTCACAATATCTACTTAAACTCTTGTACCAAATAGTTTAAGTGGATTCTTTCACAATGTTATATGCGATGTCACTATTACGAGGATTTAAAACTATATCCGAATCAATTTGTAAACATGCCACCCATTCATACACTGGTTCCAACCTCCACCAAATATTAATACATGAGTAAGAAGTATTTAATGATTTCATTTGCAACATATTTACTTGTACTTGTTAGTTTTTAGAACCAAAATCAATCCCAGACATTATATAAGGAATTGCTAATTTGATAAATTCTTCCGGTGGTATCTTATTACTATTTCTTCTCCATTCTACAGAAGCCCCGTAAATTCCCCAGCTTAATATGACAGCAGTAATTTTTAGAGCTTCATCCTCTTCAGTTTTATTTTGTTTTAACAACATTTTGTAAAAAACGATTTCGAGCTGTTCCCTAATAATACGAGCAATGGTATCTTCGTATCCTCTATGACAACGATTAGATAAAGACTTTTGGAAATTTGTGATTGCTATGAAGATACTAACCAACGCTTCTTCATTTAGTTCGTTATTTTGGTAGTAATCACAATCCAAATTAACTAACAATACTTCTGATAATACCTTTTCCAATAAGTCATATATATCTTCAAAATGGTAATAGAACGTGGCACGATTAATCATAGCCTCTGCTGTAATATCCTTAACGGTAATATCCTTGAATTCTTTTTTACTTGAAAGTTCCATGAAAGAATCCATGATTAATTTATGGGTACGTTGAATTCGGGGATCCGTCTTTGGTTGAGTCATGTTGATCTCCCTCCTACTTTTTAAACACTATCTTCAATTTGTTGTATAAGCAACATTTGCAACAAACTATTGGTGTTGTTGATTTTCATTATGTTATAAAATTTAATTGTAAGCAAATACTTAGCATGCATATCGATGTTTAATAAGCATACTTTGTTATACACATTTTTAGGAGGAATTAAATTGGCTAAAATCCATCGCAGATCAAAGAACAGAGGCTGAATTTGAGTTGGTGGATATTAAAGATTAAACCTTGATGGGTTTGTTTTTGTCACTCCGGGATATAACAAAGCAGTTACTTCTGAGTTGAAAGATGCCATCGATTATCTATATGTTGAGTGGAATAATATAGCTGCAGGAATTGTAAGTTATGGTTCTACTCTTGGAGTTACAGCAGCTAACCATTTGAGATTAATTCTAACTGTACCAAAACTTGCAACGGTAGGAACTCAACCAGCGCTTATTCTTTTTACTGATTTTGAAGAAATGAGAACCTTTAAACCTGCACCATTTCATGAAGAAACCGTTCAAACAATGTTAAATGAGGTCGTAGATTGGTCTACTGGATTGAAAATAATTTCAGGAATGATTTAAAGCAAGGGATAAGAGTTTTGCTTCTTTTTCCTCGCTTATTCTATAGAAATGGGGGGAAATGAATTGAAAAATAATAATAATATGATTTGTGATTTAGAAACAGGTGTATGCGGAGTAGCTGAAGGAGAGGAAATGGAGGTTATTGACTTCAACCAACCAAATAAATTGATTAATCTTTATTATGTGACGGATCCTATCTGTTCTCATTGCTGGGCGATTGAACCTGTACTTCGTCGTTTTGTTGAGCAGTATGGTGATTATTTTAACTTTCATACGGTTATGGGTGGTTTGCTGGAAAAATGGCATGACGGACCAATCGATCCTGCAAACGGCATTTATAAACCAGCTGATGTTGCTGGTCACTGGAGGGAAGTGGGAGAATATTCAAGAATGCCGATTGATGGGACTTTGATGATAGATAATCCAGTTCAGTCCTCCTACCCTCCCTCTCGTGTATTTAAGGTAATTCAAAAAAATCATAATGATGCTTTGGCATTTGAATATTTACGCCGTGCAAGAGAAGCTCTTTTCGCATTCAATCAAAATATTTCAGATGAATCCGTTATGATCGAAATCGTAAATAAAATTGGTCTTGATGGAGAAGCCATTCTAAATGAAGCTGAACAACCAATCGGACAACAATTATTGAATGAAGATTTTGATCTTACTAGAAGCTTAGGTGCCAGAGGTTTTCCTACCATTATCATGACCAATGAGGAAAATAAAGGCGTAAAAATAGTTGGAGGCCGTCCGTTTGAATATTATGTTGAAGGATTAAAACAAGTTTTAAATGTGGAAGAACTGAAGCCAAAACAACAACCATCTTTTTCTACCTTGCTTGAAAAGGAAAAGCTATTGTTTTCGAAGGAAATTGAAGTGATGTACGATGTTGAGAAATTGGATCTTAATGCTTTTATTGAAAAAGAGCTATCACCAAACAGCTATAAAACGAAGGAAATTCTAGGTGAATTATATTTTACAACGACAAAATAACAAGGAGGATGAAAATGGCATACGTATTACAAGTGGATTTTAAAATGCATGGCCCATCCGGAGATTAAATGGCAGATGCCTTTTCTGATTTAGCGAAAAGTATCAACGAAGAAGAAGGCTTTATGTGGAAAATTTGGACAGAAAGTCCCGAAACAAATGAAGCTGGTGGAATTTATATTTTCGAAACAAAAGAAGCAGCTGAAAATATATAGAAATGCATTCTAAAAGATTAGCTGGATTTGGAATATTAGATGTAAATGCAAAGATATTTGCCATTAATTCTAAACTTACTGAGATCACTAAAGGTCCAGTAAAATAAATAAAACTTTATTAACAGGTTTAGTATAATCACTAATCAAAGGGAATTCGAGTAGCTCAATTGCTATTCCTTTTCTATTTAAATCCTATTTCCTTCTTAAACTAAACTGCTTCTTATATACAGTATGGTTTTCCGTCGTCTTCAACGTAAGTAAAGTTACCAAAAATGCTAGATTTGTATCTTTGTAGAAGGATTATATACAGTCAGTATTTATAGTTTTCAACGTTAACAAACATAGGATTTTATTTGGAGAGGTGGGTATGATAGGCTTGGCTGCCTGATGAAACAACGGCTTTTAGCCTTTCAAGACAGATCATGCCCATAGAGGATCCAAGTATACCAGCGGCAAGGAAAGCTCCGGCAGCATTACATCGCACGCAGAAAATTGGTCTGTATTTTCAAGGAGTCTTCGTGTATTTCTGGTGTGTAGCTGTTTTTGCGATACATGGATGACAGCGGGAGGAAAGGTATAGGTGTGATTCTAAAAATGCGTCAGCATGAAGAAGCTCACTGGTGCGCGAAGTGTATTTCCAGAGCGGTAAGTTACGTCAGAGTTTATATCTATTCTCTCAAAAGGCAACAAACTCTACAAAAACAATCTTGTAAAAAAAGTGAGCTGAAAAGAAGCGTCGTTCTATCCTATATTCATCAAAGAACCCTGCACATTAATGTGCAGGGTTCTAATCAAATCTCTATAAATTACTAGCGTCTTCTTTTGCAGGAGTATCTTCCTCACGTTTAAAGAATAGCTTATACACACCAACTGTCAACAACGGTAGGGCAAAAACAGCAATCATCGCATATGCTAAGGCAGTATATCCTACAGCAATCAGATCGATGATTCCAACCTGTGACAGGATCATTGCTAGTACGAGTGTTCCAATTGCGATAATCCCTTTTTGGGCCGCTGTCAGAGACTTATTTGCAAGCTCCTCCATCTGGGATTCCAATCGATCAACAAATGCATGGATCATTCCAGAAGATGTTTCGATTAACGTCCACCCTACTACAATTCCAAAAATGACAATTACCCAAGTTGGAAAATCACTTAACATGACAAGCCAAGGAACTGAAGCACCTAATACATCTTCAGATGGATAATGTCCTAGCAGACTAAAGTAGGTTAAGAACCAAGGGAAAGTCATAAATACACCAGCGATAATACCGGAAATAACTGCTTCCTTACGTGCTTGCTGACGTTCAATCGTAAATAGTGTTGCTGGATAAACAGCCAGGTTATAACCTACATATAGAATCCCACTCCATAATACTATCCAAATAGAGACGTTATCAGGCATGAAACTAGTATCACCAGAGCTTAGAACTGCGGATGCGTCTTCCCATGTAGTTGAAATCACCATAATCGCGAAAATGAGATAACCAAACATTAGTGACAATGTACCAAATGTCTTAAATCGTTCGATAAGTCCTTTACCATAGAAGTTCAATACACCAACTACTGCTGTAATGAGTCCTACTCCAAGCCAATAATTCATACCAAGTGTATTGTTTAAAATTTCACCAGTTGCAGATGCCATGATTGCGATAATTAAGATGGCAAGTAATAAATAGACAATGTCAAATAAAAACCAAAAAGGACCAATAAGTTCTTTTAATAGAGTTCGATAATTGTATGCTTTAAATTTTCGAGCAAACTCAAATGTAAGAATTGCCATGACAGTAAAACCAACGAAGATAGCTAATCCACCAATCCAGCCAAGCGCGCCATACTTTGCACCAAACTCGACAATCTCTCGCCCAGTTGCGAAACCTCCTCCGATTAATACAGATTGTAAAATGATTGCGGGAAGAATGTATCTTCCAAATGCCCCTTCGAATAGGTTCTTCATAAAATATTTCTCCTTTCTAATTTAGGTATATTTTAAACAGAGATATACGTTTTTCTATGAAGTAAGCTTAAGAAGTCATCTCCAAGGAAACCAGTATTAGTTAAAATTAAATGTTTTTACATCCACTGCAAATTTTTCTAATGCTTCATCATCGATATCGTATCCGATTCCTGGTTTATCTGGTACGTTAATGACACCATCTTGCACGACAACTTCAGGCTTTATAATGTCTCTTTCCCAGTATCGTGATGATCCTGCAGTATCCCCGGGCAAAATAAATTGTGGCAACGTGGTTAATGCAATGTTATGTGCTCGTCCTATTCCGGCTTCTAACATGCCACCACACCAAACGGGAATACCATTGTCCTTACAATATTCGTGAATTCGTTTTGCTTCCGTAAGTCCACCGACTCGGCCAATTTTTATATTGATAATTTTGCAGCTGCCAAGCTGAATAGCTTTTCTGGTGTCTGAGAGAGAATGAATACTTTCATCTAAACAGATTGGTGTTTTCATTACTGCTTGCAGCTTGGCATGATCAACAATATCATCGTGTTCAAGTGGCTGTTCGATCATAGTTAAATTCAAATCGTCCAGTTGTTTTAAGTGATCAATATCTTTTAGCGTATATGCGGAATTAGCATCTGCCATAATTGGCGTGTCAGGAAAATGGTTACGTACCTCACGTAATACGTCAATATCCCAGCCAGGTTTGATTTTAATCTTGATTCGTTTATACCCTTTTTGGACGTAATGATCAATAGTCTGGAGTAAATCATCAACAGTAGGCTGGATGCCGATACTGATCCCAACGTCAATTTCAGTCTTTTTACCGCCAAGAGCTTGAGCGAGGGATATGTTTTTCTGTTTCGCATAAAGGTCCCAAACAGCACCTTCCAAAGCAGATTTAGCCATATTATTACGCTTGATTGGAGTGAAAAGTTCAGAGACCTCATCTGGATGCTCAATTTTATTTTCCTGTAATGTTTTAATTAAGAAGTCTTCCATTACATGTAAATTTGTCTGCACGGTTTCCTCGCTGTACCATGGGCTTGTAAACGCTACGGATTCGCCAAAACCACGATTTCCCTCATCATCTACAGCTTCTGTTACAAAGAATTCCTTATCTTGAAATGTGCCAAAGCTTGTTGTGAATGGATCGTTTAGACGCATCTTCAACTTGTGTAATTTTATCTGTTTTATTGGAATAGTCACTGTTATTACCTCCTGATTTTATAGCATATATCCTAAACTATTTTGAAAAATAGTAATAGCTTACATCATTTGAACCATCATGGATAAAATCTTTTGCCTGGTAACCTTCTGAATATAATGCCTGGAAAACCTTGCGTGTCTCATATCGCCAATTTTTTGCGAGCTGTATGTCTTGTTGCTTGATCAATTGGAAATGTGCAGGAACAGTGACAAACCAACCACCCTCATTTTTGGAAAAATTATTTGTGAAGGTATCTGTGACGACAGGGTGATCATTTTCTTTACGTAGTAATAATTTAGCTTCGTCAAAATGGATATCTTTTTTTGTTTGCTCTTTGTCCAGATTCCATTCAATTTTGATGCGGTCTGTAGGTAGTCCTTGGTTTAGCCCATCATCCATTGAACCATAATGATTTTCTTTATAATAAGCTCCATTAGCACCTAGTTTGTGTAAATTCAAATATGCATTAAGGCTTTCAAGTGGATCGAATGTCCACGTAATCTTGGTATAACCCAAACTTTTAGCAATATCGGCCTGTTTGAACTTCATCCGCATTCCGAGTCCACCTTTACGGTACGTGGATATTATTCCCAGCATATGCGAACAAAGATAAGCATTTTTACCGTCAAAGCCAGCAAAGCTATACAGGAAACCGATCATTTTTTCCTCCGTGAAAGCTCCTAAAATAATTCCACCATTATGCAAGGCTGTATGTGTCTGATGAACGGGAGTAGGGGGCATGTCCCATACGGCTTCCTCCACATGTTGCATGTCATGTAATTCGTCCATCGTGGTTAGCCGTCTGATTTCAATTTGCTCTGTCATGGATAAGCCTCCCTTATGCCTGGTTGTATTTTTTAACCGTTTTGATTAACGCATCTGTTACGATTTCAACTGCCGGTGGTATTGCATCGTGGTTAAACGTCATATCTGGATGATGAAGTCCTGGTTGTAGATTACATCCGATCGCAAGCATAGTTGCTTTTACATTAGGTCGTTTGATCGTGTAAAAATGAAAATCATCTCCACCAGTAGTGGTGATCATCGGTTCGAGTTTCTCCTCACCAACACATTCGATGATTGCCTCTCGCATAATCGAACTTGCTTCGTCATTAATTACCGCAGCAGCAACATTTGCACTCATTTTCAAATCCACTTTTACTTCGTGATAATCCGCAAGCATATTACTAATACGTTCCACCTTAGCCATCAAATCATCCATCGCTTCATTGGTTTGGGCACGCAAATCTAATGAAAATGTTGCAGAACCTGGAATGATATTAGCGTTTTTCCCGCCTGCTTGAAAGGATGTCATTTTAACCGAATGTGGAATCATAGGGTCGATATGTATACTGTTAATGTGCTGGAAAAATTCACTCCCCACTTGAATAGCATTTGCGTTTAAATGTGGGCGAGCACCATGGGCGTCTTCTCCGCGAATGGTACCTTCTAGGAATCTAGCTGCACCGTGTTGGATAGCAGGTGCAAATTGCTCATGTTGCAACTCTTGGATTGGTCTTAGGTGCATGCCATATAAAAAGTCGACATCATCAATTATCCCCTCCTCTACAAGAGTTAAAGCTCCATTTCCTTTTTCCTCTGCAGGTTGAAAAATAAACCGGAATGTACCATTGTCTGGATGTCCACCCTCTAACAAGGTTAGTAAAGATCCAATTGCAATAGTCATGTGAGAATCATGTCCACAGGAATGATTTCCCTGAAATGTACCGTTCACTTCCTGCCAAAGTGCATCAATATCTGCTCGTAACCCAACGACTGGTTTCCCTTGACCGACTTCAACCACTAAACCAGTGGAGTTTTTAAAGGTAGACACCCTGCATGCATACTCTTCGAATAAATTTTTAATATATTGGGTTGTTTCATATTCTTCCCAACTAATTTCCGGATGTTCATGTAAATGTCTGAATATATCTGTTAACGTAGGCGTTAATTTTTCAATAGTTGATTTCACGTATAAAAACTCCTTTCAATTGATATTATGGGAAAAAATCCTGTGCTTCAATAGAATCAAAACGTTCAACTCTTTCCTGGAAAGCTTCTGAATTTCGTAATGATATTGTTGAGACAATACTGTTCATTAATGAGAAGACAACAGGTGCAGCATCTAGTGTAGATTTTACATTTAATTGTACAGCTAACGTAAGATCCGAGAATTCTGTTATAGGAGCAAATGGAGAATCCGTGAATGCGATGACGAATGCTCCCTGTTGTTGAGCCAATTTTGCAATATGCACTGTTTCTACCGCATAACGGTGAAATGAAAAAGCTACAAAGACACTACGTTTCGTTAATTCACTGATACGTAGTAACACATCATCAACATTTGGTTGATAAAAACGGGTATTTCCAACTACGAGATCAAGTGCAAACGAGAACCAGCTAGCTAGTGCATGTGATGAGCGGACCCCCGAAATAAGTAACCGATCAGCATTAGCTATTCTAGTAACAGTTTCCTCAAGGTCCTGATCTGCTATTTGTTCTGTTAGTTTTAAAATATTATCCATATCGTTATGCATCATAGCTTTAATGGAGTGGTTATTTTCTGAGCGTTTCGTTTCGGCATAATCACTTAAACTACTTTTTTGAAAAAGATTGAACTGTACATCTTCTTGTAGCGCCTTGTAACCGGAATAACCAAGTGCATGACTAAATCGTATAACAGTTGTTTCACTTACGCCCATTCGTCTGCCAGCCTGGGCTGCCGAATGAATTGCGAAGATTTTTGGGTCATTAAAGACGTAGGTGGAAACCCTTTTAAACGCCTTCGAAAAAGTCGCTTGCTTTTTTTTAATTGAACTAAATATATGTTCCATACAGTCCTCCGCGGAGAAGTCATTTTTTAAGAAAAGAAGTGTTACCTTTATTTTAATATAAATATAAAGTGAATACTTTATTTAAAGAGTACTTTAGCACGTTTTGACTATTTCCGCAATATTAAATTTTTAAATAATTTACTAAAGGCAAATTAGCTAAGCTTGAAAAAATAATATGAGAAAATTTGATACGGTAGGAGGTATATCTTGCCATTGAGTAATTGGGAATTATGAAAGGAAAAATACCTGTTTTGAGTAAAAAGCCAAAGTTTTGGGTGTTTAGGCCAAAGTTATAGAGCAAAAGCCAAAGTTACCGTTCAAAAGCCAAAGTTCACAACACAAAAGCCAAAGTTCACAATTCCGCAACAGAGAATGTACTCCATCAAATTTCACCTTGCCACAAGTGTGCTATTCACCCAATCCATAACATATAAAAATAGTACAACCTATAATAGAGGGTGAGTCTTTTGTGGCCAGATTTTAAAGATTTTGCATTGAAAGGAAACGTAGTCGAACTCGCAGTTGCTGTTATCATCGGGACTGCATTCGGAAAAATTGTGACTTCACTAGTCGAGAATATCATGATGCCATTATTGGGAATCTTAATAGATGGGATTGACTTTACAAACTTAAAATATACCGTCAGAAGAGCAGAAATTTTGTATGGTGAGTTTATCCAGTCAGTATTTGATTTTGTAGTAATAGCCGTATCAATCTTTTTTTTCATACGTCTGATCAATAAGATCAGGGGCGACAAAGAAAAAGAACCTAAGCGTGACGCAAAGGAAGAACTACTTAAAGAAATAAGGGATTTATTAAAAAAACAACATAAAGGAAAAGTACCACAACATAAAAAGAAGGCAATTACGATTAAAATAAGTACGAAAAAGGAGAAATGAGGGAGAAATTTATACCACCGCAATTATTAGAAAACGTGGCTAACTGGCTACTTCATAGGTGGTGATTAAAAAAACAAATCAGGCAAGTAAATAATTGGCTCCGTAACAATGGTAAAAAAATGAGCCTGTTTATTATTCCAAAACATGCTGAGAAAATGATTGTTTGAAATTGGAGGTTAGGTGGTGAATACTATAAATAAAATATTTATACATATAGAAGGGCTGATGGTTTTATTAATAAGCACTTATTTTTATGCTGCTATGGATGCTAGTTGGTTACTTTTTATTCTGTTATTATTCGTACCAGACTTATCAATGCTTGGATACTTATTTAATAATGAAGTGGGTGCCATTATATATAACATTTTTCATTCCTATATTCTTCCCATACTAGTTGTGTTGATCGGGGTAACGTTTATAATTAGTTTTGTACTTATAATAGGATTGATATGGGTCGCTCATATTGGAATGGATAGAATGTTTGGCTATGGTCTGAAATACCCTACAGGTTTTAAAGATACGCATCTCCAACGATTATAAAAGGATTGGTCAGATATCCTATGATAAATCGGGCGCGATAATCATAGTCTTTTTCCTCAAAATAGGTAAATGCATTATACACCCCATAGTCATTTGCCATAGGTTAATAGTGTATCTATTTGAAGAAAGGGGATTATTTATGAGACACCATAGACCAGATTGTGGTCGTCCAAGACCGACAGATCGAGTCGTTTACCCTGTTAGAGAAAATGTTGTTCATAATTGTTTTGAGAATACGGTTGAGCACGTACATCCTTCTCATACGACAGTCATGAATCATCATCTAACTAGAAATAGGCATGTATACCCTCATTCCACTTCTGTTAGAAATACGTTTAACAGTGTTGATGAATATGGAGGATCCTTCCAAACACCTGGGAACGGGCCAGGAAGTCAAGTAGCAGGCGCAACCTCACCAGGATACGGGCCAGGAAGTCAAGTAGCAGGAGCAGCAACACCAGGATACGGACCAGGAAGTCAGGTGGCAGGCGCGACTTCACCAGGATACGGGCCAAGTAACCAAATGGTACCGGGATATGGACCTGGAAGTCAAGTAGCTGGTGCAGCAACACCAGGTTATCCAAGTGCCGGAATGAATCACTGGAAAAAACCAAATAAAGGGTGTTAATCTTAATGAGGAGCTGGCAGAGATCATGCCAGCTTTTTATTAGCAGATAAAAAAGTATAAAACTATCTTATCTGCATAAGTGCAACTAAGGCTTCTGCCATTAAAACTTGCACTCCAGAGCATAAGGGATTCTAAGAAAGCAAAGTACGCTTACTAAGAATCCCTTTAACGATAAGCCAATTTTTCTAACAATAGAAAGGTAACATATAATTATGAAAGTACTGACAATAACAGGATATAAACCAATGGAATTAGGTATTTTTAAAGAGGACGACCATAAGATAACGTTTATTAAAGCTGCGATTCAAAAGAAACTAATAGGTTTTATTGAAGACGGTTTAGAATGGGTCTTGATTTCTGGGCAAATGGGTGTTGAATTGTGGACTGCAGAAGTGATTATCGATTTACAAAAGACGTATGATATCAAATTTGCCATTATGCCGCCATTTGAAAACCAGGAAAGTCGCTGGCCTGAACAGCTTCAGGAAAAGTATCAAAAACTAACGATGGATGCAGATTTTTACAAACCTATTTACCAAGGTGACTATAAAGGAGCCTTTCAATTTAAAGCAAAAAATATGTGGCTTGTCGACAAGAGTGAGGCATGTCTTATTTTATTAGACGATGAAAATCCTGGAAGCAACCGGTTTTTATATGAACAAGCCAAGCAAACTGAAAATTATCCGATTTTTTTAATCACACCTGCAGACTTAGACGATATAGTGGAGGAATTACGCATGTCTGACCCTGATTATTGGGATTGATGACTTTCAGTAATAGAAAAAAGTAGGAATTTATCCTGCTTTATATCCAGACAGTGTTGGTTCATAAACCGAATCAGACAAGGTATCATACCAGCCCTTATAAAAGCTGAATCCACTGGAAAACTTGGTTCAATGTCACCAAACAGGGCAACACCATCTGGAATCACTTAATCTCCTCCATAAGCAATTACTTGTTCTGCATGTTTCAACCCCGTTGTCGTAGTCGGTAGCATCGCTAATATGCTTCTGATGGGTCCGTTGTGTCGCTAGTAAAGAAAATACTTAAAATTAAAGGGATTGTAATAACGAGAATTACTCCTACAATTGACCAAAATTGGTACTTACTCATTAAGAGCCTCCGTTGATACGTTAACTAGTGTATTTAGGGAAGGTAGGGATCATGTAGGCAAGAAATATGATTTACTTAAAATTTATGTAACAAAAATCCAATATGTTTTTTAAAAACGGACAAGCTAACGTGTATCAACGAAAGGGTGGTGTGATTATGGGTGGAAAACCAAAAGGACCTAAACAACAAGAGAACCCCAAGTTACCTAAAAGTCCAGAGCAACCACATGGTGAACCGTTAGATGGGTCACATAAGGTAAAAAATCGAAATCATTCACGACAAAAACATAATCCTGGTCACGATATGTAAAAAAAGGCAGCTGAGGGGCTGCCTTTTTGCTTATTCTTATTCCTCATCAATAACCCGTTCCAACTGTTTCGCTGTAGAAAAGATTCCATAATCACATCACCTTTTTCACCAACCTGTAATGACTGTCTGTACAAATTCTTGATCAAGTTCGTTAATGTTGCTACGCTTACACGACTAAGAATGGTATCCATATCAATTTGTTCAAACGATTGATCTAGTAACTGGTCGACAACCAATACGCTACTTTCCTTCATTTGAGCAATATAGCTTATTTCAACAATCCCTTCATTAGGTTCATCTGTACGAACACCGCCGTTACCTGTTCCGTAACCGAACTAATAACAATAAAAAATGCTTCATGGTGGATATTCCCCTTTATTATCTAGACGACTTTGTAAAAGATACGTTACAAATCAATAGGATCATTTCGTTATAATAGGCATATTATTTACTAAGGTGTAATGAGCTCCATGAAAGGTGGAATGGTTGTGTATTATCCCTATGTACAACAACATAATCGACAGCAATCCGGGATTATGAAGGTTACCGGGAATGGGAGTGTTTCAATTAAACCCCATATCGTTAATATTCAGTTGGAAGTTATAACTGAAAATGATACCCTTAGCCAAGCTCAACAAGAAAACGCTACTATTATGAATCAGGTCATCCAAGCTTTGCTACAGTTAGGAATTAATCGGGAAAATATTCAAACGGTTGGTTACACTATTAATCCTAGATATGATTATCCGGATGGCACTCAGGTTTTCAGAGGGTATGAGGTTAACAATACAATTAATGTAGAGATCACAGACATTAATCAGGCGGGGAACATGATCGATGTCGCAGTTGAAAACGGTGTAAACCGTGTATCGAATATTCAGTTCACGGTTCGAAATCGTGACATGTATTACCAACAAGCGTTACGTGCTGCTCTTGAAAATGCACAGGCCAAAGCACAAACCATTGCTGAGTCGATGCAGCTAAATCTGAATCCTGTCCCGGTTAAAATTTTTGAAAAAGTAAGTGAGGAGCCAATAACCTATAAAACGTTTGCTGCTACGGAACAAAGTATAGCGACACCAATTGAACCAGGCCAGATTATTATCGAAGCAAGAGTCGAAGCCGAATTCCAATATTAAGAGGAGAGAATCGTAAGTGGAGTCACTGTTGCAGGAGTTTTACTCTGAGAATAGAATACTATAGTGATGGGTGGTGCGTCCCATGGCGGACAAAAAAGAAGAATTTGAAGATAAACTACAGTACACAGATCACATGACCGAAATTATTAAGAAAGCGGAAAGAGAAGGACAATTTGATAACCTTCCTGGAAAAGGAAAGCCTCTCAAACTGCGCCAGGATTACCTTAACCCCGCTGAGAAGCAATTATATAAAACAATGAAGGATAATCACGTTTTGCCAAGATGGATAGAATTAGGAAATAAAATTGATAAGTTGAAGGACGACCTCGACAAGTTAGAAGGAAAAGAGAAGCGGAAGTTGATTAAAGAGGTAAATAAAAAGATTAAGGAATATAATTATGCCTGTCCTCCATCTTTGCAACGAAATGTTGTAGAGTAATTAGACCGGATTGGATGGATTTTTAGGCATAAAGCCAAAGTTTATAGTTGGAAGGCCAAAGTAATAATCACACTGGCCAAAGATTAGCAGGAAGTGGCCAAAGTTTACGCTTCAAAAGCCAAAGTTCACAATTAAAGATCACTTATTATTAAAATTTCCCGTGATTTTGCAGGAAATTTTTTTACTATAGCGAATATATATATAAATTAAATAAGAAAGGTAGTGAACCATGGAAGTCAAACCACGCGAAACCCCCGATCAAATGCTACACACCGAAGCGCTCGATAGACGACTAGACGAGAACCACAAATCCAAAAGAAAAGTCCACAAAAAGGCCAAGACCTTACGAAAAGGGTTCCAAGGCGAAGAATCACTCCATTTTATTCTCGGTTTTTTGGAAGAAGATAAGTATCATATACTTCACAATCTCCGTTTAAAAGATGTGTTTGGATTTTTCCAGATCGATACCCTAATTCTCTCAGCACAATTAAATTTAATCACAGAAGTTAAAAATTTTTTTGGAACGATAACCTACGATGGTATGGGCCAAACAATTCGAACAGCAAACGATAAAGAAGAAGGCTTCAAAAACCATGTGGAACAAGTCCGAATGCAGCATCTTCGATTATTGAGATGGCTTCGGCAATTTGATCTCCCACCAATTCCCCTTGAAAAGTTGGTTGTATACAGCGATCCTGGAACAATTATAAAAAACATAACCAACGACCCAGCCATCACCAACACCGTGATCCACAAAGAAAACCTCTTAACAAAAATAAACCAGTTTAATGCTATACACCAATCTAAAATCCTAAGTGATGAACAACTTCGCAAACTATCGTATGAATTGATTGCAGCACATACACCAGAAGATGTTGATGTGATGAAATTATACGAAGTCTCCAAAGATGATATAAAGCCAGGGGTTATCTGTCCATCATGCAATGCAATGCCGATGTCTAGAATATATGGGAAGTGGAAATGTGAACAGTGCGGAACCGAATCCAAAGATGCCCACATTGCTGCGTTAAAAGATTATTGCATATTAATTGGTAATACGATCAATAATCGAGAAGCAAGGGAATTCTTAATGTTGGATTCGATTTATATAACAAAAAAATTATTACAAAAAGAACAATTTACTCAAATTGGTTCAACCAGCGGGCGAAAGTATATACTAGAGTTTCAAAATTGATCAAAAGCCAAAGATTCTAACGAAAAGCTAAAGATTATGCCAAACTGGCCAAAGATCAGCAGGAAGTGGCCAAAGTTTATGGTTCAAAAGCCAAAGTTCACAATTACAACTCCCAAATCATGGATCAGGGCCTGTTCTTAGTAATTTATGCACAATTTCTTTTGAGCTCAACTAGATCCCTACATATTAACAACTCGCTAAATTGGGATTATAACACACCGTCTGCTAGAATATACCAAATCTACCCCATATAGTAAGAATATTTTGTTATAATAGTATAAATAGAGAAATATCAGGGGGAATAAACGTGAGTTCGCCTTCAATCAAGCTAACTGATTTAGCTAAGTCATATCGAAAACAAAAAGCGGTACATAATTTAAATTTAGAAGTAAATAAAGGTGAACTGTTTGGTTTTCTTGGTCCAAATGGTGCGGGTAAAACAACGACTATAAAGATGTTAACTGGGTTACTAGAACCTACTAGTGGAACAGCAGAGGTCAATGGAATCGATATTTGGAAACAACCAATACAGGCAAAAAAGAATATCGCTTATGTTCCAGATCAACCCAATTTATATCCCAAGTTAACGGGATGGGATTATTTGGAGTTTATTGCTTCTGTTTTTCATGTGCCAGAAGAAAAGTTCCAAGCAAAAGCTACTGAGCTGCTAAGTACTTTCAACTTAACAGATCAGGCTGATGATCTAATTGAAAGTTATTCACACGGAATGAAGCAAAAGATTGCGATCTGTGGTGCACTCGTTCATGAGCCGGAAGTGCTGTTCCTAGATGAACCTACTGTGGGCTTGGATCCGAAAAGCGCGAGGAGTCTTAAGAATTTGCTCCGTGAGCTTTGTGATAATGGGATGACTGCGTTTGTATCCACACATATTCTTGAAATCGCGGAACAGATGTGTGATCGTGTTGGGATTATTTTGGATGGAGACATTATCGCGTTAGGTACCATGAATGAACTAAAGAGTACAGATCAGAGCCTGGAGGATATTTTCCTGGAATTAACTGGTGGCGAGGATCAGGAAGCTTTGATTAATGAGATTTCCAAAGCAGATCAAGGTGACGCAAAATGATAAAAGTACTTTTAAGAAATCAGCGGAAAATTCTCATAAACACAGTCGGTTCCCAAAGTAAGAAGAATTACATACGTTATATTTTTACATTTGCTGTAATCTCAGTACTATTATATTTTTTATCCAAAGCTGTATGGTCGGTAGGAGAATCAATCACTCCACCTGTATTAGCCGGAATGCTATCATATGGATTTTTGATGATTATTGGTTTCATTATTTTACTGGGACTTCCGCAAGTATTTAAACATTTATACGCTGCAACCGATTTGGGGTTCCTATTTACCTTACCAATACCTACAAGACATATTTTTTGGGTGAAATATCTGCAGAGTTTTATCGGGATTCCGTTATTGAGTTTCCTCTTTTTTGTCGTTCCTTTATTTATCTATGGAATCCTAATTGGAGCGAATTTAGTATATTATCCCGTAGTAATTCTTGCTCTACTGTCTATAATCATCATCGGGCTTTCCGTTGCGTATTTATTTAATTTAGTTTTAATTCAGATTGTCCCGGCAAGTAAAGCGAATGAATTTATGACTGCAATGAGCGTTTTGTCGGGTATTTTTGTTTATTTAATGTTTATGATTCCGAATATGACAAACGAACGACCACTCAATGAAGTGCTTCTATCTGGACTTCCATTGTTCCCGGAATGGGTGCCAGTTAGTTGGGCAAGTGATGCGATTATTAGTGCTGCAACAGGTTCATTAGACTTGTTTCTGCCACTTGTGATGATCCTTTTGTTAGCTATAATAATCGTAGTCTTTACGGCTTCTTTAGTGGAAAAAGGATTTCGGACGGGCTGGATTCGCCTTAGTGAGGGTGGAGGGAAAAAGAAGAAAAAATCCAAAACGAAGATAACAGAGCATAAGTTACATCATCCAGTCGTCTCTATTGGAAAAAAAGAATGGTATGCGATTAAACGAGATATGCGGGAATGGTTAGTGTTTCTGCCCCTTATATTCTTTTTCGTTTTCGGTATTATGGGATTGTTAACGAGTGGTGCTAATTTAAGTGATTTGCAGGGGCCAAATCAAGTTTCTTGGCCGATTGCACAAGGAGTATTTTTGTTTATCTTTGCTATTTTTAATGGGCAGATGGCAGCATCATCCATTTCAAGAGAAGCATCGTCTTTATGGATATTACGAATTTTACCGTTGTCTGGAATACATATTGCGTTGGGGAAACTATGGATTAGTTGGTTAATTCCATTTGTACTATTAACGGCAGTTGAAATCGGAATCGGAATTTTCCTCGGTTGGACAGCAATCCAATTTGTAACTGGAATTTTAATGAAAGCAATCATAACAGCTGGGATAAGTGGAATAGGGCTGTGGCTTGGAACGATTGGCGCGAAGTATAACCCATCCAATCCTCAGAACAGGCTGAAATTCGGTACATCCATCATTTTATTAGTATTGTCATATGTCTATCTATTTCTCGCGTTTATTCCATATGTTCTATTAATCGTACCAGAGGAAGCGATTTCCTTTACAGCTGAAATAAGTAGCCATGCAGGTGGATTTATAGGAGTAATCGCTAGTATTGTATTCACGCTATTAACCTGGAAAGCGAGCTATCCCATTCTGATAGTGATTTGTGGAATAGTGGTTATGCTCGTCACTTCACTGGGAATAGCCGGTTTATGTACAATTGCTAGTGCTCGTAGAATTGATAGAGGCATCGAAATCGAAATGGTACAGGAATCAAGTTCAAAACCATTATTTAAAAATAAAAAACCAGGTGGAAGTTTGTACTAACTTCTTAAGGAGGAATCATAATGAGCTCATTCGCGTTTGGAGGGGTAATCATGTCACTTTTGTTGTATGCATTAGGATTATTTATTCTATATTTGGTAATTCAAGCAGCAGTAAGAAACGGAATTGATAATTCTGAGGTAGCAAAAATGATGCGTGAGAAATATGGGATCCAGAAGAATGAAGAGAAATTTTACCCAAAGGATGATTTGGATAAAAATTAAGAGGTAAATGGTGACTAATTAGGAAAACCAAGGAATACGGGATTTTTACCGAAATGGCCGTAAAGGAGGACAAACACATTGAAAATCAGAAAAGCTGCACTAACTGATGCTCCACATATCGCCAAAGTACATGTTGATAGCTGGCGTACTACATACAAAGATATTTTTCCACAGGAATATTTAAATAATCTATCATACGAGGAACGGACATCGTTTTTAGAAAAAAGTATACCACAGCAAGATGTATATGTTGCCGAGAATAATCAAGGTGAAATTGTTGGCTTTTCTGTTGGTGGATTAGAAAGAGAAGGGAAACATGAGGGCTATTTGGGAGAGTTATATGCCATTTATATTGTAGAAGAATATCAAGGAAATGGCATTGGCAAAGAGCTTGTAAAACCAGTCGTTGAACAACTTAAGCAGGTAGGGATAAACACGATGCTGATTTGGGTGTTGGAAGATAATGATGCGAGGTACTTCTATGAATCGATCGGTGGTAGGAAAATAGATACGGTTGAAGTGGAGATGGCTGGAGTAAAGGTAAACGAAACAGCCTATGGATGGGATGATTTAAAAAAGCAATTCAGTTTAGAGGAGGAAAGCAGGGATATATAGTGAACGTTAAAGAATTTGGCACTATTTTATTCGTTGAGCGGTATGACCAATGTGTAACGTTTTACCGAGATATACTTAAATTAGAAGTGAGAAACGTAAAGGATAGTTTAGTAACCTTTAACATTTCAAGTGGGTACTTAATGGTTGAAAAAGGTGGATTTGGTTCAGCTAATGAAAAAAATAGACAACAAAATCCGGTAGTGCTAAGGTTTGACGTCGACTCACTTGAGGAATCGATACAAGATTTAGAGGATCGTGGTGTTATTTTTAGCAATAGATACCTTGAATTTGATTGGGGTAAGATAGCCGTATTTCTTGATCCAGACGGTAACCGGATTGAATTAGGTGAAATTAATAAGACAAGTGGATCACACAAGGAGTGAGACAATGCAATTCAATGATTTTTCGACAGCACAAATTAGAATAGCACGTCCAACTGATAAATTTGATGAGGTAATCGATTTTTATGAAAAAGGTCTTGGTCTGAAACGTATAACAGATTTTGCTAATCATGATGGTTACACTGGTGTTATCTTGGGGTTGCCTAATGCTTCTTATCATCTGGAATTCACAAAACATGCCGAGGGAAGTCCGTGCCCAGCACCAACAGAAGATAATTTGTTCGTTTTTTATATACCTGAAATGAATGAGATTACTAACGTTGCAGAACGAATACATAAAATGGGCTACCCTGAAGTGTTACCTGAAAATAATTATTGGAAAGAAAAAGGAATTACAATCGAAGACCCTGATGGCTGGATAATCGTTTTAATGAACACGAACGGTATATAAGATAAGAAAAGAAGTTTTGAAAGATACTCTTTTAGACGATATTAAGCATACAAAAGATATTGAAACGATTATCAAAGGGGGAAGTCTGTATAAACAGGAAGAAATTTTAGAACACATTCCAAGTACGTGGTTTTAAAAGAAAGAGTTGAATCGTTCATCGGTGAGTTTAACACTGAAATCAAAAGTCGGGCGTCGAGTACTATGAATTCACATAAAGAATATGGCATACAAGCATAATTTTGGTAAGAAAAAAATGGAAACTGGTTCGTGGACAGCTATTGCAGTTGCAATAGCACTTGCGCTAGGACTATTTGACACAAGTAAGAAAAAGAAGAAATAAGGGAGAAAAAAATGCTGGCATACACAATTTGTTTCATAAAAAAAGGTGATGAAATTTTAATGTTAAATAGAGAAAAGTCCTCATGGATGGGGATGTGGAACGGCGTTGGAGGAAAAATCGAGAAGAATGAAACTCCGCATGATTGTATTTTACGAGAAATAAAAGAGGAGACTGGAATCCAAGTATCCAAGGTGGATTACAAAGGTCAGGTAACATGGCATGACGGTAAAATATATCTGGGGGGTATGCATACATATATGGTTGAACTTCCTGAAACATACGATTCCAAAGCACCAATTAAGACAGATGAAGGGATCCTTGACTGGAAAAAGGAATCATGGATTTTGGACGAAGAAAACCTTGGAGTCGTTGGTAATATAAAATACTTTCTACCCATTATGCTGAATGATTCTAATGTATATGATCATCAATTTGTATACGAAGGAATGAAAATTGTAGATTATCGTGCAGAAACTTTGAAGGAACAGGTTTTGTCTAACTACTAGAAAGGGGGCAGATCGATGAATCGTAAAAAGATATTACTTGGTGTTGCCGGTCTAGTTTTGTTAATAGTAGTTTCGAGTTTTGTGATGAACGCTGAAAATAAAGAGGACGACAAAGATGTAACGGAACACAACTATACGTATGTAGGAGAAAGCGAGAACTGGACAGCAGAATTCGAATTTGAAGGTAAAGAGACTTTTTATGAGGAAGATGGGACAAATAAATATAATGCTGAACATAATAGTCGCTTTGTCCTAACATATAAAGGTGATCTCAGTGAATTATCTGCATTAGAAAAAATAAGATATGGATACGAAACGCCGTCTAATGCAACTGAGATAGGAACCACATTTGATGAACCCCCTTCAGAGAAAATATTTACGATCAATGATTCAGGTAGTTCGATTGTATATGAAGATTCTGTGATTGAAGCCACCGTCGAATGGGGTGGAGAGAAGGAAACGTTTGAATTGAAAAACGATGATTAATCCCTTGAAAATTTCAAAACGCGGAATAAATGCTTATAAACACGGAATAACCCTTCAAAACCGCGGAATAAACACGTGATATCGCGGAATAAACATGTTAATCGCGGAGTAACCTCACCCAAACGCGGAATAACGGTTGCAATGAATTGATGTAAGAACTCTATTTATTGGAATTAGTGTTGCTGCAACAATACAAGCCCCCGACAACCTAATATTGGATTGACAACTGATGAAATAGCAATGCTTGTGATGTATTGATCAAGTTAAAAGTAGTTCTGGTTTTACTTATCACCAGACTTTACTTTGGGCAACAGGATTATTAGTTGGTTTTATAATGGTACTGTTTGTTGATGATCAATGGCTGTTTTTTCCCTTAGCATTATTTTTTTTTTTAGGAGAGATAACATGAATTTTTTAAAAATACTACTTATACTGTTGGTCATAACCATAGCATTAACAGCTTGTAACAAACCTTCCTTTCTCTGTCCTGGTGAAGCAATTGAATGGGTGGATTTGTTGATGATTGACGGTGTTAAATATTACCAGAGTCGTACAAACGAATATATTCCACTCGATAAAGGAGATTCAATTGGTGAAGTGACGTTTACCATGTCTGACAATGCATGTAGCGATCACGTCATGAAAAATGGCCATGCAGCTTATTTACCTAAAGGAACTACTGTTCATGAAGTGGAGGGATATCCTGCATCTTTCATGGTGTTAGCTAATGACAAGGTCTATTTAGTGGAAGAAAACAAACGCGCTGATACAGTTGAAGAGTTATATCCGATAGCGGACATGGTTAAAAAAATAAGTATCGTGAGCACAATAGATGGAAGTGAATTACATACGTTTTCGATGTCCTCCCAAACAACATTTTTAGATGCATGGATGTCTTTGGAATTAGAGGATAGAGATAAATTATACGATAATGGTTCTTTTGAAGGTGAACAAATGTTTTTGGAAATCCTATTAAAAAACGGAATTTCCATGAGAGTTGTCTACCGGGTCGAATCAAATACGTTCCATTTAGGAGCTATTGGAAACGATGAAATTAAGGCGATTTTGTTGAACGAGAAAACGAACATAGATTAAGGAATGAATGTAATACCTTATTATTTCCAAATTAACTAACATAACTTACACTTCTTTCGGTTAAGCTAAATTCGACGAAAGGAGTGAATGAAATAGTGAGAAAAATGGTCGTTTTTATGATGACGTTGTTAATGTCATTAAGTTTTTTACAACCAATTAACACGAGTGCACAGTCGACGGATACTTATACTGTTCAATGGGGTGACACGTTATGGGAGATATCGAGGAAATATAAAATAGGACTTTCCGAAATTATTAACGCCAATCCTCAATTTAATAATCCCGATTTGATTTACCCTGGTAACAAAGTATATGTTCCGTTAAAACAGGAAGTTAAATCAGTTGAACAGCAGGTAATTCAAATAACGAACCGATATCGATCTGAAAATGGATTATCACCGCTTTCAAATGATTGGCAACTGTCCAGAGTGGCGCGATATAAATCGGCAGATATGCGTGATAAAAGTTATTTCTCACATACATCACCAACTTATGGCTCCCCATTTAAAATGATGAAAGACTTCAATATATCTTATCAAAGGGCAGCTGAAAATATCGCAGCTGGACAACAAACTCCTGAAGATGTTGTCCGTTCCTGGATGAATAGCTCGGGACATAGAAAAAATATTTTAGATGCTAATATGACGCATATTGGTGTTGGTTATGCCGAGGGTGGAAGTTATTCGGTATACTGGACACAAATGTTCATAAGTAAATAAGTTATATGCCTTAGTGGTGCATGGGCTGCTAAGGCATATTTAATGCAACTGCATAACTACAATCGATTCCAAAAAGAAAAATGAGGCAACTATTTTTTATAAAATAATGCCACCTAAAAGTAATCTAGTAATAAGGGGAGAAAGTGATGAAAATTAATCATTTATTATTTCCTGTTTCAGATATAGATAAATCTATTACAGATGTTTTTGATGCTAAACTACTAGTTAAAGGTAAAAATACTGCCTACTTTGATCTGGATGGTATATGGCTGGCACTGCATGTTCCCTCGGAATGAAATTTACAGGTCGTATACACATATGGCATTAGAAGGAGTTAGAAGCCAAAGTTTACAAGCAAAAAGCCAAAGTTTTATATGAAGTGGCCAAAGTTATAGGTGAACAAGCCAAAGTTCACAGTTTAGAAGCCGAAGTTCATAACAATTTGGGCTGTTGAACGGGTTCACCAGCACAATTTCGTCAGAGCTAGAGACTGGAAGGTTCACTGCATCATATTAGAGGATATGTTAGATGCATTGCCGGTTTTGAAATGTAATTGGTCATAGTCATGACAATTTTGCTTTGCTCCCGCAATCATTGCTTCTGAAAAATCTACTCCTGTTATTTCTGGAATTCCTATGTCAGCTAAGGCTTTTGTGTAAATTCCACCACCACAGCCGATATCTACGGCTTGATTTGGACGTTTATAATCAAACAGTTTTTCGATAGTATCGATCCAGCTCTTATCCACAACTCGTCTGGTATATGATTGTTTGTTACAATTGTCGTGAAAATCAACTGGCATTATAATCACTCCTCTTAAATATAAGTGTACTTGTGAGCAGGATATATGAAAAATACTGTTTTTTAATCCAAAGTGATAATAGTATGTTATACACACGGAAGATTCAGATGAAGCATGGGGGTCTTTATGGTTTATCCTTATATATTAATGATTTTTGTGGTTATTTTTTATGCAGGTAATATTTTGATAGGAAAGGCTATTAACGAGTTGCCACCGTTTACGATTGCATTTTTGCGTTTGGTGGTAGCTTTTATTGTATTATTGCCGATCGGTTATAGAAAGGCCTGGCAATATCGTCTCAAATTTTTGGAATACAAGAAGCCATTTTTGGTGATGACGTTAACAGGTGTGACGTTTTTTAACACGATTATTTATGGAGCGCTACAATTTACCACTTCAACCAATGTAGCGGTTATCGAAACAGTTATTCCAGTGGCTACAGTCGCCTTAGGTGCTTTCCTCATAAAAGAGAAACTGCAACCACTTCAACTGGTTGGTATTTTTCTATCGTTATTTGGAGCTTTATGGGTCGTATTAAATGGTAATATAAGTAATCTCGCAACAATGGACTGGAATGTTGGGGACGGGATCATGGTTGGTGCTATTGTGTGCTGGGCAATTTATTCGATCCTGGTAAAACAATACCTTCATTTATTCCCACCATATGCAGCACTACTTGTCATGACGGGTGTTTCCGTTATCGTGTTGTTTCCAATTGTGGTAGCAGAGTGGTTTGTTACAGGTGTTCCTTCATTTGTACCAAGTAATCTCATGGGATTAGCTTATCTAGGAATCTTTCCGTCATTCATTGCATTAATTTTTTATAATCATAGTGTTGAAAAATTAGGTGCATCTCAAGCTGCTGTATTTATAAATTTCCTTCCAGTAGTTACGATGATCGGGGCTTCTATTTGGTTAGGTGAAGAAATGACAGGGATGAAAGTAATTGGTGCATGGACGGTAATCAGTGGTGTTTTATTAACGACGCAGATAAAAGCGAGAGATTACAACAAAGGTCTTTCATAACTAAAACAATTATGGTAATCTATTGTTTAATTAAATTACCGGTAAAAAACAATGAAGAGAAGAGTAGATACGGTTCACTCTTCCAAGAGAACTCCGGGAGCTGAAAAGGAGTATGTATGAGTGTATCGAAGCAAGTCTCTGAGTATTACATTGGAACCTATTAGGGGGTGGTGTGGCAGGAGCTCCTGTTATAGAGCTAGGGTATACAACGTACCTGATAAGTTTAATATAGTGATATATTAATAAACTGGGGTGGCACCACGACACGGCAAAACTCGTCCCCAAGACTTTAGGTCTTGGAGGCGGGTTTTTTTGGCTATAAAAAAGAGGTTGGAATCATGGAAATATCCATCCATTTTATTACTTGGTATTGGTGTCTCAAATGTTGGGGATTGGGTTTATTTAATTGCATTAAATTTAATTGTGCTAGATATGACAGGTTCACCACTCGCTGTTGCTGCACTTTATATACTGAAGCCACTTGCAACAATATGTACAAATGTATGGTCTGGTAGTTTTATAGATCGTTTAAATAAACGTAATCTAATGATTTATCTGGATATTTTTCGAGCCATTATGATTGCTATCCTTCCATCTCTAGCTTCTGTTTGGGCGATTTATGCTCTGGTATTTTTCATTAATATGGCAAGTGCTATATTTGAACCTACATCAATGTCATACATAACAAAATTAATACCAATTGCCGATCGGATACGATTTAACGCATTACGAAGCTTGATTGATTCTGGTGCTTTCTTAATTGGACCAGCGATAGCGGGGGTACTATTTATTATTGGTAATCCTGTTGTTGCGATTTACATCAATGCAATTGCTTTATTTTTATCAGGGAATATAACTTTCTTCATGCCAAACGTTGAAACTGGCATCAAACAGGAGAAAATGTCTCTTGCTATTCTCCGAGAAGACTGGCGTGTTGTTTCCCGTTTTAGTAGCCAACATATCTATGTCATGATTAGTTATTTCCTATTTAGCGGTATGATGGTTATGGCAACAGCGATAGATTCATTGGAAGCAGCATTTGCAAAGGAAGTATTGCACCTTTCTGATGGAAGTTATGGATTCCTCGTCAGTATTGCCGGAGCCGGCATTGTTGTTGGAGCAGTGATAAACACAGCTTTTGTGAAAAAAATATCTCTTAACCTGCTCATTGGTGCAGGATCATTATCTGTTTCACTCGGTTATATTATATACGCCTTTTCAGGTAGCTTTTTTGTAGCAGCAATAGGGTTTTTTATTCTTTCGTTCGCACTTGCTTTTGCAAATACAGGTTTCAATACTTTTTATCAAAACAATATTCCTGTTGAAGTAATGGGCAGAATTGGAAGTGTATATGGGTTTATGGAAGCAATATTAATTGTGATGGTGACATCTCTCATGGGAATAACAGCCCAACTATTTTCGATTCAAACCGTCGTTATTGTGGGAACCCTGATCATGTTTGGTGTGACCACAGCCCTATGTATATTTAGCAACACGAATCTGAAAGTAAAAAAATATAAACTGGTAAAATAAGGTGCAACTTTTAGAAGATTCATCCGTTGTAATAGTTAAGAAGACTTTGGTGGGGAGAGGAAACTTTTGGATCATGAATTTATCAAGAGACAAGTAAATGATTGGTATCATTTATATAATAACGATATTTATCAATATATATTTTTTATGATTGGTGATCATGACCAAGCAAGAGACTTAATGCAGGATACATTCCTTCGAGCGTATAACAATGGTGATTCATTTCAAGGGAATAACGCCAGGGGATGGTTATTTCGGATTGCTAGAAATATAACAATTGATTATATCAGAAAGAGAAAGCCAATTAGTTATATATTGGATACGATGCCAATTATGCATTCAAAGGAAACTACTCCAGAACAAATAGCTTTCTTAAATGAAACTCAAAGGGAGCTATATGACGCAATTGGAAAAATGAAACGTTCCTACCGTGATGTTATCATATTACGAAAAATCAAATCCTTCTCCATTCAAGAGACTGCAACCATTCTTGGATGGAATGAAAGTAAGGTTAAAACTACTTTATTTAGAGGAATAAAAGCTTTAAAGAAGGAACTGGTAAAGGAGGGGTATCAGCATGGAAAAGTTTGACGAAGAGTTTGATCGTGATTTAAGGTCGATGGACAATACCATACGTCTATCTGAAAACGAACAACAGTTAACACTCTCTCGGTTGAATGCAAAAATGAACTCCTCACAACCAAAGAAGGTTTTTGCGTATAAATATTATCTGTCTGCACTGACTGCTTTACTATTGTTTATCGTATTAAGCAGTTATTATATAAGCGAATCGAATCAAGGTGCAACTAATGTCCAACCTGATCCAGTGGTCATTTCCATACCAGAATTAAAAGAGCTCGGACTTACTCTTGAGCAGGAAAGCTCAACATTATGGAATATTACAAATGAAAATGAAGCTATTGTTGGTGAAGTAAGTATAGTAAGTTCAACTGAATATGAAAATAAGGAAAATAAGGAAGCGATATTTGAGAGTAAAGAGTTAACTGATGTTACATACCCAACCACTTTCATTCGCCAACACGTTAAAACAGATAATATTATACAGACTTTTTACTTTTATATGGATGTGGGTGATTCATATTCAAGCCCGTATATTCTCATAAAACTGCATACTCCTTTAGTTGAGGAAGATGATGCCTTTAAGGTCGTTGAAAGTTTTCAATTAGAATAATGATGGAAATGCTAGGGGTGATTTATTGATTTCGGATTTATTTTGGATCATATTTGTAGTTGTACTCATTGTTTTTCTGATTTTCCTCGATAGGCGAAAAACGAAAAGGAATCCACATCAATCTTATCGTGAAAAGACAGAACAGGAGAAAGAAGTAGAAAGACAAATTGCAAAAGAAAAAGGCCGTCGTCCAATGGGCGGTGGTGGTGCTGGTGGATTATGAATGGAGGCTTAACATGAAAATTAAAGTAACAAGTGTATTTGTAGATGATCAAGAAAGAGCGCATCAATTTTATACAGAAGTTCTCGGCTTTATTAAAAAAACAGACATACCTGCAGGAGACTTTAAGTGGCTAACGGTTGTCTCGCCAGAGGATCCAGAAGGTGTTGAGTTGCTACTTGAACCTAATGAAAACCCAGCTGCAAAAACGTACCAAAATACTATTTATGAAGAAGGTATTCCAACCACTTCATTTGCAGTTGATGACATCCAAAAGGAATACGAAAGATTGAAAAATGCAGGTGTGAAATTCACCACAGAACCAACCGAGGTCGGTCCGGTAACATTTGCTATATTTGATGACACGTGTGGGAATCTAATACAAATTTCACAGGTGTAATGACTATAATAAAAAAACCTGGAACTCCATAACGGGAACCGTTTCTATTATTAAACCAGAAATTGAAGTAAGAAAATGTATTTCAATCTTCATAGCAAATTACATCGTAAAGCATTTAGTGAAGCACAAAATCCTATACAATATAGAAATGGTCCAGATATATATACATAATTTTGTATACCCTCCTTGTTATCATTAGAAATGTAGAAGTTAAAAAATAACAAGGAGGCCATTCGAAATGAAGAAGCCATGGTATAAAAAGGTTTGGGTTTGGGTAGTTGCAGTTATAGTCATTATTGCAATAAGTACAGGAGATGCGGAGGAAGAAGCAGAAGCAGGAAATAAGACTGCTGCGGAAACAGATACAGAAGGATCTACTGAAGATGTAACTGAAGAAGACGTATCTCAAGAGCAGACAGAACCAGAGGAAAGTGAAGAAGAGCCAGAGAACGAAGCTGGGGAAGACCAGGAAGAAGTTGTAGAGGAAACACCACAGGAAAAAATGTTTAATCAAGTATTGACGTTAATGGATGAAGGATTAGCGTTTGATACCGGGTCATATGTTAAAGGAGATATTCCAGAAGGTGAATATGCTTTTATTTCATTTGACGGTAGCGGAAAATATTATGGTGAAACAGACAGCGCTGGAAACATTATAGACAATGAGAACTTTGATAGTTTTGGCTATGTGTATGTGCATGATGCGGATAATTTGGAAACACGCGGTGCCCTAATAAGTGTAGAAGCTTTCGATGACTTAGAGGTAAGTGGTGCCAAAGAAATATACGAAAAAATAAATAATGTTGAAGATTATAAGGGATCTGGAATGTATAAAGTCGGATATGATATCGAACCAAATCAATATACTATTGAAAGTATGGGCCAAGGATATGTAGCTGTGTTGTCTGGTCCAATCGGTGATAATGAGATTGTAAATAATGAAATCTTGAACGGCAAGTATAATGTAAATGTGTCCGATGGTCAGTTTTTGCAGATATCGAAGGGCGAAATTTTGGAATAAAACGAAAACTGCACACGATATAGATGGCATACCTTTGTAGTATGCCATTTATTTTTGTAGATAAAAAAGTATAAAACTTTCTTATCTACAAAAGTCCAACTAAGGCTTGGCGATAAGCCAAGGTTTCTAAAGAAATAATGATAGGTAGCAACATCAAGTATGACAGTTATGTTAAGGCAAGTACTGTTTATTTACTGGAAAAACACAATCATGTATACTTATGTGAAAGTATTCACTATTTAATGAGGATTAAACGGTAATAGTTTGTAAATTATAGATCTAAACAGAACTCATCATAGTTTCAGGGGGAACAGAAGTATGATTCAACTTAAAGAAATGGCGATGGCACAGAAAACGAAAGTATATCTTCTCGTTTCTTTTGCTATGCTTAGCGGAATAGTTATTATTGGACAGGCATATTATTTTGTTTCCATTGTCGACCGTATTTTTATTAAAGGTCAGTCATTTCAAGCTATATTACCACTTCTTTATGGGTTAATCGCCGTTCTCCTCGCAAGAGCAGCTCTTCATTATGCTCGTGGAACAGTAGGCGTTAAAATGTCTTCTAAGGTGAAAAGCGATTTACGAAAAGCACTTTTGGATAGGTTTTCAAGGAATCCTGTACAAGCATCTATTCAAGGACAATCTGGACAAAAAGTGAGTGTGATACTGGATGCTGTTGATGGAATAGATGATTACTTTCGCACCTATATTCCTCAGGTAATTCAGACGTCTATTATACCGATTATTATTCTTATCGTCGCTTTTACCCAAAACTTATACACGGGACTCATTATAATTGTGACAGCTCCATTTATTCCTATTTTTATGATCATAATTGGCAAAAAAACAAAAGACAAATCAGAAGAGCAGATGGATAAACTGGCAGCTTTTTCTGCAAAATTTTTAGATACGTTACAAGGGCTTTTAACACTCAAATTATTTGGCAAGGCAGATAAAGAAAAAGATACCATTAAAAAAAGCAGTCTCGGATTTCGGGATGCTACCATGGAAGTATTGAAGATTGCCTTCACCAATTCGTTGATGCTAGAGCTCATTTCGATGCTCAGTATGGGTTTGATTGCTCTCGAGGTTGCGATCAGACTAATCGTATTTCAGGATATTGCCTTTTTCACGGCATTTTTCATGCTGGTGCTCGCTCCGGAGTTTTATACAGCCTTGAAGGAACTTGGTAATGCATTTCATACTGGTAGGGGAAGTATGGGAGCAGCCCGAAAAATCGAAGCAGAGTTGACCGATTTAACTCCGCCTGTAAACTGGGGTGAAGCATCGTTACTTGATGAGGATACTCCACCTGAAATCCAATTAGCTGGTACTGGGTTTGCATACGGGGAAGACACTTTTGCATTAAAAAATATACATGCTAAGGTTCGCCCTTATGAACAAATAGCTATCGTTGGCAGAAGTGGTGCTGGTAAGTCGACCTTATTACATATGATTGCTGGTCTGCTGCCACTTTTAGAAGGAAAAATCCTCATAAATGGCAAACCACTTTTAGAGTACAAGGAAAAAGATTGGTTTGATCAGCTAAGTTACATTTCACAGGATCCTTATCTTTTTTCCGGAACGATTGCTGATAATATTGCAATAGGATCCAAAGAAAATGCTACCCAGAATGATGTGGAGCAAGCTGCTGAAAAAGCAGGAATATCCCGACTGGTGGCATCTCTTAAGGATGGATACGATACTGTAATCGGAGAGGCAGGAAGAGGACTCTCAGGAGGAGAAAAACAAAGGGTTGCTATCGCCAGAGCGTTCTTAAAAAAGCCAACAGTCATCTTATTTGATGAGCCAACAACAGGTCTTGATTTGGAAACAGAACACATTCTTCAAGCCTCCATGAAGGAATTGGCTCAGTCATCAACCATTATTACAGTTGCCCATCGTCTGCACACGATAAAAAATGCTGATAAGATTTTATTTATGGAGAATGGACAACTGGTTGCTTCTGGTACACATGAAAAGTTAATGGATTCAATAGAAACCTATCGCAGCATGGTGACAGTACAGCAAGGAGGGCGAGCGGAATGAAAGATTTAGGTCAAGTAATCAAACTGATTATGATGGAAAAAAGAGATGTCTTTCTATCCGTTTTGTTTGGCGTTATTACGGGGCTTGCTGCTGTTGGCTTATTTGCCTCAAGTGGGTATTTGATTTCAAAGGCCGCACTCGCACCGCCTCTGTATACACTTACTATTGTTATAGCCACCGTTAAACTGCTCGGTTTTACGCGTGCATTTAGCCGTTATGGGGAACGTTTGTTTTCACATCGTGCGACATTTACGATGCTTAGTAATTTACGCGTTTCATTTTATAAAAAAATAGAACCACTCGCACCAAATCTTCTACAGAAATATCGAAGCGGTGATCTGCTCTCGAGAATTGTTGGCGATGTGGAGACATTACAAAACTTCTTTTTACGTGTGGTTTATCCACCGATTGTATTAGTCATCGTCTTTTTAAGCACCATCCTATTTACGATGTTTTATGCTATTGAGATAGCACTGGTTTTGGCTTTAGGCTTAATTTTAACCACATTTGTTGTGCCTTTTCTGTTTACCATGGCACGCAGAAAAGTGGAGTGGAAAATGCGAAAGAGCCGTGGGGATTTTTCAACAGAGGTAACAGAATTTCTTTATGGTTTCCGGGATTTGAAAATTTACCAGCAGTTAGAAGGAAAAAAAGAGCAGTTAGTGGGATACTCGGATGATTATATTACAGAACAGGAACGAGAAGGGGTTCACCAGGTTTATAGTGATTCGGTGAACACGTTTGTGTCACTATTTATTTCCTGGTTGGTCATTGCTGTAGGAGCTTTTTTGGTTACAGAGGGACAGTTGGACGGTATTTTTCTAGCTATGCTCGTTATGATTTCTCTAACCGTGTTTGAAAATGCAGGTTCAATGGCCGTATTTCCAAGTCACCTGGAAGATAGTCGTCTTGCAGCTAAACGTCTTTATTCAGTTGTGGAAAGACCTGGTATCCTTCGTCCTGAAAACGCCAAACAACTTCCAAGTAACCAGCCGTATTCCATAGACGCAAAAGATATCAGTTTTTCCTTTTCAGATGAGCTCCGAAATACAATTAACCAGGCTTCGCTATCATTACCAGCAGGGTCAAACACAGCCATTGTTGGGCCAAGTGGATCTGGTAAATCAACTTTATTCGAGCTTTTTCTGAAAATGCATGAGCTTGAAAAAGGTGAAATCTGTCTTGATGGTATTCCAGCAGATCAACTATCCCAAGAAACCATTTGGGAAAATACAAATGTTGTCCTGCAAAAGAATCACTTCTTCTATGGTACGATTCGTGAAAATTTACTCCTGGCCAGAGAGGAGGCAAGTGATCTGGAAATGGAAGCAGTACTGAGTAACGTTTTGCTCGATCCATTTTCACTCGATGATCCTGTCCTGGAAAAAGGAGAAAACCTATCGGGCGGGGAAAAGCAACGATTAGCTATTGCCAGAGCAATGCTGAAAAATAGTTCCGTCTGGCTGCTTGATGAACCAACATCATCGATTGATGCACTGACAGAAGAAACGATCTATCGTCATCTATTCGAAAAAGCTAAAGACGATACCGTGGTGCTCATCAGTCATCGTTTAACTGGAATGGAGAACATGGATCAGATTATCGTGATGGAACAGGGTGAAATAATCGAAGTAGGTACATTTGAAGAATTGATGGATCTACAAGGGTACTTCTATCAGATGAAACAGATTGAAAAAAGCGTGTTTATGTAAATAAAAAAGGGCAATTCCAACGACTATGGAATGGCCCTTTTCCTATTTAAAAATCTTCTTGTGATTCTACTACTGCACCGTCCTTTAATGCTGCCCAAAACGCAAGTGCAATCGAGCCAATAAGGACGAGTGGGGGAGCAATAAATATAAAAAAGTCATTCATTTTCTCGAGCGCCCTCCTTCATAATTATCTTTCGATTTACCTTTTACGTAATCTTTATCAAATAAAAATAGTCTCATTAACAGATACAACGAAGGTATAAGTAAGGCAAATCCTGCAATGAAGGCAACAATCAGTGAGATTGCCATCGCTTCATTTGTAAAACTGTCATATATCGTCAGAAACGGATAAAGTAGATATGGATAGTGGGAAATACCATATCCATAAAAAGCAAATGCAAATTGCCCAATCAGCATTATAAATGCCAATCCATAGTTTTTCCGTATCCAGATCAGCCAAACGGTACCCATGAATAACAGGAAGGATACGCCGAATATCCACCACAGATCTAATAGTTGAGCGTAGTGTTCCTGGTTGTGGGAGCGTAATTCAAAAATGATTCCTCCTGCAGTAATAATGGTTGGTAGTGACCAAATTAATGCATATTTTCGCAGTAAGTTTGTAGCATCTGTATCACCTGCTTTATTGGCATACCACGTAAGAAAAACTGCGGATATATACAGTACAGCAGCTAGACTGAGTACGACTATACTCCAGGTTAAGGGACTCGTAAACAACTGCAAGTAATCTAACCTAGGCTCTCCATCAACCATCGAAACAAAGCCACCTTCAGATATCGTTAATACAATGGATAAAGAAGCGGGCAAGAATAATCCAGATAAACCGTACATGAACGCATATCCTTTATGACCTTTAGACCCATATGTTTCAAAAGCATAATAGGATCCGCGGATTGCTAGCAGTATAATCGCGATACTCACTGGGACAAGCAGCGTTGTTCCATAATAAAAGGCAGTTTTTGGAAAGAAACCAACGATCCCAACGAAGAAGAATACAAGAAATACATTAGTCACTTCCCATACTGGTGACAAATAACGCTGAATAATCTTTGTTAATATATGTTGTTTTCCGGTGAAGGAGCTGTATGCATTAAAGAATCCTGCTCCAAAGTCAATGGATGCGACAATGACATACCCAAACAGAAATGTCCACAGTACGGCAATTCCTATGATTTCGTAACTCATGTTTCTCCACCACCTTGTTCAGATAGTTCTTTTTCCACTGGGTTGTTGCGGAACATACGTCTTAGAATGACAACAGTACCCACTCCTAGAATGAAGTATAATCCTGCAAATAAGATAAGCATCAAGTCGACGTGTTCACTGGAGGTTGCTGCTTCAGATGTCAACATGATTCCTCTTAGTATCCAGGGCTGGCGACCAAACTCAGCCATCCACCAGCCTGCTTCAATAGCTAGGATAGAAAGTGGTCCACCCAGTACAAGTAGCCAGCGGAAAGGTTTGGTACTTACAAAAGCCCAACCACGTTTGACACCAATCCAGTAGACAAGTGCTAAAGCAACCATGCCCATACCTATGGTGACCATTAAATCGAATAAATAATGAATAAATAATGGTGGGGTTTCATCTTCTGGAAAATCGTTCAATCCGATTATTTCAGCAGAAGGGCTCCCGTGACCAAGTATGCTTAGTGCGTAGGGTATCTTAATAGCATACTGGGCTTCGTTATCTTCATCTAATACCCCGAAAAGAACAAGTGGTGCATAACCTTCTGTTTCAAAATGCCACTCAGCTGCAGCTAATTTTTCCGGTTGATATTCTGCTAAATATTTTCCAGAGAAGTCACCGATTAATGCAGCAGCAATTGCGAAAACAAGTCCGACTTTCATCGTTAAATAGAGGGCTTTTTTATAATAAATATGATTAGACCCCCTCACTAATCGAAAGGAAGCAATAGAAGCAAGGATAAATGCAGATGTCATAAATGCTGTTACAACTACGTGCGACACCTTAGTTGGTGTTGCAGCATTAAACATGGCATAAATTGGATTTACATTCGTAAAAGCTCCATTAGCGAAGTCAAAGCCTTGAGGTGCGTTCATAAATCCATTAACAGTTGTAATGAAAAACGCTGACATAGCAGCACCTATGGCAACAGGGATTAAAAGCATTAAATGCTTCCGTTGATCTTCAAAACGGTCCCATGTATATAAGTAAATCCCGAGGAAAATTGCTTCAAAAAAGAAAGCAAAAACTTCCATAAACAGTGGGAGAGCAATAACATTACCTGCTAATTCCATAAAGTTTGGCCATAATAAAGAGAGTTGAAGACCAATGGCAGTACCAGTTACAACTCCGACAGCAACAGTGACCACAAAACCACGTGCCCATCGCCGAGCCATTAAAATGTAGTGTTCATCATTTTTTTTGATTCCTACCCATTGCGCGATCATGATTAAGAGCGGAATACCAACCCCGACCGTCGCGTAAATAATATGGAAGGAAAGGGTAAGAAGTGTTAACATTCGGCTTGAAAATACGACATCATCGAAAAGCAAAGCCCATCTTCCTCCTTTATTTATAAATGTGCAGAAATGAGCATACGGAATTCTGCGAAAATAGGTTTAAAATCATTTGAGTGACATTTATCACACTATAATGTAATTCTACCCTAAAAAAGTGTCTAAGGAACCTCATATTTATGACAAATTTCTAACGTTTATGTCAATAATGTGTTTAACGGGTTATTTAATCTTAGAGCTAACCATCCCTAATTAAGACTGCCATGTAAATGCAAGTTCTAAAAGTATGCTATTATTATGGTTGTAGTGTACGGATAATATCATTCGGGAGAGATTCTATTATGCACACCAACTCGGAAAAATTTCTGACGACGTTTACGAGAATTGAAAAAGAACTAAAGTCGATGATGAGCCACGAAGATGCTGGTTTCTCAAGAATGGTGAAGATTTTACGTGATTACAATGGCATCGTAAAACGCTATGGTGATGATCTGTTGGAGTTTGCCGCACTACGAAATGCGATTGTACATAATAAAATTGATATGAGTTACGCAATCGCAGAGCCACATGACTCCGTTGTGAAACGAATAGAAGACATTGAAAGAGAATTAACACAGCCAGAAGAAGTAGTACCTTTATTTGCACGGAAAGTGTATACGTTTCAAGAGACGGAAACGTTATCAAGCTTGCTTAGGGTGGTTCATGAAAAAGCATTTTCTAAGTTTCCAATTTATAATGGAGAGGACTTCAAAGGTCTAATTACTCAAAAAGGGATTACTAACTGGATAGCCTCAAACGTCGAAACAGATGAATTACCAACTATGGAAACCACATTAAGTGAGGTATTACGTTTTGAAGAGAGAGGGAATTATAAATTCATTAAAAGCAATACAGCAGTTTTGGAAGCGGTAGCATTTTTTAGAGAGCAAATCGGCAGAGGAATACGTTTGGAAGCATTGCTTATTACGAGTAACGGTCAATCAACCGAAAAGCCTGCAGGAATTATAACGGCATGGGATATCTTAGAAATTCCTTAACGTTATACATTTTAAAACATATAGATTTATTGTAAAATTCATATAAAGACAATTAAACACATGAAGACACGGGGGAGATTTTAATGAAATTATTAGATGAGTTACAAAAAGCTTTAGCTGAAGATCGCGCGACGACCAATGAGACTATATTGGAACAACATAGTACAGATGAATCTTACCATACAGCACATTCACCAGATATAGTTGTTTTTCCAGAAAACACCGAAGAAGTTAGTGCTGTGATGAAGTTAGCTAATACGTATAAAACACCTGTTGTGCCTTACGGAGTAGGATCAAGTCTAGAAGGTAGTGTCATCCCTTATGAGGGTGGAATCGTAATTGATTTTTCATTGATGAATAAAATTTTAGAAATACGGGAGAGTGATTTCCTTGTTAAGGTGCAACCTGGTGTGACCAGATCACAATTAAACAAAGAGCTGAAAAAACACGGATTGTTCTTCACGGTAGACCCAGGAGCGGATGCGACATTAGGAGGTATGGCTGCCACAAATGCGAGTGGAACAACAGCAGTCAAATATGGAATTATGCGTGATCAGGTTCGTGATTTAGAGGTGATCCTAGCAGATGGTTCGGCTATCCATACTGGTAATATGTCTGCGAAATCATCTTCAGGCTATCATTTAAATGGACTTTTTGTTGGTTCTGAGGGAACACTTGGATGCTTTACGGAACTAACACTAAAAGTCTTAGGAATTCCAGAACATATTATGGCTGCCAGAGCTTCGTTTGAAAGTGTGGATGATGCAGTTAATGCGGTAATTGCTATATTGCAAGCAGGAGTACCTGTGGCGCGAGTTGAACTGGTTGATGATCATTCTATTAAGCAAATGAACCTTTTCAGTGATACATCATACAAGGAAGTTCCTACTATATTTCTGGAGCTTCATGGAAATGAGGCAGGCCTTAAACATGATGTAGAGTTTATGAACGAAATTGTTAATGATATGAATTGTAAGGAAATCGAGTTTGAATCAGATACAGCAGCCCGCAATCGACTGTGGGAAGCACGTCACAATGTAGCATACGCCTTTATTCATGGTCATCCAGGCCGGAAACAGATGGTAACTGATGTTTGTTTACCAATCTCAGAACTAGCTGGCGCCATTAAAGATGCTAGAGAAGCGGTTGAGGAGTCTGGCCTTGCCGGTGGGATTGTCGGACACGTCGGAGATGGAAATTATCATATTTTATTAATGATTGATGTAAATCAACCAGAGGAAATCGAAAAAGCTACCAAGGTTAATGAACGAATTGTTAACTATGCTTTAGCAAGAGGTGGTACATGCACAGGTGAACACGGGGTAGGGATCGGCAAACAGAAGTACCAGGAAAAAGAACACGGATCAGCTCTTGGTGTTATGCAAAATATAAAGCAGGCACTGGACCCTGAAGGTTTGTTGAACCCAGGAAAAATCATTAAGAATAAGTGATAAAGAAAGTAATTTGAATAAATGAAACCACTTCGACTGTAAGCTATCGGAGTGGTTTTTCAGCATGTAAGGAATAGTTAAAAATTCTTTCTTAGGAAACAATAAAAGGAATTCGAGTTAAAAAGGAGCGTAATCATTGAAACGTCTACTAAATTGTACAGCCTCAGATTTTCAAAAAATGAATGGATCACAGTTAACTCAAGCGATAGCAGCTTCTGAGGGGAGGACGATGATAGCTGAGGTGGTTTGTACATCAACTCCAATGTATCCTGGTATAACCAATGCGGAATTTGCTGCTGCATTTGGAGCAGATTTAATTCTGTTAAATCTATTTGATGTTAATGATCCCAACATCGAAGGGATTTCCCTTACAGAAACAGAAAACGTAATATCCGAGCTGAAAAAGTGGATTGGTAGACCTATTGGAATCAACCTTGAACCAGTAGATATGGATGCAAATCAAGCAGAAACGTTGGAAAACCTTCCAAAAGGACGTACAGCCCTACCTGATTCGTTGGAAAAAGCAAAACATCTTGATATTGATTTCGTCTGTTTTACAGGTAATCCTAAAACGGGGGTCACGAATGCGGCTATTTTAAAATCAATCGCACATGCTAAGGAGATTTTTCAGGATGAAATCATGATAATTGCCGGAAAAATGCATGGTGCTGGTGTCAAAACGGAGTCTGGAAGTGATATTGTAACTAGTGATGTTGTAACCCAATTTGTCCAATTGGGTGCGGATATTATTCTGCTTCCGTCTGTCGGTAGTGTGCCTGGTGCTACACTTGAAAAAACAGAGGAGTTAGTGCAAGTAGCTCATAACCAGGGTGCCTTAGCATTAACTGCAATTGGAACAAGCCAGGAAGGTGCTGAAAAAGAAACGATACAACAAATGGCGTTACATAATAAAATGGCAGGTGCGGATGCTCACCATATTGGTGATGCTGGTCTTAACGGAATTTCTGTACCTGAAAATATTATGGCGTATTCAATTGCAATTCGTGGAAAGCGTCACACCTATATGCGGATGGCAACATCTGTTAATAGATAGCTGTGTAATTAAAAGTCCTTTTATAGGTAACGGATTCCGCAAACATTAAAAATGTAACGTAAAACGCCCATCAATTTGTATGTTATTTTGATGGGTGTTTTTTGTTGTTGTAGATGTCTTAAATTTGTATACAGGGTATTCTGAATATTCATGTTGAAATATAAGTAGAGGTTGTGAACGATTACACTCAAATTAACTGGCAGGTTTATTCAATAAGAAGTCACAATAGAAATGGGCATTTACTGTAAACTATAATTAGACAAATAAATGTTCAACTTAAAGGAGGGATTACATGAGGAGATATTTGTTTTCGCTATTCTGTATGGTAATAAGTTTGACACTTTTATTAGGGTGTGATTCGGACCAATCTGCTGAAACAACCGGCTGGGAACTTACAATATATGAAACTGTCAACAACCTTGTTGGAGTAACGATGATTGTAAAGGAAGGAACAGTCTCCTCTACTGGATTGACTGTAATAGTTGAGAATAACTCCGACAAGCAATGTGTCTATGGTGAACCATTTTTGTTAGAAAAGAAAATTAAGGGAAAATGTTCCTATTGCCCTAGAAGATAACTACGGATTTAATGTATTGGCTATGATATAAAATGAAAAGAGCAAAATAGTGATTCGTCGAGTATAAGCAAATTACCGTGTAGCAGGCTTACGCATTACCAGCGGAAAAGAAAAATACTGCCTCTCCGCTATTTAGTATAGAAGTAGAAGTTAGAATAGGAGATTTTATATGGAGTGGTGGGCATGATAGCATTGAAAGCGTGAGCCAATATTCCTTGATGCTGGCGGATTGGCTCGTGAATCATCCCGCAGAGTCCCACTATATAGCGAGGAGCCAAAATACTGCACTCAAAAGTGTACCCTTTGGGCTTTTGCTAAAAAGGTATTTATTGCATTAACAGGGGCAATTGCCCAAGGAGAGCAGTCGCTTTTTGTGCAAACGAGGCAGATGATAGCGAACAAATTTTAAGCGGACTTCAGTGCACTTATTTGTGTCAAAAACAGTGATTTTTAAGGTCGAGCGGACACAGGGGACCTTATTTCATGAAAAAACAGTCTATTATTCCTAGAACTGTTACAAATAAGGTCCGCTGAGTCCGACAACAGCGATGAATATACATAATGAAAGAAAATAAGACCCAATGAGTCCGCAAAAAAGATAGGCTGTCTTAATATTCAAGCAGTGAGGTTTCTATTCAAGTAACGGGGTGCTACTTAGTTGAACAAGAAAATTCTCGTTGCTTATGATGGATCTCTTATGAGCAGACATGCGATTCAGGAAGCTAAGAGACAAGCAGCACACGTATCTGAAACAGAAGTTCACGTCATCACCGTTATAAAACCAACGGGTCCAAAAGCCAATGCAGCAGTAGCACGCAGTATTGAAAACGAACTGGCAGATCATTTTCAACCGCAAATGGAAAAAATCATGAAAGAATTTGAAGCAGAAGCGATACCAATTTTCACGCAGGTTATTTTTGATGACACAAACGAAAACGCAGGTGCAAAGCTTTGTGAATATGCAGAAGATAACAAGGTTGACTTAATTGTAGTTGGTAGTCGTGGTCTGGTAAACATTAAAGGGTTGTTTGTTGGAAGTGTGAGTAAAAAAATCCTAAATCACGCGACATGTCCAGTCTTTGTTATTAAATAAATATCTTCAGCTAAAACCAGCTTAACGGGTAAGCTGGTTTTGTGGTGTAATAGGAAAGTTTATGTCTGAATGCAAATTATTGTGGTTTATTTATTCATGTATCAAACTATTATTTACTAAATGTCGATTTAAAAGATCGTCAAGTTGTTGGCTGCAATTTACTGTCCTTTTATCTGCCAATCCATATTTCATACCTAGTTCAATCATTTCATTCTTTTTAAGGGTAATTGCCACTATTAAATCAGATCGTGTTTGTTCTATTACTTGGTACACTTTTTATCTTCCTCTCATTAATTATCAATGTTATAGGTAAATTGTCTCAAAGACAACAACGATATTTATTATGCTTAATTTCATGAAAATATTCAATAGGTTTTCCAAAAGAAGTCAAAAGATTACAAAATACGACATAGTTTTATAATAGTATAAAAGAGAGGGGCTCCGCAATTATATGGCGAAAAGCCCTCTCTCACGCTGTTAAAATACTTTAGTTGTCCAATCCTCACAATTCCAAACATCTGTGACAATGTCCTGATAGAATTCTGGTTCGTGTGAGATTAGAAGTACACTACCTTTATATTCTTTTAGAGCACGTTTTAGCTCTGCTTTTGCATCCACATCCAAGTGGTTAGTAGGCTCATCAAGTACAAGCAAGTTGGTTTCTTTATTAATTAATTTACAAAGACGTACTTTTGCTTTTTCGCCCCCACTTAACACTTTAACTTTACTTTCAATGTGTTTTCTAGTTAGACCACATTGTGCTAAGGACCGACGTACTTCTTGTTGGGTGAAATGGCGGAATTCCTCCCATATTTCTTCAATACAGGTTCTGTCGGTTGTTTCTTTTAATTCTTGTTCAAAGTAACCAATATGCAGGTTTTCACCTAGTTGGACAGAACCAGAAACAGGATTGATTTCACCAAGGATACTGCGTAAAAGAGTCGTTTTCCCGATTCCGTTTGCCCCTGATAATGCAATTTTTTGACCACGCTCCATCTCTAAGTTAAGTGATCTAGAGAGAGGTTCATCGTAACCGATAACAAGGTCCTTCGTTTCGAACAAGTACTTTCCCGGTGTCCGTGATTCCTTGAAGTGAAACCTTGGTTTCGGCTTTTCTGAATCCAGTTCAATGACATCCATTTTATCGAGTTTCTTTTGACGTGAAGTTGCCAATTTGCTCGTTGCCGCATTCGCTTTGTTTTTCGCGACAAAGGTTTTTAAACTAGCGATTTCTTTCTGCTGTTTTTTATAGGCGGACTCTAGTTGTTGTTTTTTCATATCATGTACGCGAAGAAATTCATTGTAATCGCCAGGATAACGTGTAAGCTGTTGATTTTCCATATGATAGATCAGATTTACAACACTATTTAAAAAAGGTATGTCATGCGAGATTAGAATAAAAGCATGATCATATTCAAGCAAATACTTTTTCAGCCATTCGATATGCTCTACGTCTAGATAGTTCGTTGGCTCATCAAGCAGCAAAATATCTGGTTTTTCTAGAAGTAGCTTGGCAAGCAATACTTTTGTACGTTGACCACCACTCAAATCATCAACCTCACGCTCTAATCCAATTTCATCCAGACCAAGGCCATTAGCTATTTCTTCCACTTTAGCGTCAATAGTGTAGAAATCATTGTTAGTTAGCGCTTCTTGAAGTTGACCGGTTTCTTCTAGTAATTCTTCTAATTCCTCAGGTCCGACGTCACCCATTTTCGCAAAAAGTTCGTTCATTTCTGTCTCGATATCAAACAGGTATTGAAATGCAGTTCTTAGAACGTCACGCATTGACATTCCTTCTTTTAAATCGGCATGCTGATCCAAGTAACCAATTCGTACACGTTTGGACCAAGTGATCGTACCCACATCTGGCTCTAGCTTATTCGTGATTATATTCATAAAAGAGGACTTACCTTCTCCGTTAGCACCAATAAGTCCGATATGTTCGCCTTTCAATAAACGAAAAGAAACGTCTTCAAAGATAGCTCTATCCCCGAATCCGTGCGTTAAATTATTAACTGTTAGTAAGCTCATGTAAAAAACACCTTTTCCTTCTGTAAGTTCACTTTTCCTATTATAAAGGTCTTTGACCAAAAGTGATAGTGGGGAAACGTGGATTTTTAAAAGTTGATTTGTTGACACTAGAAATTAAACTGTTATACAATTATCTCGAATTGAAGATATTTGAAAGGGAATGATAATTTTTGGATAAACAGGAAAACCAACAAATAGAAGAAGAATTATCATTAAAGTTATTTATTGTGTTGTCGCACGCCTTACAGTCCATTAAAAAGCGTGTGGAAGAAGACATAAGAAGCTATGGTCTTAATCCTACTGAGTTTGCAGTTCTGGAGTTAATTTATAGTAAAGGGGACCAACCAATCCAAAAAATTGGTGAAAAGGTCTTGATTGCAAGTAGCAGTATTACCTATGTGGTAGATAAATTAGAAAGGAAAAAGCTACTAAAGAGAATACCTTGTCCAACAGACCGACGGATCACTTATGCGGCAATCACTGCAGAGGGAACAAATAAAATGAATGAAATTTTTCCTAAACATAGGGAAGGTATTCATGAAATAGTTGGTGGATTAGATTCTGATGAAAAAGAATCTATAATTCAACAGTTAAAAAAATTAGGATACTATGCCGAAGAACTTTCTGTCGAAAAATAAAAAAATATTGGAGGAAGATAGCATGAACGAATTAAAAGGTTTACATCACGTAACAGCAATTACAAGCAGTGCTGAAAAAATTTATGATTTTTACACCTATGTTTTGGGGGTGCGATTAGTAAAGAAGACTGTTAACCAAGATGATATCCAAACATACCATTTATTTTTCGCAGACGATGTTGGTAGTGCTGGTACAGACATCACGTTTTTTGACTTTCCAGGCATACCAAAAGGTGTACATGGAACAAACGAAATTTCCAAAACATCTTTCCGGGTACCAAGTGACGCAGCATTAGATTATTGGGTGAAACGTTTTGACCGTCTTGAAGTAAAACATACCGGAATAAAACAGCAATTTGATAAGAATACACTTTCATTTGTTGACTTTGATGACCAAAACTACCAATTGATTTCTGATGAGAACAATGAAGGTGTTCCTGCAGGTAAGCCATGGCAAAAAGGGCCAATTCCTTTAGATTATGCCATTACAGGATTAGGGCCAATCTTTGTTCGTGTTTCTGAATTTGATTATTTTAAGGAACTGATGGAAAAAGTATTCCAGTTTAAAGAAAAAGATAAAGAGGATTCTTTTCATTTATTTGAAGTTGGTGAAGGCGGAAACGGGGCACAAGTAGTTGTGGAATATAATGCAATTCTTCCTCAAGCGAGACAAGGTTATGGGACAGTTCACCATGTGGCATTCCGTGCAGCGAACCGTTCAGAATTGGAGGAATGGATAAACCGATTGCAATCCTTCCGTATGCCAAACTCCGGTTATGTAGAACGGTATTATTTTGGATCATTGTACACGAAGGTTACATCACAAATTTTATTTGAAATTGCTACAGATGGCCCAGGATTTATGGAAGATGAACCATATGAAACACTTGGAGAGAAGTTATCATTACCTCCATTTTTAGAATCAAAACGGGAGGAAATTGAGAAAGCAGTTCGCTCCATTGATACAGTACGAAGCACAAAAGAATTTAGTAAAGAATAGTTGAATAGTTTGTTTTGTATGGCATATCGTAATGGATATGCCATTTTCTATGTATATATATGGTTCTAAATCAAAATATAACATAAGAAAAATATGTATATAGGAATATTTCAGTGAGGATGAATGCTATGGTTCAACACACACAATTAAAGAAACCAGTAATTTTATTGAACATCGATTCACTGATGTCCGAACCACTAGAACAGGCGATTCAAATAGGACGAGCTCCAGCCCTACAATTTTTGATGGAAAATGGTAACTATATCTCTAATATGGTTAGTTCGTTTCCAACCATGTCAGTTACGATTGACAGTAGTCTCTTAACAGGTACATATGCAGATAAACACCACATTCCAGGCTTAAACTGGTTTGATGCTTCTGAAAAAGAGATTATTAACTATGGGACTGGTTTTCGGGAAACGTTCAGGTTAGGTATGCGCCGGTCGATCCATAACATGCTCTATCGATTGAATAACGAGCACTTGAGTAATAAAGTGACTACCATCTATGAGGATTTGGCTGAAGCCGGGATTCCTTCTGCTTCGATTAACTCCTTTGTGTATCGTGGTAACACACCAAGAAAACTACGTGTTCCACGACTGCTCAGCACATTGACCCACTTTGAAGACGGCGAGTGGACAAGTGATGCTACATCCATTTTCTCGCTAGGTACTTTTTCGAAGTTAAGGTCGTGGGGTTTCCCAACCCAGGTTGCTGCCGGAAATTATAAATATACAGCTCGGGAGCTTCGACATTTAATACGTAAGAAGAAACTGCCGGAATTTACGTTTTGTATATTTCAGGATATGGATACCCGAGTTCATTTTAGAGGACCGATGGATATAAAAGGTATTGCCAAAATTGATCGGGAAATTCAAAAAATATTAAATATGTACCCAAGCTGGGAAGAAGCACTTAACCAGAATATATGGATGGTTTTGGGAGATAATGGTCATGCTCCAATGGGTTCCAAATACCGTAAGTTCATCATTGATTTACGCAAAATATTAAAGAAAAACCGTATTGCGCGAATTCAACGTCATGTCCACAAAAAGGATCAACTTGTCATATGTGTTAACCAGCGTATGGCTTATATTTATGTGCTGGACAAAAAACTTCCGCTTTCCACTATTACGGAACGATTAAAAAAAGATAAGCGGATCGATATCATTGCCTGGAAAAAAGAAAACGCTATTCATGTCGAATCCGGTATGCGGAAGGGATCTTTAGAATATAGGCCAAATGGAGAATATACCGATGATTATAAACAAACATGGAGTATTGATGGGGAGTGTGAGTTGTTAGATTTGAACGTGACAAATGACCGCAAATTATCCTATGGCGATTATCCAGATGGATTAGCTCGGTTATATAGCGTCTTACATTCTCACTCGGGTCGTATTATTGTCGTTAATGCTAAACCTGGTTGTGAATTTAAAGCCCAATCAACACCATTCCATCTTGGAGGCGCAGCACACGGTTCCTTACACAAACAAGAATCCCTTGTACCGTTAGTAATTGCAGGAACAAGTCTAAAGCCAGAATTTCCTCGTTTTGTCGATATGAAAGAATATATACTCCAGTTGATTTTGGATCAACATAAGGATTAATCCACCTAAGTGAAAAATACATGATATTAAAACTGATAGCCAGGGAAACTTCTTTAGTCAGGAGTTCCTGGCATTTTTACGCCACTATATATAAATTTAACAAGATTTCCAATCTATTCGAATAGGGTAGTAATAAATGCACTAAAATTGTTAGAAAGGGGTAAATAATGATTCAAATAGCAGGAGTACCTTTTCAACAAAGTGATATGTGGCCAGTTGAAAGTACTGGAAAAATGATTGTTCAATTGATGAATGAATCCCCGTTACTATACGCTTATCAATCCGTAAATGAGCTATCATTTGAACTTGTACTACGAGAAAGTATTATGACAAGTGCACAATTGATGAATCAAGGTGATGCAGAGTTTGCAACATTTGAAACATCCCGGTGTAATCCTCAATATTGGCAACTGACCATGTTCGGAGGATTTCAGCTTAAGCCAAACGTAAGACCAGCAGATGCAATCAATGACATATTCCTGAATAGTTCCCTGTATGCATTTGAATGTGCGGGAGCAATGCTCATTACCTATTATCACGCAGTATTACAAAATATTGGTGAATCTTCTTTTAATCAATTATTCTCTAACCTCTTTATATATAGTTGGCATTCTGACCCTGACCTCGGAATACATCTCTCTTTCTCGAACAACTTTCTACCAGGAGATGTGATCTATTTCAAGAATCCAGATTTTGATCCTCAAGCTTCCCAGTGGAGAGGCGAAAATGCTGTTGTTTTAGGAAATGGTCTATATTTTGGTCATGGACTGGGAATATTGACATCCGAGGGAATTATTGAATCACTGAATAGTGTGAGGAAACCAGGTGCAACCAGGTCTGCCTACCTAACAGATACAATAGCAAGACCGTCGTTTAAACGATTACAAAGGGTCTCGATGCAGCGGGATTACGTCTTGAACAAAATCCAATTTGTTATCATTACTCACAATGAAAGCTCCATTTCATATGACCGATATAAGCGTTTCCTAGATCAGATTTATAGGGGTGTTTAAGATCAAAATGCAAATTAAGCAATTAAAGAAGTAACCGCTATCCATTAATTATGGGGCGGTTACTTCTTTTTTCGTCGGTTAAACTATTTACAAGAAATATTTTCAAAACGATATTGACTTTTATTTTAATGACCACTAGAATTCAATAAGTGTTTTTATGAATGTACTGGATTGGAGTGTGATGTACATGTATCACCTATATAAATATGCTGTAATATTTGTATTTTCGATTGTCTTAGGGTTTGCTTTTAACGTATTCTTGCTCCCGCATGAAGTGTTAACAGGTGGAGTAACAGGTCTTGCGATGGTTTTTGGTCTACTTACTCCCTTAAACTCAGGTATTTGGCTTGTCATTTTAAATATCCCTATTTTAATTATTGGCTGGATGAAGTTAGGGAAGGAGTTTATATGGAACAGTATATTTTCTGTTCTTGTTACGTCACTTTCCATGCAGTATATCCCCATCGTTAAGATTACGGATGATGCACTTTTATCTGCTGTTTTCGGAGGAGTTATTGCAGGTATAAGTGTTGGCTTTATTATACGATTCTATGGTTCTACTGGAGGATTTGATGTCATTGGACTTGTTCTTACCCTTAAACGTGATATCCCGTTAGGTGGATTAATTTTCGGATTAAACAGTATTGTTGTGTTTGTATCTGGGTTCATATTTTCCTGGGATCTAGCTTTATATACGATGGCCTCAATCTACATTACCGGAATTCTTATCGACCGTGTCCATACACGGCATATAAAATTAAGTCTAATGGTAATAACAACTCGAGGAGAAGAGGTAAAGAATGAGCTAATTAAAAATCTAATTCGGGGTATTACCGTTATCGATGGGCAAGGCGCTTATTCTAATACTAACAGTAAAGTACTATATACAGTTATTACTCGTTATGAACTGGCGATAGTTAAATCACTGATTACAAGTACCGACCCTAAAGCGTTTGTTAGTATTAGCGAAACGGTTGAGGTTATAGGAAACTTTAGAAGATGAATATCGAAAAGAGGAAGGGTTCGCTACATTAGCGAGCTCTTTTCTTTTTGGCAGATAAGAAAGCATTCCTGTAATAAAGTAAAATGAGGATTGAACAAAAAAAGCCCCCTTGGTATGATACGAGGTGTCCACAGCTGATCAGCAAAAATGGACCCTTAAAAAACCAAGGAGGACTATCATGAATTATAAACAAAATGAAAAGATCTTACAACTAACAGACAAAACATTAATTATTGGAGTTGATATCGCCAAGCAAACTCACGTTGCACGTGCACAGGATTTTCGTGGAGTTCAATTTGGAAAACCATTATACCTTGAAAACTCAATGGAGGGTTTTCAAACGTTCAATCATTGGATGAATGAATTAACTGCCCAGCACAAAAAATCTGATGTTATTATCGGTATGGAGCCAACGGGCCATTACTGGCTGCCATTAGCTTATTGGCTAATGGAAAAGCGACTCAAAGTAGTCGTTGTAAACCCAGCACATGTTAAAAAGTCAAAAGAGTTGGATGACAATTCACCAACCAAAAATGATGTAAAAGATGCCAGAGTCATTTCACGCTTAATCCAAGACGGACGCTATTCTGAACCCCATCTACCAGAAGGGATCTATGCTGAGCTCCGCGAAGGCATGAACATGTATGAGCAATTAATGAAAGACCTTCAGGCCGTACAGGGGCGCGTTCATCAATGGATTGACAGATATTTCCCAGAATATACAACAGTCTTTGCAAAATGGGAAGGACAATCATCGATACAAGTATTAAAAATGGGCATGTTTCCGGATGAAATCGTGGAAACAGATGAAATGACAATACTTACGGAAATCCGTAAAGAGGTTAAAAGAGGAGTTGGATTGAAAAAGGTCCGACAATTAAAGGAGATTGCCCGTCATTCTATCGGTATCCAGGAAGGTAAAACCATGGCAAGGATGAAAATCAACACATTGATGGATCAGTATACCCTCCTTCATGAAAAAATTAGTGAAGTGTGGGAAATGATAGAAGGATTAACAAGCACCATTCCGGGTGTAAAGGAAATGACGGATATTAAAGGGATAGGAGATATCACGATAGCCGCATTCTTGGCAGAAGTAGGTAATTTAAATGATTACAATCATCCAGAACAGATCATTAAGTTAGCAGGGTTAAATCTAAAACTGGCAACGTCAGGAAAATGGAAGGGCAAAACAGTCATTACCAAAAGAGGCCGCCCAAAGTTGCGCGCACTGTTGTTTAAAGTCATTCTGCCATTAGTCAATCATAACCCCGCGTTTAAAGCATTACACGAGTATTTTACGACAAGAAAAGAAAATCCGTTGAAGAAAAAACAATCATTGATTGCACTGTGTTGTAAGTTAATTCGAATTTTGTTTACCGTAGGTAAGAAACAAGTAGCATTTAGTCCAGAAAGAATGTTAAATGATATTCCACATTTTCAATTACAAAGTGCAGCTTAATAACAATGTCACTAGTTTAACGAAGTTTTAAGAAGTTCATTTTATAATAGGATTACCAATAACATCTGAAGCACGGAGCAACCGGCAAATTTTTATACAATCGGGCAATGACCCTGTAAGAAAGCATCGCCGGCCCCCACTTCATGGATAGACCGAACGAAGGAATGTATGCGCAATTGACGCTGTGAGATGTGGGAGGGTTTGTCACCATGAGTATTGTGGGAATAGAAGGTGCGATTATAGCAGTATTAATTTCCATTTTTTTCAAAAAGAGAAGGATGGCTTATTAAGTGCACCCTTCTGCATTAAATTTTGTTCGTATACCAATTAAAGCGTTATTAATAAATCATAAATAAAATAAAATCCTAAGAAAAACAAAGAAAACAAGAGAAAACGTTAGTATGTAGAGGGAGTATAAAACTTCCTTATCTGCATAAGTGCAACTAGGCCATTCGCTATAAAGGCTTGGCGAATGCCAAGTTTTCTAACTAGTTAACTTGAAAGTTATGTATATTTATCCACAAAATCAGCCACGTCTAGCTTCACGTACAGGACAAGGAATGCTTCGACTACGAAACATCGTACGAAGAAAGAGCAAAATTCTTTTTCCCTTTACAATTGAGACATAAGCAGTTCGACACCGTATTATTAAGACATCTACACTACGCAACCAGCTTATACTTGTCGTGTCTTTATAGGGTGCTTCTAGCTTTTATTCACAGTTAGCAACTAAGGCGCACGCCTAAGGGGTGGTGATAAGCAAAGTTTCTAATTTCTTAGTTTCACCTGCCCATTAATCCCTAACCACTAATCCCAATTCAACTCTTAATTACTTCAAAAGTGTGATAGTTGATCACATTTTCACAAACTTCTCACGATCTAGTCACTGAACGTTGATAATCTATTAAAAGCAAAGTGATATAAATCACAGGTAGAGGGATCTATCGGGAATAGGCTAAATATATGAAATAAATACTTCATTTCTAACGAAGGAGGGATCAACATGAAAGTTAATATTCTTATTTTTATAATTGGGTTTATTGCAGCATTTGCTAGTGGATATTTAATTTTTGATGGACCAGAGCAATCGGCAGGATTAACAGCTAGTGAAACACCTTCAGATGCAGAAGAGGAAGAGCAGCAGTATGAAGGAATTGACAGTGCGGATTCTGAAGGTGCCACAACCATTCCTGTTGAAGCAGAAGCATTAGGTCAAAACAATTGCTTATCTTGCCATGCTGTTGAATCACTTGGCGCGGAGGGTGGAACAACTGGTCCAGATTTGTCACAGGCATTTAACGATGTGGAAGGAAAGCACAGGAAGTCATTGGATGAATTTTTACAGGAACCAACATCTGCAGTGATGTCTACAGTTATTGCGGATAATCCTTTAGAAGATGATGAGCGTAAACAAATAATCAAAGCACTACAAGAAGCAGCGGAAAATTAAATAGGAGGTGGCCTTATTATGACTAAAAATCGAATTATATCAGGTGTTTTAGGAGTTATGGCAGGTTTATTGGTAACTGTAATTTTCTTTGCAGATTTTAATCAGTCGGATAATACAGCGAATGCAGATAATAAAAGTAATGCACAAAAGGTCTATGTTGCACCAGGAGAACATGATGATTATTACTTAATGGCTTCAGGTGGTCATTCTGGGCAGTTGTTCGTATATGGATTACCGTCAATGCGATTAATACGACAGGTGCCGGTGTTTAGCCCGGACCCGGCAACTGGTTATGGGTTTGACGACAAAACAAAAGAAATGCTAAATGGATATAAATGGGGAGACTTTCACCATCCATCTATTTCTGAGACAGATGGAGAATATGACGGGCGAGCTCTTTTTGCTACAGATGTTGGGAATAACCGTGCAGCCTATGTGGATTTGGAAACGTTTCATACGACAGACATATTAGAAATCCCCAATATCGCAGGTCCGCACTGTGCGGCATTTGTAACACCAGACTCTGAGTATTTGTTCCTGCCAACGCGTTTTAGTGTTCCGTTGGGAGATGAGTTTACTGGACTGGATGAATATAGCGAGAAGTATAAAGGCGTTATGTCTGCGGTTAAACCAGATTTTGAAAACAATACATTAGAAGTTGCTTATCAAGTGATTTTACCACCTTGGGCATATGATCTTTCTGATGCTGGTAAAGGTGCTTCAGATGGTTGGGGATTCCTCTCAACCTATAATACAGAGGAAGCAACAACTACATTAGAAATTAATGCGTCTAAAAACGACCGTGACTATATCGTAATGTTTGATTGGGAGCAAATTTCTGAGGAAGTCGAAGCTGGAAATTATGAAGAATTAAATGGTACTAAAATGTTTGATCCAATAGAACATCCTGGGTCCGTATACTTAGTTCCTGCTCCTAAATCACCTCATGGAGTTGATGTAACACCTGATGGAGCGCATTTTATTGCAAATGGAAAATTATCACCAACAACTACTATGTTTAGTGTTGAAAAAGCATTTGAAGCAATTAAAAATGAGGATTTTCAAGGGGAAGCACAAGGGTTTCCAGTTCTCACGTATGAAAGTGTAGTCGATAAAGAAGTTGAAGTTGGCCTGGGACCACTTCATACACAGTTTGATGATAAAGGAAATGCATATACTACCCTTTTCATTGATTCACAAGTTGTTAAATGGAACTTAGAATCTGGAAAGGTAGTTGATAAAGAAGAGGTATCCTATTCACCTGGACATCTTGCAGCAGTTGAAGGGGATACTGCTAACCCTGGTGGTAATTGGCTCGTTTCCCTAAATAAAATTGCAAAAGATCAATACCTTTCCGTTGGTCCATCCCATCCAGAAAGCATGGACTTAATTGATATTAGTGGTGAAACAATGGAAGTGGTGGGATCTGCACCATCTCAACCAGAACCACATTACGCTCAAATTATTAATGCAGACAAAATTAAGACAACGGAAGTATTTGAAAAAGATGAAGGTCGTGAGAATGCCGTTTGGAATAAGGAGGATGCACATATTGAGCGAGACGGGGATGACGTTCATGTATATGGAATAGCAATGCGTTCTCAATTTGTTTTTGATGCAAACTCCGAAAGTCCTGATGCTGTAACGGTTAAAGAAGGAGATACAGTTCATTTCCATATTACTAATATTGATAGAGATCAGGATATTACGCATGGCATGGGAATAAATGGATATAATGAAAACTTTGAAATTCAGCCAGGCGAAACGAAGACATTGACAGTTGAAGCGGACGAATCGGGGACGTTCCCAATTTACTGCACCAATTTCTGTTCAGCGCTTCATCAGGAAATGACTGGATACTTACTAGTCGAACCTGAATAAATTTGAATAAAATTCAGAAAGGTGTAGCCACTGGTTGTTTACACCTTTCTAACCATTTAAGAGAGGGAGGGGTGAGGACATGAGACGTATAAGTATCAAGGGAATCATTGGACTTATTGTTTCGGGTGGACTCTTCTTAGCATCGATTTATCTACCGTGGTGGGCATTACGGTTAACCGCCCCGCAGTATAAAGAAGGACTATATATATGGGTCTATCCATATAAACTGGAAGGCGAGATAAACATTATAAATTCGCTGAATCATTATATAGGCATGGAAAATTTCGATGAGGCATCATTTCCGGAACTTGCCTATCTTCCCTATATTATAGGAGTGGTTGCATTAATTACAATGGTTGTTGCGCTCATACGTAGCCGCAAAATTTTAGCCGTTTGGACAGGAATTGTAATGATCCTTGCAGTGGTTGGAATATATGATATTTATCATTGGCTAAGTACATTTGGTAAAAACTTGGATCCAGCTGCTCCGATTGAAATTGAACCATTTATTCCACCAATTATCGGGACAAATCAACTAGCAAACTTTGAAACACTATCCTTTTTTTCATATGGAGCCATACTCGTTGGAACTGCTATATGCCTGTTATTACTTGTTTTATGGATGGGAAAAGAGCGTTATGAATAGAAAATTCGCAGCTGTACTGATTGGGTTATTCATGTTCGTTTTGTTTCCTGTGAGTATTAATGCAGAGGATGCACCTTCGATAAAGCAATTACTTGAAGAAGCTTCGAAAGGTGATGTTATTCAACTGAAAAATCATGTTTATGAAGAGGATGTCTTGATTAACAAAAAAGTAACAATAAAAGGAGCAGATGAAACGGTTATTAAAGGGACAGGAAATGGTGATGTCATAACCCTTTTACAAGATGGAGTCACGTTGGAAAATCTAACAATTACAAACAGTGGGTCGATTTTAGATTATGACTACGCTGGAATAAAGATCCATTCTGATGAAAACAACGTCATAGATAACAAGATTGAAAATAGTCTTCATGGAATTTATTTAAATAAATCTATTGAAAATAATTTGATTGGAAATACAATAACGGGAAATCAGACTATAAATCAATCGCGTCGGGGTAATGGTATCCATCTGTTCCACTCCTCAAGAAATAAAATCAAACAAAACATGATAAATGCAGCAAGAGATGGAATCTACTTTTCATTTGCTGAGCATAACCAAATAGATAGAAATCACATTACGAACAATCGTTACGGGCTTCATTATATGTATTCGGACTACAATGATTTTTTTCAAAATCAATTCTATGAAAATGTTGGTGGAGCGGCCATCATGTACTCGGATTATATTACGTTAAAGGAAAATAAGTTTTATGATCATCACGGACTGCAATCATTCGGAATACTTCTGCAAACAAGCAATGATATAGAATTGACAAACAATCAAATTCATTTTAATCAAAAAGGAATTTTTATGGATCAATCCAATAGAAATGTCATAAAAAAAAATCAAATTACCAATAACCGGATTGGCCTCGATATATGGGCGAGCTCCGTTGATAATACATTTACAAACAATCTTATTTCTCAAAACAATCTCACATATAGCTCAAACGGTGGTCAGGACCGAAATGCATGGAGCGAGAATGGAATTGGAAATGCATGGTCTGACCATAATGTAGTGGATTTAGATCAAAATGGAATCGCTGATAATCCCTTTATTTATGCTCCCTCCTATGGAAAGGTATTATCCGATCAGCCACTAGGTGCGTTGTTTTTGGATAGTCCTGCTTTACGTATATACGAAAAATGGAATCAACTAGTTGGTGTAGAAGACGGAAAACTGAAGGATCCAAACCCAATCCATGTGAAGCAGAAAACGCTATCCTCATTTCTATATGAATTACTGATAATCTTAATAACTGCGGGTTGCTTAGGGGTACTATACAAACGATTTAAACACGTGTAATAACAGAAAAGAGGCGATGGAATTGGTAATGATTTTAAAAGAATGGAAAGAATTTTATCGTAGTTCTCTACTCGTCATGACGTTTGGTCTTGTTGTGCTATTCGCTTGGTTTATTTTATTTCAGTATCGCGGGATGGATGTCCCTGTCTCATTTCGAACAGGCTTAGTACCAATATTTCAAACCTCATTATACTTTTTGCCTCTTTTAGCAACTGTTTATGGCGCTTTTTCCATGGTACTAGAAAAAAGCCAACGGACCTTGCCTATATTGCTGGCTAGAGGTATGACGATTCAGCAATTTGTTTTGCAAAAATTTCTTGCGTTGTTTTCAGCGTTTCTGCCAACAATAGCAACCGCCTATCTCGTTGCTATGATACCTGCAAAATTGGTTTTCGGAAGTATATCCATAAAAGAATTTGCACTTTTTATATTCTCGATAATTCTACTAACAGCTGTTTTTATCGCTATCGGCATTCTACTGGGTGCAATGATTAATCAAAAATTGACTTTAATTGGAGCTATTATCGGAATTTGGTTAGCACTTATTTATTTATTTGATCTTTTTCTCATGTACTGGTTGCCGTCAGTTTCTATGAATGATATAGCGGGATTTTCCATCATTTACTTTTTATCACCAGTGCATGCAGTCCAATATTTTCTGTTTGTGGAACTAAATGTTTATAAGCTTTCTGATTTAAGTGTCATTTACGAACAGTTTACGTTCCAGTCCACGTGGCTCGTTTTAATCAGTAATGTCTTGTTTTGGATTGGGATAGCAATTTGTGGGTCCATCTATGTATTAAAACGAAAGGGTGTCTCTCATGATTAAGATAGAAAATGCGACACAAATGTATCACTCGAACATAATCTTTGAACAAGTTAATTTTACAATTGATCGAGGCGAACGTGTGGCCATTGTTGGAAGAAATGGAGCTGGTAAAACAACTTTACTGCATGCACTAGTCGGCTTTTCCCGGTTAAAAGAAGGTAAGATCTCAATTGATGGAAAAGCTGTTCATCAACCGGCAGCATGGAAAGGAAAGCTCTCTTATTTACCTGAAAAATTTCAGTTATATTTACAGCTTTCTGTGGTGGAAAATGTGCAATATGTTGCTGATACGCTACGCATTCCTAAAAAAGAAGTAGAAGCAGTACTTAGACATACGAACATGTGGGATTACAAGGATAAACGTATTAGCCAAGTATCAAAAGGGATGCTGCAAAGGGTTGGATTAAGTGTCGCCCTTTTAGGAAAACCGGAGTGGGTTGTACTAGATGAGCCAACGTCAGGACTCGACCCTTTTGGAAGAAATGATATTTTGAAAATTATGGAAAATATAGGAACTTCTAACAGAAGCCTTTTATTTACAACCCATCATATGAATGAAGTAAACAAAATCGCTACACATGTTTTATATTTACATGATAAAAAGATTATTAAATTGGACGCAAATACATTTTTAGAACAATTTGAAAGGAGCATCTCATCGTGAAAAAATGGATGGTACTTATTCTATTATCATTTATATTATTTGGATGCACACAGGCTGAGGAAGCAGAAGAGCAGGAAACAGACGTATCAGATGAGCCTCCAGTAACGATAAAAAATATCAATCCTGAAGTAGAAGGGATAGTCGCACAAGTGGATGGTCATGAAATATTAGGCAAAAATATACAGTATGAAATGAAACGTCTTGAATTAATTTCTGTCCTACAGGGAGATGAAAACGAAGAAGAAGCAAGCTCTCCAAACGTAGCATTGCAGGAAATAATTCGAAATCATATGATTCATAAAATTGCCCGTGATGAAAATATTACAGTAGATGAGTCTGAACAACAAAAAAGAGTGGAGGATGTTCGACAGGGTGTTGAATCCAATGATGGATACGCCCGCGTTATGAAAGGAATCGACGAGGAACAATTTTGGTCCAGAGAAGAAGAGAGGTACGAACAGATAGTAGAAGCAGAAAAACTAATTGTAAAATTAATGGAAAATGTTAAAAAAGAGCATCCAAACTATGATGAAAAAGCGCTACGATTTGATGCACAGGAAGATTTGGATGAATTAATCCAACAAGAAGTAGTAGATGCCACAATTGAAATCTATGAAGAGGAAGGGTAAGTCAATCCTAGAAGAAGATTTTCTGTTTATTACAGAAGGTCTTTACTTTTTGGCAGATGAGAAAGTATAAGAACTTTCTTAGTTGCATAAGTGCAAATAGGTTATTCGTAATAAAGGCTTGCACTCCAAAGTATAAGGGCTTCTAAGAAAGCTAAGTACGCTTACCAAGAATCCCTTTAACGAATGCCAAGTTTTCTAAGAATTTTTGAAAGTATAAAGCCTTTCCACCTGCGCAAGCCATGTTTTCTAAAAGCAGTTCTCTTCTTTTATATACATAGCTATTTTATAATAGCAATACGCAGTTAATTGAAACAATCGATATAACTTTATACATAACAATTAATCAGAGAGGTTGAGACATAGATGGAGAAATATCGTATTGATCCAAGTGGAGGAATGGAATTTGGTTTATATACGTTGGGTGATCATATACCTAACCCGATGACGGGGGAACGAATTTCTGCTGGGCAGCGTATTCATGAAATTATTGAATTAGCGCAGCTTGCTGAGCAAGCAGGGATTGATTTTTTTAGTGTAGGGGAAAGCCATCAGGAGTACTTTACGACGCAAGCGCACTCTGTTGTGTTAGCAGCGCTTGCTCAAGCGACGGAGAAAATTAAATTGTCCAGTTCTTCTACCATTATCAGTACCTTGGATCCGGTCCGCGTATATGAGGATTTTGCGACGATTGATTTGATTTCAAAGGGACGTACCGAGATAGTTGCGGGTCGTGCATCAAGAGTAGGGAACTTTGAATTATTAGGCTATAGTCTTCGCGATTATGAAGAATTGTACGAGGAAAAATTAGATTTATTACTAAAAATTAATGAAGAGGAAATTGTTAATTGGAGTGGACAATTCCGTGCACCATTAAATAATGCGAAGGTTCTTCCACGTCCACAAAACGGCTCATTACCAATTTGGCGTGCAGTTGGCGGAACACCTGCTAGTGCCATTAAAGCAGGTAGTGCCGGTGTTCCTATGTTCCTTGCTCATTTAGGTGGACCAGCTACTATTTTCAAACGCTCTATTGATGCATATCGTGAGGCAGCAAGACGCAATGGCTTTGATTCATCGGAACTACCAATTTCAACTGCTGGTTTTTTCTATGCAGCTGAATCAACTCAGCAGGCACAACGTGAAACATATCCTTTTATAAACGAAGGGATGAAATTAACAAACGGGCAAGGGTTCCCGAAACAACACTTTGCACAGGGTGCCGATCCGCGTGATGTTATGAATATCGGTAGTCCACAGCAAATCATAGAAAAAATTCTCTACCAGCATGAGCTATTTGGCCATCAACGCTATATTGCACAAATGGATTTTGGTGGGGTCACATTTAATCATCTAAAGAAAAACATTGATCTGATTGGGGCAGAAATATTACCAGCTATTAAAAAATATACTGCTAAAGACTAGGGGGCATATGTATGAAGATCGTTGGTCTATCCGGTTCTAAAGTCGGATCCAAAACGCGAACAGCTATGAACTATACCATTAAAGCAATCAGTGAAACATATCCAGATGCCGAAACGATATTGATTGATTTAGCCGAGTACGATGTTCAGTTTAGTGATGGTCGAAATTACTTGGAATATGAAGGTGATACCAAATATGTTGCACAGACGATCATGCAAGCGGATGCCATTATAATCGGAACACCGATTTTTCAAGCGTCCATACCAGCAACATTAAAGAATATATTTGATTTGCTACCAGTGAACGCATTTCGCGATAAAATTGTCAGTATGCTTGTAACAGCAGGTTCGCCAAAGCATTACTTAATTGCTGAGCAACAATTAAAACCTATTTTGACATATATGAAAGCAGAAATTGTTCAGACGTACGTATTTATTGAAGAAGAGGATTTCTCTCGAAAAGAAATTATAAATGATGATGTGTTATTCCGAATTGACCGATTAGTTGAAGATACAGTGGTTCTAACAGAAACGTTTACAAACATTCGTGAAGCTAAAGAAGCAGAATACGATTTCTGATAGAGAAGTTGGTTTTCCTTGAAAAAATATATTTATTAAGGTGTTTTCGCACGCATTGATGCTTTTTCATCTTCATAGTTGATATATAATGCGACGTAACTTACCGCTCTGGAAATACACTTCACGCACCTTAGGGCGGCTGGTGAGCTTCTTCATGCTGACGCATTTTTAGAATCTCACCTATGCCTTTCCTTCCGCAGGACAAGGAAAGCTCCGGCAGCATTACATCGCACGCAGAAAATTGGTCTGTATTTTCAAGGAGTCTTCGTGTATTCCGGCTGCTAATATAGTGCTATCTGATAATTAATAGCAGCGTAGCGAGGTGACTCCTGCGGGAACAGCACGTGTTCGAAGACCCCGCTTAGATGCGCCTGCGTCTTCTAGTAACGCTTCGAAGTATGCTTACTCAGCGCAAGGGAACGAAGAAGATGATTCAAGTAGTACCCTGGCTGAGACCGTGCCCGCGGAAAGCATCCGGAGCGGGACGGCGGCAATAGCACAACTTATAGAAATCAACCAAGCGTTACGATGCATTATATATCTATTATCTATAAAAGCAACAAACTTTACGAAAAAGCCTTTATTAAAAACAGACAGGCATTTTTTACATGGTGTAACGATAGGTTGTAAGTAATGCATGGATAATTTGTTTTTGGAGGGGTAATGATGCAAACGTTTTATGTAGTCCGTCCGGGGGATACGGTGTACCAAATCGCAAGACGATGGGAATTGCCAGTTGAATCTGTTATTGATGCTAACAATTTAAGTCCACCATACACGATTTATGTCGGCCAACAGCTTTCTATTCCTCCTGGTGTTGATGTTATTCGGGTCAGACCAGGGGATACAGTTTTTAGGATTGCTCAATCTTTTGGAGTACCAATGTCCGTTATTTTTGAAGCAAACCAGCTTGTGCCTCCTTATATTTTGCAAGCCGGTCAATTGTTGAAAGTTCCTCCTGGTGTCCCTTATTATGTGGTCCAACCCGGGGATACATTGTATCAAATTGCAACCCGGTTTAATGTAGTAACGAGTGGGAGCAGCAATCCTGAGTTGATTCGGGAGGTAAACCAGCTTCCATCTAATACTATTTTTCCAGGGAACAAGTTGATTATACCTTACGCACCGAGCGGGGATTTGGGATTGATAGCCTATACATCAAACCGTGGAGGAAGCTATGATATATGGGTATATGACCCTAGTACAGGTGGGAATAGTCAAATTACAACTGGTTTAGGAGAGTCCATTTCCATTCCATTTTGGTCACCAGACAGTAGTAGAATTGCTTTTGTTGGGAATGATGGAATCTTGTACATTGTTTCGTTAGCTGAAGGTGAAACAGCTCGTATTGATCAGTTTGAGGATGGTTTAGGTGTATATATAAGTTGGTCGCCCGATGGTCTGAAAATAGCTTATAAGAAACAGGATGATATTATCTTGTACGATATCATGACTCACCAGGCTCAAAGAATAAATGAGCCAGGCGCAACAGACGTTCAATGGTTTCCAAGCGGGACGGAACTGCTTTTTCAAGCTCACGATGAATCTGGTGCCAGCCAACTTTTCAACATTCGAACAGATGGAACGAGTATTCGGCAAATCACCCAAAATACTGGTGGAGCGTTTAATACCGTTCGTCTTTCTCCTGATGGATCTTACGTATTGTATACTACTCCAGGGGTCAGCATCTCAATTATTTTCACTATAGAGCTTGCAACTGGAAACGTATCTGAAGTAAGAGGTGGACCACTTGCGAAAAATTACTTCCCAGTATGGTCGCCCGATTCATTGACAATTGCATATAGCGCTACTGCTTTTGAAGATGTTGGCTATTTTTCATTGGTTAGAACAACAGGTAGACAAGGGGATAACGATCGAACCAGAGCAATTTCCGATTGCTTTAGTACTCCTGTTACATGGTCAACCGATAGCCGAAAAATTGCTTATCTTTCAGGTTGTGATCAACAAGGGAAAGCTAGTGAGATGTGGTTATTTGATGTGTTACATTCTGTTCCAATACAATTAATAGAAGGTGTTTCTATTACGTCTTTACAGTGGTCTCCAACACCGATTTCTCTGAAACGAACCACCTATACCAATCATACGTACCATGTTCAATTTCAATATCCAGCACACTGGCGACAAGTAACAGATGAAAGATATGAAGGACCAGATGGTTTCTTCCAAATCTCAGCCATTTCCTCAGAAGAAACGCTTCATACCGTCTGCCAAAACGAGGCACAACACCCACTATTACCATACGGTTCTGAACCTCGCATAACTAAAACACAAATACAAAATCAAGAAGCATGCTTTATTTTCCCGTCAGAGGATCAGCCACAAGAAATGAGAAGTCAATCCGCTCTAATCGTCCGATACCCAATGCCAATTCAAATCGGAGATACAACTTATCAATACTTTATTCTTTGGGCAGATCAGGATCATCTGGATGAAATCAGCGCAACCCTGACGTTTTTGTTGTAAAATTTTAGATAAAAAAAGTAATCTCTATTCATTGATAATGGGGGGGATTGCTTTTTTGTTGGCTGTTTTCGTAAAGATTGATGCTTTTGAGAGAATAGTTATATAATGCGACGTAACTTAAAAACACGATCAGTACTCTGCTACCGCTGCGGAAAAATACTACAGAATAAAAAAGGTCCCCTTGGTGAGACAGCCTATCTTTTCTGTGGACTCATTGGACCTTATTTTCTTTCATTATGTATATTCATCGCTGTTGTCGGACTCAGCGGACCTTATTTGTAACAGTTCTAGGAGTAATAGACTGTTTTTTCATGCAATAAGATCCCCTGAGTCCGCTCGACCTTAAAAATCATTGTTTTGGATACAAATAAGGGCACTGGGGTCCGCTTAAAATTTCTCCGTCCATTATCTACCTCTTTTCACAAGAAGCGATTGCTCTTCTTGTGCCATCCATAAATATTCAGAATACCTTGTAGAATCAAGGGAAACGAAACGATTCCCAATTTATTGGTAAATTTATGTATGCTAATTTGCATCCGGATTTGTAGGTCAAAATGTAGACTGTTACCAAACAAATCGAGGGTACAAATCACACGACAATTATAATGGATTTTAAACAGTAAATTTCTATTATACCAACAAAAAATGCTCATCAAATTTGCATACAACTTGATGGGCATTTTACGTTACATTTTTAATGTTTGTGATAGGAAAAAGACCCCGTTAGCGAAAACAGCCTTTTTTTGAGAACCTACTAGTGCCGATGACGCCACAGGATAAGGAATAATTCTTTGATAACATCGGACGGAGAAAAGGCACTTTCGCTTTTGTTTGTATAATTTTCCATGTTTAGCTTAAGTTTATAACTATAATTACGTGGTAATAAATAATTGTGCTGTTAATTGCAGAAATTAAATGTAATTGGAGGTTCCTTAATGGATAGGAAGGGTAAAGGGTCGAGCAACAAGAAATTAATAGATTACAGAATATTTGCCCCATCGCTACTTATTATTATCGTAATCAGTACACTATTTTCGATGTATGAGGCTAGATCCCTTGAACTGTTGAATAGTATTTTTGATACGATTGTGGAAGTGTTTTCCTGGGGGTATATATGGTATGCAATCATACTGGTTGCCGCTGGTTTATTTCTGTCATTTTCCAAGTATGGAAATGTCGTATTAGGTGATCCAACAGAGAAGCCAAGGTTTACTTTGTTTGAATATTCATCGATTTTAATTGCCATGGGGCTAGGTTCTACGATTATGCGAACTGGGATGATTCAATGGACCTCGGTCGCAGCAGACCCTCCTTTTGGTGTCGAAGCTCAATCAACAGAAGCCTTGTTGTGGGGGAATTCCTACAGTATGTTTTTGTGGAGCTTCCAAGTGTTTGCTATCTTTGTAATGGCTGCACCTGCAATGGGGTATATTCTACACGTTCGAAAAAGACCTTTTATGCGGATATCAGAAGCTTGTCGTACTATTTTTGGAGATGATTTTACAGATGGCTTAGGCGGGAAAATACTAGATGTGACTTTTCTAGTAAGTATACTTACCGGTGCTGCTGTAACCTTAGGGTTAGGGGCGCCAATTGTTACCTATAACTTATCTGAACTATTTAATATCGAGATTACATTCGGATTGACGTTGATTGTAACCATTGTCTGGGTATTTTTATTTTCCATTAGTGCTTATTTAGGCATAGAACGAGGGATAAAGAAATTAAGTACCCTGAATATGTATATTGCCGGAGCGTTTGCCATATTTGTTCTGATAGCAGGTCCTGGTATATTTATTCTTAATTACTTTACAGATACTATTGGATTTTTATTATCGAATTATGTGGATATGTCCCTTTATACAAACTCTTTAGATATAGGGGGAACCAATCATATTAAAAGCTATACGGTATTTTGGTTTGCTTACAGTGCTACATGGGCAATGCTGCACAGTGTATTTGCTGCCAAGATATCCCGTGGCAGGACAATAAAAGAAATGATATTAACTTACCTGTTAGCTCCAACGCTTATTTCCTGGGTAGCAACTGGTGTCCTTGGAGGTCTTGGAGTCCACAGATTTCTTACAGGTGATGTTCCTGTAATGGATATTGTTCAAGAGGATTCAATGGCAGCCATACCGGCAATATTAGCATCTCTGCCATTATCAACGATTGCTATTTCCGTCTTTGTTGTAGTCGCATTGATTTTCTTGACGACAACACTAGATTCGACAACGTATACAATTGCATCTAATACGGGTACAGAAAATATGAGTAAAGCAGAACCTTCCAAATTGTTACGTATTATTGTTGCAGGAATAATCACCGTGATTGCGTTGATCTTAATGAGAATTGGTGGACTAGCTCCACTGGAAGTCCTCTCTGGTCTTATGGGGATACCAATTATTGTCATCCAGTTCCTAACCATTTACGCGGCTAAGAAAATGATGGATGAGGACCAGGCATGGATCAATAATGTGAGGAAAAGTAAAAAGCAGGAAAGTAAATAAATACAATTTATTAAAAGCATGTCGCCATATAAAGGTTGACATGCTTTTTTGACGACAGATTTAATAGGTAACGATAAATTTTTATAAGTGAGAATGGTTTAAATAGGAAGTTAATTGGCCACACTAATGAAGAAAATTCAAAATATTTCGAGGTGGTAATTTGAAAAGATCTATTTATTTTAGTTTACTAGGAATAATTGTACTAGTAGGACTTGTATTTTTAGTTAATACAGGTGATGACAACGGTGAATTGGATGAGGAAGACCAAGATGCGTATCAACAAGAGGCAACGGAAGTAGTAGGAGATATTGTTGAGGTAGTAAGAGCTGATGATGGAAGCATAAATGCGAACAATTTATTTATCCCCTGGACTATTAACAAAAATGGAAGTACGTTTTACATGAGTCAACGTGATGGAATGGTCATCGAAATCGATGGAGACTTCGGTTTGGTTGAGGTTCAGGATGTAGATGTTTCAGAAGAAATTCTACATGAAGGAGAGGGTGGATTTCTTGGGTTTACGCTAGCTCCACATTTTGAAACAACAAATAAGGCGTTTGCTTACCATACGTATCAAAAAGATGGCAAAACCCTGAATCGAATTGTTTCGTTAACCCTTAATGATTCTACCTGGCAAGAAGAGGATGTCCTTCTTGAGAACATTCCTGGTGGAGAAATTAATAATGGTGGAAGACTTCAAGTTGGTCCCGATGGAATGTTATATGCTACAACAGGTGACACTAGCCAACCAGACCTAGCACAGGAATTAGATAGTTTAGCTGGTAAAATATTAAGAATGGATCAAAATGGTGACGTTGCCGAAGATAATCCATTTGAAAATTCTTATGTTTTTTCGTACGGTCATCGGAACCCACAAGGATTTGCCTGGGATGATGAAGGAAATCTCTATAGTTCAGAGCATGGGGAATCTGGTCATGATGAACTTAATCTAATCGAAGCGGGACAAAACTATGGATGGCCTGTAATTCAAGGAGACGAGGAAGCAGATAACATGAAGAATCCAATCCATCATTCAGGTGAAGAAACATGGGCACCTTCAGGAATGGCATACAGTGATGGTGAACTTTATGTTGCATCCTTAGCTGGTTCAAAAATTTTCACGTATGATATTGAAAGTGAAATAGTTGGTGAATTTTTCGGCAATGTCGGAAGGTTACGAGATGTTTTAATCGAGGGTGATGCGTTATTTACGATTACTAATAATCATGATAATCGTGGAGACCCAAATGAAGAAGATGATCGACTAATTCATGTTCCTTTATCAGAAAAAGCTTCAAATTAATAAAAAGGAAGTTGTCCAATCCATTTATCGGACAACTTCCTTTTCTTTTTCATATTATCCGTCTTCTTCAGAAAGACTCATGATATACTCTGTCACAGCTTCAATTTCTTCTTCTGTTAGCTGTCCTTCAAATCCAGGCATACCACCACTGCCTTCTTTAATCTGTTGAATTAACTGTTCTCTATCCATGTTGGTGTTTTGTAAAGTTGGTCCATTATGACCGCCTGCACCTTCTGCACCGTGGCAAGATAAGCAATTATTCTCATACACTTTAACCCCTTCATCTACGGACACTTCACCTTTGTCTTCTTCTTTACCTTGATTGAAATCCATTTCTTCACTTACAGGTGAAGTAATAACGTCTTCTTCTGAAATATCTTCCAGTGATTCAAATTCCCCTTCTAAAGAAAAAGTATATATTTTGTCGCCATGCTGTGTTCCAGCGAGGGAATTACCAGCAGAGAAAATGGAAATATATTGTTTCCCATCGACTTCATAAGTGATTGGTGGCGCATTTGCACCCGCGTCTGTTTTAAACTCCCACACATGCTCACCATTGGTTGCATCGTATGCGATGATTCTTCCATCGTTATGCCCAGTGAAAATCAAGTTTCCAGCTGTTGTTAAAATACCACTATATGCAATGGTATCCCAATCATTTTGCCAAACAATTTTATTGGTTTTAATATCTAATGCAGTCACTGTACCTCGACTTGGTGATTGTTCAACAGGTTGCCATACACTTCCCAACCATTCCTTACCAAGTTCAAATTTATTTTCCTCATCTTCTGCATAATGTGCGTATGAAAAATAATTGTCGTTACCTAACACATAGAAGAGTTCTGTGTTTGGGTTATAGGCAGATGGTGGCCAGTTTGCTCCTCCTTGTGGTGATGGTTTTACGGTGACTGGTTCATCCCAAAAGGGCGTAAAAATATCCCCGTACTTTCCATCAAAATCATCAGGTAAATCTCGTTTTACATCTTCATCTGTAACTCCTTGCGGTACAAAGGCATCCCCGACTGGAAACGGCTGAGTAGGGGAGGTTTTTTGATTTTCATTTTGAGGTACAGGCTTTTCCTCTATACCAATGAGAGGTTCTCCGTTCGTTCGATCCAATATATAAACCCATCCCGTTTTACCTGCTTGAGCAATCCCTTTTTTCATTTCACCTTCCATTTCTACATCAAACAATACAACCGGATTAGCTAGGTCATAATCCCAAATGTCATGATGTATTTCCTGGAAATGCCATTCATATTCCCCAGTATTAGCATTTAAGGCCATGACAGAATCGGAGTATAAATTATCTCCCTCACGATTGCTTCCATCTAAATCAGGGGATGTATTCCCAGTTGCGAAATAAATAAGTCCTAATTCTGGATCAATCGCAGGTGTCTGCCATACAGGTGCTCCACCAGTTAACCAGTTTCTACTATCTTCCGGCCACGTTTCAGATCCTTGTTCACCTGGTGCTGGCAGTGTATAGCTTCTCCAGATTTGCCTGCCAATCTCTGCGTCATATGCTGCTACGTAGCCCCTAATTCCATATTCACCACCTGCGACTCCAGTATATACTTTCCCATCATAGAAAAGTGGAGCACTTGTGATGGTATATCCTTTTTCCCATTCATCAACTACAGTTTCCCATAATACTTCACCTGTTTCTTGATCCAAAGCAACCAGTCTTGCATCTAGCAAAGGAACAAATACTTTGCCATCTCCTAGTGCAACACCTCGGGTTGCCCACCCACAACAAAGCGTGTCCAGGTTTTCGGTGAGTTTAGGCTTGTACTCCCAAATAAATTCTCCTGTCGTTGCATTGATGGCAGTAACATGGTTATCTCCGGTAATATTAAACATCACTCCATCATACACAAGTGGAGTAGATTCACCAGAATATTTGAATTCAAGCCCGGTTCCCATACTAGTAACCCATTCTGCTTTTAAATCGCTGACATTGGAAGTGTCAATCCCTTCCAATGGGGAGTAACGGCCATTGAAAATATTCCCGCCGTTCGTTATCCAATTAACAGATGGTGGTTCAATTAGTTCTTCAGCAGAAAAATTTGGAGCAACTTCACCTGGATATTCCGTATGTTGAACTGAAAAGTGTTCGTTACCATCAGCATCATTTTGTTGTTCAATGTTTGGTTTTTCCTCTGTGTTTTCTTGTGTATCTTGTTCCTCAGGATCCGCCGTGTCATTGCCGGGATTTACGTATTGAATGATAAATAAACCAGCACTGATTATCAGTAACACTCCCAAGACTAATATCCATACATTTTTATTCCGCATATAATACACCTTTCTTTTCATACTAATTATGGATTTCTTCTTTTTAATTTGCCCGTGTATTTGGAAAATAATCTATATAAGGAGGTTGGGAAATATAGGAAGGATTTAAAGGTATAATTAGAAAACTCGGTTTAACGCCAAGCCTTAGTTGTACTTATGTAGATAAGAAGGTTTTCCTATCTACCTTAGAAAACTTGGCTTATCGCCAAGCCTTAATGGCGGAAGCCTTAGTTGCACTTATGCAGATAAGAAAGATTTATACTTTCTTATCTGCAAAAAAAGCATGAAAACAATTGTTTTCATGCCTTGAATTAAATCCTTATTAAGCTAAAAATCCACATCGTTACATTTCATTCATTTTAACTTCATATACTTTTTCTGTTCCATCCTTGAACGTTACTTGTAATTCAGCTTTTAAGAAATCCTCAGGTAGGTTAAACGTTTCTATAGATGTTGCAACAGCTTCCTCATCTGTCATGTCTGGATCCAATTTTAATTCTTTCACAATTGGAAACATAATATCAAAAGCAGCTGGTCCGCGTTCAGTCGTATCGTTAAATGGATTATAATACTCTGATTCCACTAGACCATCATCATTGTGAATTTCGCCTTCAAATTCTGTATCATCATATAAGACATCAAAGTCAATTGAAGAATAGTCCAACTCTTCCATATCTTTTACCATATCATTCATGGTGCTCATAGCTTCCTGACTTTCAACATCTGGATTTGATTTATTCTCGGATGAATCATCTTCCTCACCGTTACAAGCAGCAATAACCATAGCAGACATAAGAAATACAGCAAATAATACTATTTTTTTCATAGATAACACCTCCATAATTTTTCATTATAGTTGGCATTATGTCCTATATATTGGTTATATATTCACATTTTCATAGAAAAGTATGGTATTTTCACAGAGTTGCTGGGGGGAGAAACTTTCATTTTATCGAAAAAGAAAAACAGCATCAGTATCATTACATTAGGTATACCATAATCAAAAGTGTATAGATGAAGTAATAAAAACCTTTTTTCTTTATAAAGAACGTGTTAGAGTTTGATAAAGAACAAACAGTTTAAAAAAGTGATTTTTAGAGGGAGACGGTACAAAGTTGAAGAAGTTATACATGAATTTTTCAAAAGTAAACGAATTGTTAAATGGAAATATATCAATTTACTTAGATTTAGTTCGCGGGATAGCGGCTATTTTAGTAGTTATGGAACATTTAAGTTCAAGGTTATTTGTGGGTTATGGGAAATAGTTGGATAAGCATCACTACCAAACACGGATTGTTTTGGACGGTTAATAGCTGAATCAAGTAGGTTTGGATCTTTTACACCTAATGGTTCATCTGGGGAATATAGACGAATTTGTACCGTATTAATAGCAATCACTTGGTTTGTTGTAAGATAGATGACTTCATCCATTATCTGTTCACTAATCCTTTAAACGCTTTGTCATGCTCATTAATGACATCATTTAAAACATCCATGAATTCTACATCGACACCTTCAGGAAGTTTTACCTGCTCTTTTTTTCTCAGGACAATTTTTCCATCTTTAACTTCCACTTGAACATCATCACCATGTGCTAAGCCGACTTGTTTAAGTAATTCAGTAGGAAGAGTAATTCCAAAACTATTTCCAATCTTAGTAACTTTTCTTTCGAATTGTTCCAAAGGACCACATCCTTGTTATAATTGTTAGAACAATTATAACATATTAAAGTGAGTTAGAAAAAATATGTAGTATGGACTTAAACAAACGGGGGCTATTCTTTAAGAATTAGAGGTGAATTTGATTGAGGAATAGTCTGGATAAAAAAGCTCTAATCAAACTTGTAGAGAAAATATGTAAGGTTGAGGGTACGGAAGAGGAAATTGACAAGATGATTATTCAGTTAGAAAGAAATGTCCCTCATCCAGAAGTAAGTGACCTGATTTTTAATAATGAGGCAGAACTAACTCCAGAAGAAATAATAGAAAAGACATTAAACTATAAGTCAATACTATTTTGATTCCATTTAAGTAAACCAGCTAATAAGTGTTCAGTGCTTATCTTTAATAAGGTAAATTACATCCTTGTTCAATTGAGCAGAATAGTTGAAGAATGTTGATTGAATTTTTTATATGAGGTGGAAAAGTATAAAACGTTTTCTTATTGATTTATATTAACTTGGTACTAACTTTAATTTTCTGGGGATATAAAACTCCTTTAGAAATTAAGAGATTTAATCTATGAAGCCCCACTAGAGCTACTAGCTATATACTCCACGATATTCCCTAATTTTATAGGAATGATATTACGCTTGCCAACTTTGATCGTTCAAGAAGAGTAGTCGCTTCTTGTGTAAACGAGATAGATAATAGACGAGCGAACTTTAAGCGGACTCCAGTGCCCTTATTTGTGTCAAAAACAGTGATTTTTAAGGTTAAGCGGACTCAGGGGATCTTATTGCATAAAAAAACAGTCTATAACTCTGGAACTGTTACAAATAAGGTCTTCTGAGTCCGTCACCACGATAATTATGCATAATGAAAGGAAATAAGGTTCAATGAGTCCGCAGAAAAGATAGGCTGTCTTATGTCCAAGCAGTGTAATTTCTATTTAAGTAATGGGTGCTTTCCTTGAATAGGGAATAGAATTCACTCGCCACTAAAGACGCAGAAGAGTTTAATAAGATATTTTGAGCCAAATAGACCCAAAAGAAAATTGATTGTTTATGACAGAACTTTTTCAGACCCCAATCGTATATACAGTTAAGATATGGTTTTAATACCGAGGAGGTACTATTATGAAAAGAATATTGTTTTTGCTCTTTGCCATATTGTTAGTTAGTGCTTGTTCATCTCAAACAGATGGAGAAGGTGTTTCGTTTCAGGAGCAGGCTGACGATGAATTTGGCACTGATGTATATATCCCCCAACTTGAAGATTATTCTATCACATCGGTAGAAGTACAACACTTACCGCACGATGATAAGGATTTAGTTATTACGTATTCCGAGCAAGAGGGTGAATTGAAAGACGATCAATTTATAAACAAATACGAAAAAAATATGGATACTGATATATTATATGGAATTTATGACGGGGAACCTAATGCTTTCACGGTAACCTACAATGATAGAAGCGGTGGTTCTCAACCAAGTGAAACAAAGTCTTTTAATGGTATTGATGTAGAATATCACGAGGTTAAAAAGTTTCTGTTCGTTTATTTCAAGGTTGAGGAAGGTTCCTATTTAATTGACTTTAATCTAAACGAAGAACTATCTAAAGACAAAGCTTTTGAAATTGTCGATATGATAACTAGCAAAGTGAATCAATAGTATTATACTTGAATAAAAAACAAAAGGTACAAATTTAAACTTGTCCGTATTTAGATATAAGGACGATTACTTTGAAAAAGAAGAAATTTATAATACAGGAATGATTCTTCAGTGGTCTACAATTAGATAGATTTCTTCTTGAAGTAACTGGTGCTTTAGTTTAACAACGGATATTTAGAAAGAAAATGGCTTGGATATTTTTCCAAGCCATTTTTTACCGTGAATTTTACTGTGAATTTAATAGTGAAGGTTATGTGATTATACGTGAGATTTAACTTGTGATTCACTGTTTTGCACCTCACAAGTGAACCCGTTAGTTCCTCATCATGATAGTTATTATCAATTTGCAATTATTTGCTCCATTACTAGAGAAACTACACCTAAAAGTTGTTCGTTTTCGAATGCGCCAAAAGTATAAAAATAATCATCTTTAAACCTATTTTGATATTTTTCTAAGGAATAATCCTTTTCCTCTTCATAAGTAGATGAGAATGCCTCAAGATTTCTTTGTAATGCTTCAAGTCTTAGATTGAAATACTTCTCAGCATCGTTCGGAATTAGTTGTCTAATTTCCATCCATTAATTCCCCTTGAAATTAATATATTTATCTCAATTTTCGTTTGTCTACATGTCTATCCAACTTATATAAATTCTTGGTTTCGGAATACATATTTCCGGCTAACCTTCCAACTGGCTTTAGTTCTGCAATGTTAATTTTATAAGGTTCCATATAGAGTTTATCATCAATTCTAAAGTGAACGACGCGTCCTAATACCATATAGTTCGCACCCACTCCAATGACCTTTTCCAATGTACACTCCATATGGATAGGAGATTCTTTGACAGACATACAATCAATCTTAGCTGCTGGTATTGGAGTTAGCCCTATTTCTTCAAATTCACTAACATCTGGGGCAAAATCAGCAGCGGATTCATGCATTGCCTGAGCGATATCTTCTGTAACTACATTAATCGTAAACTCTTTATGATGTTCAATGTTCACAAGGGTATCCTTTTTTTCACCTTTGTGTTCTCCTAGTGAAAACATAATAATAGGTGGATCACTAGTTACTGCACTAAAGAAACTAAACGGAGCCACATTATGTACACCATATACACTTTTCGTAGAGACAAATGCAATTGGTCGTGGAACAATCATTCCTGTCATTAATTTATATAAATCCTTTGGGTTACAATCTTTAGAACTTATTTCCATTATTCATCCACCTCGTTTGGAAAGGACCAAGTATCGTTTACCAGAATTAATAAGCGAATTTCCTGGTCAGACGCTAATAGATTAATGATAGCATTGTGAATGAGTTATGAGAAATGAAAACGGATACTTTAATAGTGAGTATAAATATTAACACCGTACTAAAATGGTATGATGTCTAATTACCTGTATAAAATGAAATCCGAAATTTTCCTCATACTATCCACTCATAAACAAAATTTTACACATAAGACCTAATCTTCATTTTTAAAATAAATGCAGGGAATTGTCATTTTTTAGTGGAATGAATACATAACTCAAAAAATAGGAGGTTATGTATTCATGAGAAACAAGTTATTAACGCTAACGGTTACCGGAGCATTAGTACTCGGAGGTGTATCCATTTCATCACCAACCGTGAATGCTGTAGGGGAAGGTCCTAACTATGGAGGAAATGAGATGGTTAACAACTCTATCCTTCATACACATGAGGAACTGGTTGATTTCTTGCATAAGCAGGAGGCAAAACAGGATCACATGGAACTTGAAGTCATTGGACAATCAGTACAGGGACGTGATCTGCATTTAGTGAAATACATGCAGGACCCTGAAAATCCTACCATTCTATTTCTTACTCAACAGCACGGAAACGAAGCATTAACAACAGAGGGTGCTTTGGACTTTATTAAACATCTTGGGACTCAGAAGATGAAAGGTGTCCTTGATGGTGTAAATGTATTGGTAGTACCAAGGTTAAATGTGGATGGTGCTATGGGAGATGTTAATTTTTCATTAGATGATTATGTGGGAGACGGCGATTATAATTTAACACGCTATAATGCTGAACAGGTAGATCTGAATCGTGATCATGTTGATAGGATCCAGCCGGAAACAAAAGCATTACATGATAATGTAATGGGCGCCTATGATATCGACTATATGATTGATTTACATCACCAGGGTACACAAAGTGAGCGTGACGGTGATCTTGTATCAGGTTCCATTTTATATCCAACAACGGAAAATGCTGATCCTGATGTAGTTACGAAATCCAAACAATTGGGTGCAGTTGTTTTTGACGCCATTGACTCAAAAGGATGGGGTCATTTAGGTAAATATAACGGAGGATCTGCAGAAACGATTAGCCGTAATGGTATAGCAGTAGAGTATGGTATTTCTACATTGTTGTTTGAAATGCGTGGTATGGCCGACCATTATTATAAACCATACGCACTCGGCCAAAAAAGTAATGGGTATCTAATCAAACAGACAGTTGAAACGTTAGATGCTACTACTAGAGCTATTGCTGATGGATCTGTTAATGAGAAAGATGTATCTTTTTGGGATACCCTTTCTTACCAATCAACCCGGACAACTGAATAACAATTATAATATAAAGTCTCGTTTTGGCTTAAAGCCAAGGCGGGGCTTTTTTAATTTTGTTTTGATGATACTCTTGATGCAGCAGTTAGTGAAACTGGTTCAAGCTCCCTGACTGGGCTTGGATGGTCTGCATTTTTATTTTCAGCATTGGCCATTGTCAAAAGCAAAATTAGGCGGGATTCTTTTAATCGTTTCTGCTATTGGAGGTCTGATTAGTATTTCACTTTTCTATATAATTTCTGCTGTACTAATTGGAATAGCGGGTTTAATGGGGGTATTTAAGAAAGATAAGCCCCAAAATGCTTCAGAGGAAAAGGTTATATTATAAAAAAGGGGAGAATTATGTTGAAAACACTTTATAGTATATTAATGGCTACATTATTGGTAATGATTCTAACAGCTTGCGGTGAATCCGAGGTGCAAGGGGTTGATAACGCAAGTTCAGAAGGAAATAATGGTGCGGAAGCAACTGAAACGGATAATGCTGATGGTGAAGAGCCATCCGAAGAAGAGTCAGTGGAAGCAGAAGATAAAGTATACGGAACTGGTAAAACTGTTTCCATTGATGGTATGGAAATAACAATTGATCGTGCGTCCTGTGGAGAGCAAGGAGAATATACACCAGCGGAAAATGGAAATGTACTGCGTCTAGAAGTTAGCTTTCATAATGCTTCTGCAGAGAGTGGTTTTATAGATGATACCGAGTTTGAATGTTTATAACGCTGAAGGTACTGCGCTTGATAAGTATTTTGGAAGTGATGAAATGGATACAAACATGTTCAATTTCGATTTAAAGGAAGGTAAAAATGCTAGTGGAACGCTAGAATATGATGTGGCTGAATCAGAGTTCTTTGAAGTTTATTATGAGCCATCATTTACGTTGAAACCACAACGCAGAAATAATGTGGGAAATCCAAAGTTCTGATATTAAATAAAAAATGTTAATAAAGTGGAGCATGAGGCCAACATGGTATCATGCTCTCTTTTTTAGTTCAAAGTTAATGTAAATCCACTACTCGTGAACGATATTATTCTAATATTTTAAAAATTACCCCTTGACAGATAAACGCTTTAGGTGAATAATAGTATAAATATACATAAATATTTATTTTTATACATAAACAAGGAAGAGGTGATTCACATTGAAAATAGGAATTGTAGGGGTTACGGGATACGGTGGAATTGAACTATACCGTTTGTTAACAGCTCATCCAGATGTTGAAACAATTTCTCTATATTCCTCGTCACAAGCTGGGGGAACCATTAAAGACATATACAGTCACATGAATACAGTAACGAATCATCGATTACTAGATATTCAGCCTGAACAAATGAAGCGTGAGTTGGATGTCATTTTTCTTGCAGCACCTGCAGGAGTTTCGAGTGAGTTAACACCACAACTTTTAGGTGATAAAGCAAAAGTAATTGATTTGTCTGGAGATCTTCGTCTACACAACAGGAACACGTATTCACAATGGTATAAGAAAGAAGCAGCCCCAGATTCTGTGTTAGCACAAGCGGTGTATGGCCTTCCAGAGTGGAATAAAGAGAATATTGCCTCTGCAGATCTGATAGCCAATCCAGGTTGCTATCCAACTGCTGTTTTGCTTGGTTTAGGGCCATTAATGAGGAGCCACTCTGCTGATCCGAGCTCTATTATTATTGACGCAAAGTCAGGCGTATCAGGAGCAGGGAAGAATCCAAGTGCCATTACACATTTTGGCCATACACAAGAAAATTTTCAAATTTATAAAGTGAATGAGCATCAACATATCCCGGAAATTGAACAACAACTTACCGAGTGGAACGGTGCTGTAACACCTATTACGTTATCGACTCATTTGGTACCCATGACTAGAGGGATTATGGCGACGATGTATATGAAACTTCATGAAGAAATAACACTTCGTCAATTAGTTGAACAATACCAAGCGTATTATCAAGATCAACCGTTTGTTCGAGTTCGTGAAGAGGGAAATTTCCCTTGTACGAAAGATGTGTATGCATCCAATTACTGTGATATCTGTTTAGCATTGGATAATCGAACACGGCGGGTAACGGTAGTATCAGTAATTGATAATTTAATGAAAGGAGCAGCAAGTCAAGCTATTCAGAATATGAATTTAGTATGCGGCTTACGTGAAACAACAGGGCTGGAATATTTACCTGTTTATCCATAATAAAAGAGAGGAGGAAATGGTTTGGTTGAAACAACGAAAACGCAAGTTGAAATCGTAGAAGGAGGTACAGTTTTATCCCCCATTGGTTTTCAAGCAGCAGGTATTCATGGAAGATTGCGGAAAACGAGAAAAGACTTTGGACTATTGGTGAGCGACAAACCTGCTTCAGTTGCTGCTGTTTATACACAGAGTCATTTCCAAGCGCCTCCTCTAAAGGTCACTCAAGCAAGTATTGCCAAACAGCAAAAGCTTCAAGCAATTGTAGTTAACAGCGCTGTTGCTAATGCATGTACCGGTGAGCAAGGTCTATCGAATGCTTATAAAATGAGGGAAATGATATCAAGCCGTTTTGGATTTCCGGAAGAGTATGTTGCTGTGGCATCTACAGGTGTCATCGGAGTTCAGCTTCCAATGGACAAAATTTCTTATGGGTGTAAAACGATTGAACCAACTTCCTTTGGTGCAAGTGATTTTCAACAAGCAATTCTAACGACTGATACATGTGAAAAAGCTACCTGTTATAGGCTTACAGTTGACGGTAAAGTGGTCACAATCGGAGGCACTGCAAAAGGCTCAGGGATGATCCATCCAAATATGGCAACGATGTTAAGTTTTATTACTACTGATGCAACGATTGAATCAGAATACTTACAAGCAGCATTAAGTGTATGTGTCGATAAATCGTTTAACCAGATTACAGTGGATGGTGAAACATCGACCAATGACATGGTACTAACAATGGCAAATGGCAGTGTTGACCATAATCCACTATCTCCGGAGCATCCGGATTGGAACGTTTTTACAGAAGCACTTCAACTCGTCTGTGAAGATTTATCCAAAAAAATAGCAAAAGACGGAGAAGGCGCTACAAAGTTAATTGAAGTAAATGTGAGAGGAGCTAATAGCGTTTCAGATGCACAAATAATAGCAAAGAAAGTTGTTGGTTCAAGCCTTGTAAAGACAGCTGTTTACGGAAAGGACGCTAACTGGGGGAGAATTGTAGGAGCTATTGGGCACGCAGATGCCACGGTTCATCCAGATGATTGTGATATTTATATAGAAGGACAGCTAGTTTTCAGTAAAGGCACCCCATGTTCTTTTTCAGAGGAACAGGCAATAAAGGACTTATCGAAAGAAGAAGTCACGATTGACATTCACTTACATGAAGGTGATGGTATTGGAACGGCGTGGGGGTGCGATTTAACGTATGACTATGTCAAAATTAACGCCAGCTACCGAACCTAGTAAACCTATTATTGTGATTAAGCTTGGTGGTAGTATGATCGACCACCTTACAGATGCATTTTACAAAAGCTTTCATGATCTGCGCTTGCATTTTCACATTATTGTTGTCCATGGCGGAGGACCTTCGATTACATCCATGCTGAAGCGCCTTAATATAAAAAGTGAGTTTCATAACGGTCTCAGAAAAACAACAAAAGAGACCATGGAGGTTGTAAAAATGAGCTTGGCAGGAACAGTCAATGCGCAAATAACTTCAAGGCTTGCCGAACAACATATATATGCAATTGGATTAAAAGGTTCTGATTGTAATATGCTTACAGCTAGATTTGTTGATCAGAATAAACTTGGGTTTGTCGGTGAGGTGGTAAAAGTCGAATTGGATTTTCTCTATCGGTGTATGGAAGCAGGCTATATTCCAGTTATTGCACCACTTGGTAAGACACAGGACGGTCAAACGGTGAATATTAATGCTGATCTTGCAGCATCGGCTATTGCAAAAGGAGTCCTGGCTGAGAAATTATTATTTGTAACGGATGTACCGGGAATCTTACTTCAAGGAGATGTGGTAAACGAGACGACACCACAGGAAGTCCAAGAGCTTATTAATAATGGATCGATTCACGGTGGGATGATTCCAAAAGTCGAGTCAGCAGTATATGCATTGTCTGAGCATTTACAAGAAGTAATGATTGTCAGTGGTAAACGGGCATTAATGGAGGCAAATCGGATGACCGGAACTATAATTAGGAAAGAGAAAGGAATGTGTTGAATGAGTTTGTTTCCAACTTATAAACGATTTCCATTAACCATTGTATCTGGATCTGGCACAACGGTTATAGATAATAAAGGTAAGGAGTACTTAGATTTCGTATCAGGTATCGGTGTATGTAACTTAGGACACCGACCTCCTCACGTCCAAAAAGCGTTGGAAGAACAACTACACAATGTTTGGCATGTATCGAACTTGTACCAAATTCCCATCCAAAACGAGGCCGCCGAACTTCTTACAAGCACAACAAACCTTGACTATGTTTTCTTTTGTAATAGTGGTGCAGAAGCAAATGAAGCTGCCATTAAACTTGCGCGGAAACATACTTTTAAAGAAAAGATTCTAACGTTCAAACAATCTTTCCATGGCCGTACATTTGCAACGATGAGTGCTAGTGGTCAGGAAAAGGTTCATCAAGGATTTGGAACCTTATTGCCGACATTTGAGTATTTACCCTATAATGATACAAAAGCGGTTCAGGATGTTCAAGATGACCAGGTGGCTGCCATTATGGTGGAAGTTATCCAGGGTGAAGGTGGTGTCATCCAAGGAAATAAGGAATTTATGGAAGCAATCGAACAGAAATGTCGAGAGCTCGGTGCATTATTCATTATTGATGAAGTACAAACAGGAATCGGACGTACTGGAAAAGCGTTCGCCTATCAGCATTTTGGACTTGATCCGGATATTATAACTTCAGCAAAGGGACTAGGTAGTGGTTTTCCTGTTGGAGCTATGATTGGTAAGGAAAAGCTTGCTGAAACATTTTCTGCTGGCACACATGGGTCAACATTTGGTGGGAATCCTTTAGCCTCTGCTGCTATTAAAGCGACATTGGAAGTGATTTTTAAACCAGACTTTCTTCAATCAGTTATGGAAAAAGGGTATTTTTTCCAGGAATTGTTAAATGAAAAAATTGGTTCATTATCAGTTGTGAAAGAAATACGTGGGCACGGGCTGATGACCGGGATTGCTATTCATACAGAAGCACTTCCGGTTATTGATGAACTACGAGATCATCATTTGTTAGCGGTACCAGCTGGGCCTTTTGTGGTACGATTACTTCCACCATTAAATGTCTCTTATCAGGAAATGAAACGAGCAGTTGAAATCCTAGCAGAGGTTCTTGATCAGATCACGGACAAGACTATCAATTCAGATTAGAGTTGGTAGTCTTGTTGCATAAAACTAAAAAACTTCTATACTATTAGTAGATACGAATTGATCACTCATCTAGAGAAAATCGACTTAAATTCGTATTAATTCTAATAACTGTGAGGTCAACAAAAATGAATTCAACTAAAATAGGTATCGATGCTGGAGGTACACTAATTAAAGTAGTTTACCTAGAAAACGATACAATTTACTATGAGACATTTGCTGCACATAACTTGGAGGACGTGGTTTCATGGGTTTCTACTAGTTTCGATACCCCTGAAATATGTATCACTGGTGGGAAAAGTAAGGTGCTTGCAGGTAGATTTAAACTTTCTGTGAAAACGATCGTTGAGTTTGATGCAACAAGTAGAGGAATAGAGTTCCTAGCAAATCAACAAGGTCTTGCTTTGGGAAGCGATTTTATTTTTGCTAATATTGGTACTGGGACTTCTATTCATTATATGAATAATGGACAACAGCAACGAATCGGAGGCACTGGTGTTGGTGGTGGAACTTTACTAGGCTTGTCATATCTATTAACTGGAATGAATGACTTTAATGAGATTGTTCAACTCTCCCATACAGGTAATAGAGAATTGATCGACTTAAAAGTAAAAGATATTTTTGAAGGCGATGTTCCTCCTATTTCCGGAGATTTAACCGCTAGTAATTTTGGGAAAATAAATAACCTTTCACATGGTAAACCATCCTCATCTGACATGATTGCTTCTATTATTGGTCTTATTGGTGAAAATGTTGTTTCCATTTGTTCTCAAGTAGCGAGCGGCTATCATACAGACTCGATTGTTTACATAGGTTCGACGTTCCGTTCCAATCCGCTCCTTAAAAGAATTATTGAGGAATATACGACATTAAGAGAAAAGACTCCATTTTTCTTGGAGGATGGCGAATATAGTGGAGCAGTGGGTGCATTGTTAACACTAGATTAAGATTGGAAGGTGGTGTTTTGAGTTGTTGTTTGAAAATGATTAGTAAGTAAAGAAGGATAACACTATCAAAAAACAGAATTAATTTAATACTGAGTCAAACACCTAATTCTAATAATAGTTACTATTCAAGTTTCGCTAAATTATCTTAGTTTATTTCTATTCTTCATTTTAGTAACAAAAATTAAAATGTGACCCCGTTATGCCTAATGTTTTTAATGAATAAAATTTTTTGAGGGGGATAATATGATTGTTAAAATTAAAGATATTCTAAAAATGAGTGAAATGAAGGGAACAACCATATTAGCTGGACAAAATGGATTGGACCGCATTGTTGAGTCAACAACTGTGCTTGATGCTCCTGATGCTATCAAATGGTTAAAAGGAAAGGAGCTAGCTTTCACTTCTACATATCCATTATTAAATTCAGAAGAAAGACTAGATGTGATGATCCAAGAACTAGCTATACGAAATGTTTCAGGACTAGGCGTTAAGTTAAATCGTTATATGAAAAAGCTTCCAGATGAAATGATATCAGCAGCAAATGAATATAACTTTCCTATTATATGTTTACCGAATGAAAAAGCTTGGATTGATTTAATTACACCCATAATGTCTAAAATCCTTAAATTACGGACAAATAGACTAATTCGCTCAGAAGAGGTGAATAAATGTTTCACAAATGCACTTTTAGCTAATACCAGTGTAGAGGATATGCTTAAGCTTCTATACAAATATATAGAAAATCCCTTTTCAATATTTATATTATCTGATAATGAATTGCTGAACTATCCTAGTATGGAAGATAACCAGAATATAAAAGAAATTTTCCATCATTTTGATTATTATTTTGAAAACAAAACTAAAGTAATAAATAGTAAGCATAATATATTTAGGCTATATTTTGATCATATTACTTATATTATTTTTCCTCTTGAAAACAATTTAAAACAAGGTAAATATATCATTATCGAAGAATTTCTCAGAAAATTAAACTTGGAAGATATTGATTGTCTACTACATGCAAAAAACGCATTTCTTATCAAAGATCTAAACCAAAAATCTGAAAGAGAATTTAAAAAGAAAGATATGGATGGATTAATATCGCTGTTAGTATTTCACAAAGAAAATAATGACATACTCCAAATTCAACGAAAAGCTTGGGAGTTGGGGATTGAACTTCAGGACAAGTATTCTCTTATAGTAAGTACTACATCCGATAATAAGTCTTCTAAAAGGATATATGAAATTGTTGATCATTTTGACAAGATAAAACCAAAAGAACATATTATGATTGGTTTAGATAAACAGAACCAATTAATTATTCTACTTCCTATTCAAATTGAGGAAGAGAATGATGACTATAAAAAAGAAATAAATAATCTGTTACATGAAATATCCTCTCAACATGATAATATATCTCTAATTTCAGGAATAAGTCAGATTCACGATATTCAATCATTATCTTTGGCATATAATCAATCTATAAAGTCACTAGAATATGCAATTGACTTCATGGTAACTAAAAGTCATAATCAGTTTTATGACGATTTAGGTATCTACCGCCTCTTCTCAAACCCAATAATGCAAGATGAAGTTCAGAAATTTGTTTATGAACTGTTAACGCCATTAATTGAATATGACAATGAACATCGAAGCGATTTAATACATACTTTACAGATCTTCCTTCATAATAGAGGTAATTATCGTAAAACAGCTAAAGAAATGTTTGTTCATCATAACACAATTAGGTATCGCTTAAACACTATTAATGAATTGATAAAAAGTGATATTCATGAGTACCATACACAGTTACAGTTTAGTATCGCTCTCTTACTTTACCCCCAAAAAGATGATGACTCCTGACACTATGTGTACATGTAATCCAGCGCTTTGTAACAACCATACAAAATTATAGAAGAAAATCTATTTTAATGGTCAATAGTATTATTGTTAAAATTTTGCTAATATTATAAATAATATAAGTAGACTAAATAATCAATCAAAGGCGGATGAACATGATTAATGTAGAGAATTTAAACCTAGAAATTATAAGGCAGTGGATTCAAAAGCATAAACCAATTGAATTATTACAAGAGGCTATCCAATGCGATAGTGTTAATCCACCAGGGAATGTAATGGACTTTGTAAAAATAATACAAAGAACACTTTATTATTATGGAATAGAAACAGAGATTTATAGAAGTAACTTAGAGAAGGCAAATATAGTTGCAAAAGTTAAAGGTAAACATAAAGGCAAACGACTAATATTTAGTGGACATTTAGATACAGTTCCAATTGGTGAGAAAACTTGGGATCATTCGCCTTTTTCAGGGCACATTGAGAACGGAAAAATATATGGTAGAGGGTCTAGTGATATGAAAAGCGGACTAGTTGCTTTTATATATGCGATGATCTTTCTTAAATCTACACAAGCTTTATCAACAGGTGAATTAGTATTTATTGCAACCTTTGATGAAGAGACAGGAAGTTTAGGCGCGCAACAAATGATTAAAGAAGAACAGATCAATGAATTTGATGCGATGATTATTGGTGAGCCAACTGATAATGAAATTGTTACTTCTCATAAAGGTGCGCTATGGGTTAAAGTAGATAGTTTTGGAAAAACCGCACATGGGTCAATGCCAGAATCAGGTGTAAATGCCATAAACGGAATGAAGTCTTTCATCGATGATATTAGTGGAATTTCTCTTTTTAAAGACAATATTGATCAAGACATACTGACAAAGTCTACGATGGCTGTAACAATGATTGAAGGTGGAAGTAACTATAACGTTATACCGGATTACTGTACCTCAACGATTGATTTTCGTACAACACCAGATAAAAAAAACAGCGATATTTTAAACGCATTACATACTTATATATCGAACACAAGTAAAAAAGAAGATACCCCACATATTTCAATTAAACCAATTGTTAATTTAGCACCATTAAACACATTAGATAATACTGAAATAGTGAAAGTGACTAAGGATACTTTTTTTGAAATATACAATATTAATAAAATTACAAAGAGAATGAATTATTTTACAGATGGATCTGTGTTTTCTTCAATTTCTAGAAATATCATTATTCTTGGTCCAGGTGAACCTAGTCAAGCACACCAACCAAACGAATATGTAAATATTAAAAAGTTTAATCAGTCTATAGAATTATATATATCTATTGCAAAGAATTATTTAAAGTCAAGTTAGATACCTAAGGAGGCTTGGTAAGAATAACTTTTATTATTTAAGTTTCAAAAAAAACTGAACGAGGGGGATTAAAATGAAAATGAAAAATTCTAGATTATTATTTATTTCAACTCTACTATTGTTTTTTGGTGTAGCATTAATATTGGCTGGATGTGGATCTGAAGAAACGGAGGGAACAAATTCATCAAATGAATCTGAGGATTCCGGTGCCGAGAAAGAGGCCATAGATAGTAGTACAAATGTTGATACTGAAAAGGATCAGGAACAGTATGTACTAAAAGTTGGTCATGTTTTTGATACTAGTCATGCTTGGAATATTGCATTGGAAGGGTTGGCTGAAGATGTAGCGGAAGCAACAGATGGAAATGTAGAGATTCAAGTATACCCAAGTTCTCAATTAGGTGGGGATCGAGATGTGGCAGAAGGTTTACAATTAGGTACTGTTGAAATGGGGCTTTTTGGAACTGGAGCTTTACAATCTCTTGACAAGCGTATGATTGTTGAGGAGCTCCCATACGCATGGCCTACTAGAGAGCACGCATATGCAGCTGTAGATGGTGAATTAGGAGATGCATTGGCTGATGTACTTTTAGAATATGATATAGGAACACTAAGTTGGTGGGAAAGTGGTTATCGTCATATTACGAATTCGGTAACACCAATTAATTCCCCAAGCGATTTAGAAGGGATTAAATTGCGAGTACCAGAGGCGGAATTAAGAGTAGATACTTTTGAGGAGTTAGGTGCACTACCTACGCCAATGGCATTCTCAGAAGTATTCTATGGACTGCAACAAAATGTAGTACATGGTCAGGAAAATCCATTAGCAACTATTTATACCTCAAAGTTCCATGAAGTACAAGATCATTTAGCACTTTCTGGACATATATGGGGATCTGCGGTTCTAACTATATCTCAACAAACTATGAATGATCTCCCAAGTGAGTATCAAGAAATTCTTATTGAAAAAGCAGAAGTTTGGAAAGAGAAAGAACGCAAAATGATTCAGGAAAGTGATGAAGAAATGCTTGTAAAACTTAAAGAAGAAGGAATGCAGGTCACAGAACCGGATATTAAAGCATTTCAAGAAAAAGTTTCAGTTATTTGGGATCAATATGAAGATGAGTATGGAAAAGAGTTAGTAGATATTGTGAGAAAGTATTCTGAACAATAAATCATTTTATTGTAGATTCCCCATCTAATGATGGGGATCTACACATATTATTGTAAAGGAGTCTCAATGTGAGCAAGGTAAATAAAATTATTCTTAATATTATAAAGTGGATTATTGCTATTATGTTTATTCTATTAACACTTGTTATTTTTGTCCAAATAATTTCAAGATATTTTTTTGAATTTCCACTTGCATGGAGTGAAGAATTAGCTTTAACGTTAATGGTTTGGATAACATTCCTTGGGTCAGCTGTTGTTCTAGAAACTCATGATCATATTACAATAGATTTTCTAGTTGAGAAATTATCAGAACGAATGAAATCTTTGTTACGCTTAATTAACTTTGTTTTACTCTTTGCGCTATTTAGTATATTCGTCTTTGGTGGATGGATAATGATTGAAACTACGAAAAATTCTATAACACCAGGTATGCAAATATCTTCAGCTTGGCTATATGGCGGTGTTTTTACAGGGGGTATTTTACTCTCTATCACTACTCTTCGGCACTTTGTTTCAGAACTTAAAAGATTCGTTTCAATTTCAAAGGGGTGATTCCAATGATGAGTTTAACTCTATTCGGATTATTATTGTTGTTTATATTATTGAATATTCCTATTGCGTTTGCTATTGGACTATCATCCCTAGTGTATGTCTTAGTCAATGACATGAGTTTAGCACTTGTAGCTCAACGGGCGACTATGGGGGTATATTCTTACCCTTTTTTAGCACTTCCGCTATTCGTCTTTGCAGGGGTATTGATGGAACAAGGAGGTATTACTAGGCGATTAATGAGATTTGCTAATGCCTTAATAGGTCACATTAGAGGTGGACTTGCCTCTGTTACGGTTGTTAGTAGTGCACTATTTGGAACAATGTCAGGTTCTGCGCTTGGTGTAACAGCGGCAATAGGATCCATATTAATTCCACAAATGAAAAAATATAATTATCCTTCTCCATTTTCTGCAGCGCTACAAGGGTGTAGTGGTATTTTAGGGTCACTAATTCCACCTAGTTTGACCATGGTAATATTGGGAGCTACAGGTGGTATTTCTATAGGTGGGTTATTAATTGGTGGGTTGATTCCAGGAATTATTTTAACAGTATTACTTGTGATTGTATCTGTTATTATTAGTCGACGTCAGGGATTTGGTAAAGGGGAAAAAGCACCTTTCAGTGAGTTAACAATTTCATTTATTCATTCAATTCCGCCATTATTACTACCGGTAATTATATTAGGAGGGATACTAGGTGGAGTTGTGACTGTAACTGAAGCTGCAGTATTAGCAGTAATTTATGCATTTTTGTTATCTGTTGTTGTTTATAGAGAGTTACCTATAAAAAAAATTCCTCAGACTACGGTACAGGTTACTTTAATTTCGGTTCCAGTACTCATTATCATTGGTATTTCAAACTTATTTGGATGGATAATTACCATAGAACAGGTACCTCAGCATATAACATCCTTTTTTGTTAACGTTGCTCCAAATGAATGGGTTTTCTTGATCTTAATTAGTGCCTTTCTCTTATTCCTAGGTACATTCATGGAGAGTAATGCACTAATTATTATTTTAATACCTATACTAATGCCTGTTGTCATGCATTATGGTATAGACCCAATTCATTTTGGTGTGTTATTTGTAGTTAATTTATGCATAGGTTCAAATACCCCTCCACTTGGGGTTACTCTTATGACAGCATCTAAAATTGGTGGAGTAAATATAATGGAATCTTCAAAAGCAGTCATACCATTTTTAATTGCCATGGTAATTGTGCTGATTTTAACTATATTTATTCCACAATTATCAACGTTTTTGCCTCAGCTATTTTATTAATGTTAACCCATCATAAAAGGAGGAGAATGTAATTGAGTAAAACAGCGATACAGATCAAGGGAAGAGACCAGGTCGCCACTGCAGTGAACAAGTTATTACCACAGGAACAAGTGACAATTACTGGTGTAAATAAGCCGTATTATATAACAGTAAAAAGTACTATACCATTGGCACACAAAATTGCCATTTGTGATATAAAGAAAAATGAAATGATCTATAAATATGGTGAAGAAATAGGTATGGCAACAGAGCAAATCAAAGTCGGTGAGTATGTTCATGTTCATAATTGTTGGGGAACCAAGGCTCGACGTGATACTGCGGAAGTTCAACCAAATGGGGGGATCCAAGAATGAAAATTTCAGGATATCGTAGAGAAGATGGTTCATTTGGTATAAGAAATCACGTTTTGGTTATACCGACTGTATCATGTGTAAATCGAGTTGCAATGGATATAGTCAATAGGACAGAAGCAGTATCTTTTTTACATCCATACGGGTGTACATTTGACGCCGATGAAAACAAAATTACAGATGACACTTTTATTGGACATGGAAAAAATCCAAATGTTGGAGCAGTACTTATTGTTAGTTTAGGTTGTGAAACTGCTTCTGTCTCAAGGATAGTTAAAGAAATCAAGCAAACTGGAAAACCGGTAGAATTTATGATCGTCCAGCTTGCAGGAGGTTCAAGATCGACTACTAAGTTAGGAGTAGAGAAAGTTAATAGTTTACAAGAAAAATTAGGTAAACAGAAAAAAGTAGATGGAGACATGTCAGAAATAATTGTGGCTTTGGAATGTGGCTCCTCAGATGCGTTTTCAGGTATTTCTGCGAATCCAGCTGTGGGTGAAGCTTCAGATCTCATTGTTGAGCAAGGAGGTACAGTGGTTCTCTCAGAAGTGACTGAAATGGTAGGAGCAGAAAATGTACTTTCACGAAGGTCTAGAGATGAAAATATGAAAAAGGATTTATTAGAATTGATTTTGAAGTATGAGATAGAACTTTCTAAAACGACTGAGGATGATAGTGGTGTGTTTATATCCCCAGGAAATATAAAAGGTGGTTTAACGACTATTGAAGAAAAGTCCTTAGGGTGCATATACAAAGCGGGTACAACAACAATTAATCAAATTGTGAAATATGGGGAAAAACCGAGTGAAAAGGGTGTTATTATTATGGATACCCCAGGTTTTGATATTGCCTCTGTTACTGGAAAGGTGGCAGGTGGTGCTCAAATTGTCCTTTTTACGACCGGTAAAGGAACACCAACAGGGTCGCCTATTGCTCCAGTTCTTAAAATAAGTTCGAATAATGAAATATATGACAAATTAAGAGAAGATATCGATATTAGTGCTGGAGATGTCTTAGAAGGTAAGAAAACACTTAAAGAAGTAGGGAAGGAAATCCTAGGACTGATTTTAGATACTGTGAATGGAAAAGAGTCCAAGTCAGAATATTCGCAAATACAGGAGTTTTCCATCCCAAATGTAAGTGTTGTGAAAAAAGAGGCTATTCATGAGGAGCTAGAGAAAAGGAAGAAATCTATATGAAACTAGCATATATGTACGCAACACCTGATGTTAATCATTCAAATGTTACCGCCATACAGGGTGATATGTTTGAAACATTAACTTATATTCAAAAAATAGGTTATTCAGGAGTAGAATTGCTGGTCCGTGACCCTAGGGAAATTAATCAAAATCGATTGAAGGATATCATTTCAGAATTAAATCTTGATGTTCCTGCAATTTGTACCGGTGAAATATATGGTGAAGATAAGATCTCATTTGCAGATAATGATTCAAATATTCGAAAAGAAGCAATTGTTAGAATGAAAGCTACGATGGAAATGGCTAGGGATTTTAATGCAATGGTAAACATTGGTAGGCTTAGAGGTAGATATATTAATGGAATTCCCAAAATACAAACATTGCAATGGATGAAAGAAGCTATTAGTGAATGTGCGCATACCTACCCAGAAGTCCCTATTTTATTAGAGCCTGTAAACAGACAATATGCTAACTGTCTGTTAAATACAAAAGAAACACTAGAATTTGTAGAAGAACTAAATATACCGAGTCTTGGAATGATGCTTGATGTTGTTCATATGCTTTTCGAAGGCGAAAAATTAACTGAGACTTTTCAAATGGCAAAAAATCGCTTTTGGCATTTTCATATTAGTGATTCTGATAGGTATCCACCAGGCTACGGAGACTATGATATTAACATTATTATGAAATTACTAATTAAATCTGGATTTGACAAGTACGTCACAATAGAAAGTTTTCAAAAGCCAAACGCAATGTCGGCAATTAATAGAAGTTACGAAGTATTGGAGCAGCATTTTAACTAAATGTAAGTAGAATAAAATCATAACATACTGTTGAAAACATTTAACTAGGAGGAGAATTCAATGAAAATTGCTTACTATAAGTATAAAGATATTAATAGTTATGGCATTATAAGAGAAAACATTGTTTATCCAGTAATTGGAAACATTTTTAAAGACTTTGATACAGAGTCTGATGGAGTACCAGTGGATGAAGTGAAACTGCTTGCTCCGATCAGGCCAAGAAAGTTAGTTTGTGTAGGGTTAAATTATGAGTTACATGCTAAAGAATCGAAAATGGATATTCCGGATGAACCTATGATATTTATGTGTTCACCGGCTGCTATTATTGGAACTCAAGATACAATTGAATTAGATAATAAAAGTGATTGTATTGATTATGAGGCAGAGTTGGCTATAGTAATTAAAAAAGAAGGGAAAAATATTCTAGCAAGTCAATACCAAGACTACATTTTAGGATACACATGTGGCAATGATGTTTCTAACCGTGATTTACAAAAAAAGGATGGCCAATTTACACGAGCCAAATCTTTTGATACATACAAGCCTCTTGGACCATATATTGAGACAGAACTTAACCCTAATAAATTAGATATTAAACTTTGGCAAAATGGAGAAATGAAGCAGTCTTCAAATACAAGTGACATGATTTTTTCCGTAGATAAAATAATTGAATTTATATCACACATCATGACGTTAGAGCCTGGAGACGTGATATTAACTGGTACCCCTTCTGGCATAGGAAAGTTAGAAAAAGGGGATTTCATCAAAGTTGAAATTGAAAATATTGGTGAATTACTTAATGACGTAAAATAACTGGATATAACTGGAGAAATGCTACCAATATAGTAGCCTAAGATAGAACTAAATCTTTGTTGAAGGTACAGTTAAGAGTACTTAGATCTTTATCCGAATAGTGGAGTAAAAAACTCACTATTCGGTTTCTTTGTGGTTCTCTAAAAAGTCGTTGACTTCTGAATATTTCAGAACAACAAGTTAATAATTGATTTTGAAACTATAAAATCGCTATTGTTAAGTGTATATGAATTTTTTATAAATCTATAGGTAGTTGACCTAATAAAGTGTAAAATCATAAAAAATACAAGATGGTGTATTATTTAGTTATAAGCTAAAGGAAGGCAAAACTAAGAAGCATGACAAGCATTATTTTTGAACATGAATTACACGAAGGGGAATATCGAGACTGCTGGTTAATGGAGTATAAAAGAGGTGTAAGGTTTGGAAAATGAAATGTTGAATAGACAAGATTTATACGAAAAAGTAAAACTGGTTAAAGGGAAAGACTTTTTAACCATCGAAGATACTGAAGAGCTTAACACCGAAGAAATGTTATACCTTATTTCTCATCTTATTACCGATCCGTCTGTGAAAGAAATATCTAGTTTAAATATTCTCGTAAATAGTAAGTTTACCGACAGAGTAGATTTTTACTTGAAGAAAAATGATTTTCAGTTTGATGATGAATTAGTAACGGTTTTTAAGATACTTCAGCTGGATAACACAAGGGACAAAGGTTTTACGTTCAAGTCGTTGCATGAGGTATCAAGAGAAGATTTTATACATATATGGGAACAGACAGAACCAGGTACCGAAGATGAGGGAAGGTTGTTTTATTTTGGCTTGATTCCGTCTGAACGTGGAAAGGGCAAAAGTAAGTTACTTCATTTACAAGCCATACAGATGCTAGAAAGTGACTTGCATGCATCCTTCTACATCGGTTGTACAAGTAAAAATAACACACCCATGTTAAAAACGTTTATGAATAATGGATGTACAGAATTAAAGCGATATAGGGCGTATAAAAGAAAAACTGATATTGTTGGTTAAGAAATAATTGTATGAAAGGATTATAATAAAGTGGAAATAAAAAAAGTCTTCTTGAATACAGATAACCTTGAAAAGATGATACATTTTTACACAAAAACATTATGATTTGATATGGAAGCACATGCTGAAGGCAGGTTCTCCATAGTAGTTGGAAGTAGTGAGTTAGAGTTCGTTCAACGTGATAATGAAGGCTGCTTTTATCATTTCGCTTTTAATTTAGCAATTGGCCATTTTGAAGGAGCTAAGAAATATATTCAAAGTCGTGTTCCGCTAAATATCGAAGACAATAAGGATGAAGTATATTTTGAATATGCTAATGGTCGTGCATTTTACTTTGAGGATCCGTCTAACAATATAGTTGAATTTATTGTTAGAGAAAATTTTAGTGAAGAAATGAAGGGACCTTTCTCCATTAATAATCTATTAAATATAGCCGAAATTAGTTTGACTACTAATGATGTTCGTAAACATGGTAAAAAATTGACTGATCTTGGCATCCCTGAAAGAGACGGGGATGTGGTGGATCCTAACAGTTTAAACTTCATGGGGGAAAATGGGAGTTATTTGTTGTTAGGCCCGACAGGTAGGAAATGGTTGTTTTCCCAACAATTCTCCGTGCCTTATCCTATAACCATTACACTAGGGGATGGAAGGAGAATATGCTTGAATGAAAAAGGAGAATTAGAACTGTCCTGAAGAAATAGTAAACTAAGGGGAAGTCTGACATTAATTCGGTAATAGAGCGGAAATCACTTTTACTAGTGATAACGAAAGCAACTAAATAATTAGAGAAAAATGTTTTTTAAGTGTATTGACAATTCAAAATTTATAAATTAGTATAATGTACACAAACATTGTATACAAATAATGTATACAATGTTTGTGTACATTATTTTTTATACAGATATTATTTATATAAAAATTAAGACAAAGAAGGTAAATCAATGAATAATCAACTTAATCGTACATCATTAAAAGGCGTTTCTGCGAAAGACTATGCTTATTATGAAATTAAGCAACGGATCACAGAAGGAAAGTTGCATCCAGACCAACCTGTTATAGAAGAGGATATATCCTCAAAATTGAAAATCAGTCGTACACCTCTCCGCGGAGCTCTTGAAAGACTTGAATTTGAGAAACTGGTAGTGCGTCAGTCGAATGGAAGACTTAAAATAGCTCCAATTTCGGTAGAGGAGGTTAAAGAAATATTTAAAGTGCGATCCAAGCTAGAAGAAATTGCTGTTATTGAGGCAACTGAAAATGCTACTGACAATGATATTAGAATTTTATCTGAAATTGCTAGTAAGATTATGAATACTTCCAAAGACGGTAACATTGAAGATGTTTTATATTATGGGGCCAAGTTCCACTCCTACATCTATGATTTAAGCGGTAATAAAACTGTAAATAATTTTTTAGCTCAACTAAATGACCATATTCATAGATACCGTCGTTTAGTTCCTAAACAAAGTGTAGAACGGATTATTGAAGAAGGAGAGGAACATCAACTGATTTTAGATTGTATAGCTAATAAAGATACAGAAGGGGCTGAGCTTGCAATGAATAAACATATACAAAAAAGTCTATCCTCAGCCATTACAGCAATTGGTATTTATGAAAATAATAATGATAGCTCCATATGGTGATTAGGATTCAATAAACCACTTTTACTTAAAATGAAATGATTCTATAAAAATAGATAAAAAACATTAACTAGAAGGAGTTCAGCAAGTTATGATGACAAATTGGAAGTTTAACACCCTAGCTGTTCACAGCGAACAGAGCCCAGATGAAAAGTCAGGTGCTGTTTCGCAGCCAATCATACCAGCAGTGGCATATTCCTTTGAGGATGCAGATGCTGCAGTTGCAGTGGTTTCTGGCGAAATAGATGGAAGATATTACGGGAGATATGGTAATCCAACTACAAGAACACTTGAGAAAAAAATGGCAACTTTAGAAGGTGCGGAAGATGCTTTAGGTGTTAGTAGCGGAATGGCAGCAATTAGTATTGCATTGATGGCTCATCTTAGTTCGGGTGATCATGTAGTAGTTACTAAAGACGTATATGGAGGGACTCATAAATTCCTATCTACAATAGCTCCGAGGTATGGAATGGAGCATGACTTTGTGGATTGTACAAGTATGGCGTGTGTTGAAAGCGCTATAAAAGGTAATACACGTGCTGTTTATATTGAAACACCTTCGAACCCGAGTCTTACATTGATTGATATTAAAGCAGTTGCCAAAATTACAAAAAGACATAATATCGCTTTGATTGTAGATAACACGTTTATGACACCTTATTTACAAAAACCATTGGAACTTGGTGCAGACGTTGTTGTTCATAGTGCGACAAAATATTTAAATGGGCATGGAGATGTTGTTGCAGGAATTATTTGTGGTGAAAAGAAAGACATAGATTATATGCGCAAAGATGTAATGGGTGACCTTGGACAAAATCTTAATGCTTGGGAATCATTTTTAATCTTAAGAGGTATAAAAACATTGGGTATACGTTTAGAGAAACATTGTAGAAACGCACAAAAAGTAGCTGAATTTCTTGAGATGCATCCATTTGTTGATAAAGTATATTATCCTGGTTTAGAATCGCATCCACAACATTTGTTGGCAAAACAACAAATGAAAAAAATGGGTGGTATTGTATCCTTTGAAGTTAAAGGAGGTGTACAAGCAGGAAAAGACTTTATTAGTGCATTAAAAATCGCTTTGATATCTTTTAGTCTTGGTGACCCGGAAACTTTAGTGCAGCACCCAGCATCAATGACCCATTCATCCATTCCAGATGATTTACTTGCCGAATTTGGGATTGCAAAAGGATTAATTAGATTGTCTGTAGGGTTGGAAGATGTAGAGGACATAATTTCTGATTTAGAGCAAGCTTTATTGTCAGTTGCTGTTACAGTCAACAAATAATAAGGTTACTTAAACTAATAGGTGAAGTGACAGGGAAATTAGATTTAAGTTGTGGCGATGCTAGATTTGGATACGAATTTATTCAAATTTGTTAGAAGGAAAGGGTTCCCATAAAGGGGAGTGAGTTATTTCAACCTGTTATGTTTCTCGATTTCTACTCGTTGTACTATAAACTTCCATAATCATCACCTCGCTATTTTTCTATATTATTAGAATGAAATATTCAATAATTATAGAATTCCATTTTGTAGATTTTAACACACGTAACTTTTTTCAGTAAATTCCGTCTATATGTTAAAGAGAAGAATGGGGTGGTCAAGGTGAAAAAAGGGTTTCTTATTATGATTTTTATCAGTTTTAGTTTCCTGATGGTAGCTTGTAGTAACGACGAATCAAAAGATAGCGAGGCAAGTTATGATCGTGCTACGGAAGATGGTATGCAGGAGAAAAATAACAATTCGATAGGTGGAACAGATGATTCTGAGCAACAAGAAGCTGATTCCCAAGGTGAGGATGCATCTTCACAAGAAGGTGAAGTTAGTGAAATAGATCGAAAAATAATCTATACTGCTAACCTGCATATTGAAGTAAAAGAATATCAAGAAGCATTAACTGATATTCAGACCCGGGTTTCAGAGCGCGGTGGATACATCGTGGAATCAAATATGCACCAAAGTGACTCTGAAGGTGGCTCAACCAATGGGCAGATAACCGCTCGGATTCCCCAAGCACATTTTCAGGAATTTATTGATTTTGTCGAAGAAGGAAGCAGCAAAGTTTTGGAAAGCTCGAGTACAGGGGAGGACGTGACAGAAGAGTATGTTGATTTGGAATCACGCCTTAAATCAAAACGTGTTGTGGAGGAACGGTTACTTTCTTTTATGGAACAAGCAGAAGAAACGGAGGATCTGTTAACTATTTCTGACGATTTGGCAACCGTCCAGGAAGCGATTGAGGAAGTAACCGGTCGAATGAATTACTTGCAGAATAAAGCCGACTTAGCAACTGTTAGAATCCATATTCAAGAAAAGAATGTAACCATTTCCGGAATGAATGAAGGTGAGTTAAATACCTGGGAAAAAACCAAAGAACAATTTCTAAAAAGTATCAACTTTTTACTTTCCGCTTTTTCAGGCCTCTTCGTCTTCTTTATTGGAAACCTACCAGTCCTTATACTGTTAGGTAGCATTGGTCTGATTTCGATTTTAATAATTAAGAGGGTAAAAAAGCGTAACCAGAGAAATTGAAATAGAGGCACAATTCTTTATTGTTTTAGGACGTCTTCATTACTTAGTTATTAAAGAGTAAGGTATAACAATAAGATAAGGAGATTGAATAATCTTTTATTTTTTAATTCAGTATTGTAAAGTAAAGCTAACAGTAAAATAGGAGGTAGTTGACGTGGCAACAATTGAAGATTTTATGGAACTCGATATGCGTGTAGGTACAGTACTAAAAGCAGAGTCATTTCCGGAAGCTCGTAAACCCGCTATAAAATTGGAAGTCGATTTTGGTGAGTTGGGGGTTAAGCAATCATCAGCTCAAATAACCAAAAGGTATGAACCGGAACAACTAATTGGACGACAAGTGGTTGGAGTCGTAAATTTCCCACCGATGCGAGTTGCAGGATTTAAGTCAGAGGTGTTAGTAATAGGTGGGGTACCAGAACAAGATGACGTGGTACTGTTAAGACCTGATGAGCACGTTGAAAATGGCACACGTATTTCCTGATCATTTGCTTGTAAAAACGTACAGATAATGTGCGTTTTTTTATTGAATACTTCGTTTAATGTGGGGGAATATAACGCAAAACACCCATATTGGAGTGATTTTAATTTGGAAAATACATTAAATACTTCAGAGGTTACAAGTCTTTTTAATTCGTATCTTGGCAATAGCATGGCAGTAGGGGTTACAACATATTTTATTAAGACTGCAGAAGACCCACAAGTTATCTCGGTACTTGAGACTGCTTTGGATGTTGCTATTTTTAATACGCAGGAAGCTAAGAAGTTGTTAAATCAATTTGGACACCCCTCACCAGAAGTATTCACCGATGAAGATATCGATTTTAAAGCACCAGCTCTTTATAAAGATAATGTTATTCTATTTGTAAAATATATACTGGCACAAGATGCTGGACCAATTTATTCGGTTTCCTTTTCAGAATCTACAAGCTATGATGTTCGTCAGTACTACCTGGCCAGTTTAACAAAAACATCACATTTTATGAATGAACTTGTAGGGCTAATGGAGCAAAGAGGACTCTTTCATCCAAAGATATCCGTTCCGGTGCCGGAAAGTATTGGAAAAGTCCGTAAACAATCGTTTGTGGGTGGGTGGCTTTCTGGGGATCGTCCTTTAAATACTGCAGAGATTACCCAACTGGTGACCAACCATAGAAACCTGGAGCTTCAACACGAATTTTTAAGAAGTTTTGCTCAAGTCACTTCTTCAAAAGAATTGAAGGAACATTATAAACGTGGTGAGAAAATCGCTAAAAAGCAGATGGGAATTTTTCAATCTTTACTACAAGCATACAACTTACCTAACTTTCCAACATGGGAAAATGAAATTACAGACAGTACTGTTGCTCCATTTTCAGAACGTATTATGCTATATAAATTATCCGTTTTTGTGGCAGCGACTGTTTCGAGATATGGGACTTCACTAGGAACGATTATGAGAAAAGATATCGGAGTTGATTTTTCTCGATTAATGGCAGAGACAGCTTTATATGGCGAGGATACGTTAAATCTAATGATTAAATATGGCTTTTTAGACGAGTTTCCGATGGCGAAGGTTTTGCCTAAATAATTCGATTCGTGTTTATTTGATAGTAAGAACATACTGAGGAGTATGTTCTTTTATTTTAGAGAAACTTTATCTGCTAGCCATTTAACGAAAATACCAATTACTATATAAAAAGGACCGGAATACCAATGTTCCCAACGTAATTGCAAATACAAGTCGAATTTTATAAACATAGGTTCTACGACAAAAATAGCGAAAATGCTTACCAAGGTAAGCACAAATAAGAATAATCTCCACCGAATGAAGTACTGATATACAAGCATATATCCTACTGGAACAATAGCAAGATCTACTGGTTGAAATTGGTTTGAGAATGGTGTCAGAAGGTAAGGATAGGTCCATAAGGCTAATGAAAGACCGATATCATCCAACAATAATGCAATAAAACTTGTGATAAATCCAACAAATAAAATGGTTTTCACCCTACTTTTATCCACCAGAAATGCCCAAATTATCCATATGGCAATAGTTACACCAATTAAAAACCACCACTGATTAGAAAAAATAACATTCTCAAAATAGTGTTCTATTCGTAATTGGACTAACTTTTCATTAGTTTCTAAAACTTCGTTAAATATGGAAAATATCATAGAGGATGTTCACCTTTCTTAAAGGTACTGAGTAACTATATGTTTTGTTTTGCCATAATAAATATACATTCTAGAATAAACAACACCTATATGGCAAACCTAAAAAGGATTTGAAAATTCATGTAACAGGAGTTATATATGAATAATTATAGTAATAACAACACTGCTAGACGTTATACGGCACATGTAAGTATTCTTGGTACTACTCAACTCCATTTACGAAATCCGTATATTGTTGCATGGTGGAGTGCTGCTTTTCCTGGGTTTGGTCACTTACTTCTTTCAAAATACCTCCGAGGTTTTTCATTATTCATTTGGGAGGTAGTTGTTAATGTACAAGCTAAACTTAATTTAGGAATCGTTTATTCCCTTCAAGGTGATATAGATATGGCCATTAACGTATTAGACACGAGGTGGATTTTACTGTATATGCCAGTATATTTGTTTGGAATTTGGGATAGTTACCGAACAACAGTAGATATGAACAAAGTATACATTCTTGCAGCACGAGAAGAACATCGCTTCAATTCATTTAGTTTAGGTTCAATGGAAATTAATTATTTAGATAAACGAAATCCTGTAATAGCACTAATGTGGTCACTGTTTGTACCAGGTCTTGGACAGCTTTACATACACAGAGTTATTACAGCTTTCTTTGTCATTATTTGGTCTGTTATTTTTTTCTATTTTTCACATATTCTTGAGGCTGTACAGCTTTTTCTCGTAGGAGAAATCCATCAGGCTAACTCCGTTTTAAAACCACAATGGCTTCTTTTCTTACCTTCCATTTACGGTTTTGCTATTTATGACTCCTATATGAATACAGTTGAGAATAATAAACTTTTTGATAAAGAACAACGTCAATTTTTGAAAGAGAATTATCAAGACCCTGATTTTTCATTACTAAAAGGACAAAAAGTGAAGTGATAAATATGCAACTATTCTCAACGTTTGAAAATACCTTATTTTTAGAAATGGCTATTTCAACATTGGAAAAAAAAGGGGTTAAAAAAGAGAATATATATGCCGTTGCACTTGATAATCGAACTGAAGAACGAAATCTGTTTGATAGCATTCACAATTCAGATGGAACATCCATGATCGATATAGGGATAGCCCTTGCAACGGCTTTCTCTGTTATAGGAACAAGTATTGGATTCGAATTGGCTTGGGGGCCAATTTTCTGGGGGATCATGAGTGCGTTTATTGGTTTTGTCTTGGGTGTAGCTATAAGACTGTTTACAGAAAAGGTTCTTAAAAAACAAAAGAGGGTTTTAAGAGGAAAACAATCTGAAGTAATACTAATTGTTGACTGTGATGATAGCCAGGGTGAGCTTGTGGAAAATATTCTATGGGAACATCTTGCTTTAGGAGTCGCAAAAGTTAAAAAGTAGTTTTTAACAATATCTATCTAGGCGCTCACCAATAAAAGGGTTAGCGTCTACTTTTGTCTGAACTAATGCTTTTTCTTTTTGTATTTATCTGTTAAGATGTACTATTGTATTTGTTAGATATAGACGGAAAAATAAGTATAAGACTACGTTTAGGTAAGAAAGAAGGAAGTAAGAAATATGGTTGGAAATAATGATACACCTCAATCGAGGGAAACAATTAATAGAGTACCACTGATGATCGTATTAATTTCAGGGGCGTTTATTGCAATCTTGAATCAGACGCTACTAGGTACCGCACTTCCTCCGATAATGGAAGATTTGAATTTAAATGAAAATACAGTTCAATGGCTGCAATCCATTTTTATGCTTGTTAATGGTATTATGATACCTATTACAGCATTTTTAATTGCTCGGTTTACAACTAGAAGGTTATTTCTTACTGCTATGAGTATATTTGCTTTAGGGACGTTAATTTGTGCCCTCGCACCAAATTTCGCCTTTTTGATGGCGGGAAGAGTCCTTCAAGCTGGCGGTGCAGGTATTATGATGCCATTGATGCAGACAATATTGTTTCTTGTCTTTCCTATTGAAAAAAGGGGAGCAGCAATGGGTATGTTTGGTTTAGTTATTGCCTTCGCGCCGGCAATAGGACCGACATTGTCTGGTTACCTTGTGGAACATTACCCATGGAGAAGCCTATTTTATGTGGTTTTTCCTATTGCTATCATAGATATTATTGTTGCGTATATGATTCTTAAAAATGTTACGAAGCAGACCTTTCCAAGGGTTGATATCTTATCGATCATCCTGTCTACCTTAGGATTTGGTGGTTTGCTATATGGGTTTAGTACTGCTGGTAATGCTGGTTGGTTTAGTGAACATGTTATTATCTCGATGACTGTTGGTGCTATTTCGCTTGTTTGGTTTATCATCAGACAGTTAAAACTTGAACAGCCTATCCTTGAGTTTCGCGTATTTAAAAATAAAATCTTCACATTAACAACTGGCTTAGGTATGGTTGTTTTTATTGCAATGATCGGAGCAGCTGTCGTATTACCATTATTGATGCAAAATTTCTTAGGATTTTCACCAATGGTATCAGGGTTAGCACTATTACCAGGAGCCTTTTTAATGGGGATTATGAATCCAATAACAGGAAGACTGTTTGATAAATTTGGTGCTAGATGGTTGTCCATAATTGGTCTTTCCATCGTAGTTATTACTACCTTTATGTTTACCAACCTAACCATTCAAACTACGTTTACGTATATAGCAACCGTTAACGCGGCAAGAATGCTAGGTATTGCGATGGTTATGATGCCAGTAACAACAGCTGGGTTGAATCAGCTCCAGGATGATTTAATACCACATGGAACAGCCATGAACAATACGATGCGCCAAATAGCAGGAGCAGTTGGAACAGCACTATTAGTAACAGTTATGACAACCAGTGCAATTCCTGATGCAGGTGTAGAAGGACTCATTCATGGGGTTAATGTATCCTTTATCGTTGCAGGTATATTTGCTATCATTGGGCTTATATTAGCTTTCTTTATTAGAAAACCAGAGCCAAGAACGGAAACTTCCTAATAACAAAAACGACTATTTTTAAATAGTCGTTTTTGTTATCGTCTAGGAAATTATAAAATTAGGAGCCTGTGGATAATTTATTTACTGCTTAAGCCACGTCCAGCTCCAGCGCCCGTGCTGTTAGTGGGCTTCCTGATCCTCCTTACGATAAGTCAACATCGAATCGCTACCGCTCTTCGTGTTTCCTTTATCTCATGCGGATAAGTCCAGCCCATACGTCGCTAAACGGGCGCTTGCGCTTTTGTTATTACTTTTTTATAACGGCCTGTATGACATGTCCTAAGCCTGTATGTCTTGATCCTTCATTTCTCTCTGCTTCTCCGTAATAAAAGTGAATGCACGTATAGGGGAGAATCCAACTTAGAACGTCTATTGGGTCATATAAATACTTAAGTGTAGGCGGTCCACCTGTCTTATACATAAGTTGTGCGTCTGAATATACTTCAAAGATTATGTACCCACCTGGTTTTACGGATTCAATCATGCCTTCAATCATAAATTGCTGGTAGGTTTTTGGGATGTGTCCAAATACCATCACTGCTGCATCATATTGATTTGCACCAGCTTTTTCTTTTGTTAAATCAAGCGCAACAGTTTCCACGTTAACACTATTTTTCTTTGCCAACGTCTTTGTTTTTTCAAGGCCAACAGTTGAAAGATCAAAGGCAGTTACATCATGACCAAGTCTTGATAAATAGACGGCATTTCGTCCCTCTCCTTCAGCAAAACAACCAATGTTAGATTGCTCTGGAATTAGATAGCTCATCTTGTTTATAAAGACATTTTCTTCCTCTCCATACACAAAATCATCTTCAGAAAACCTGTTATTCCAATGTTCTTTTGCCATAGTCATAGTCTCCTTTATGGGAAGCGAATACTTACCTTAGCATAAGTATAAATCAAAATGTATAATAGCTAAACTTATTTTTAGGTTAGTCGTATTTTTAAAGACATTATATGGATTATTTGATGGTAATTTTGAACAAATGGGTAACTATAAACGATGAATAGATTAAATGATAAGTGGGTATGAGGTTTATGCTTATATTTTTAGTACGAAGGAGGAATGAATTTATGTTAAAAAATATGTTTAAAAAATCAAACCCAAAATCGGAAATTTACGCCCCGGTTAATGGGAAAATTGTTCCGATAGAGGATGTTCCAGATCCCGTTTTCAGTCAAAAAATGATGGGGGAAGGCATTGCCATTATTCCGAGTGAAGGTAAAGCCTATGCCCCGGTAGATGGGGAGGTTATCCAAATCCCGGATACAAAACATGCAATAGGAATACGCGCAGACGATGGCTCCGAGATTTTGATTCATATTGGCCTGGAGACGGTATCTTTAGATGGACAAGGTTTCAACGTGTTAGTTAATACAGGAGACACTGTTTCTGTGGGGCAACCACTTATGGAGTTTGATTTAGACTATATTAAAAACCACGCATCAGATATTATCACACCTATCGTAATTACCAATAGTAAGGATACAGACAAAAACTATACGATGACAGATGAAAAAGAAGGCAAGATAGGAGAAACAGTAATTATAACTGCTTCTAGTTGATGATGTTGACCTACGTATAGATTAATGGAATATAGGTGATTGTAAAAGGTACATGATTTTATAAAATTACGTTTTAATGAGGAGGAAATCAGCATGATGAAGTACTTGCAAAATCTCGGTCGCTCCTTGATGCTACCTGTAGCGGTATTACCTGCTGCTGCGATTCTAGTTGGTATCGGCAACTGGATTCTTGCATTTGATGAGGAAAATACGATAGCAACGTTCCTGACGAGTGGTGGTACAGCGATAATAGGCAACCTGGCTATTTTGTTTGCAGTCGGTGTTGCAATTGGCATGTCTAGGGAACAAGATGGAGCAGCAGGTTTGAGTGGGCTTGTTGCATTTTTAGTGATAACAACCATACTTTCAACAGATAATGTTGCCAGCTTACAAGGCATAGAAGCAGATAATGTTAATGCAGCTTTTGGAAGTATTGAAAATGTATTTATTGGAATTATTTCCGGTATTGTTGCATCCATTATGTACAATAGATTTAGTGAAGTAAGGTTACCGGATGCTTTGGCTTTCTTTAGTGGAAAGAGGCTTGTTCCGATTATGAGTGCAGGTGCCATGCTCATTGTCTCAGCGATTTTATTCTTTATCTGGCCTGTAATTTATTCAGGACTTGTGGCATTTGGAACAGGAATCATTGACTTAGGTTCAGTTGGCGCAGGTTTATATGGTTTCTTTAACAGGTTACTTATACCTACCGGGTTGCATCATGCGTTGAACTCCGTTTTTTGGTTTGATGTTGCCGGCATTAATGACATAGCAAAATTCTGGGATAGTGAAGGAGAAAAAGGAGTTACCGGACGTTATCTAGCAGGGTTTTTCCCAATCATGATGTTTGGTTTACCAGCAGCAGCATTGGCAATGTTCCACACAGCTAAAACAAAACGTAAAAAACAAGCAGCATCATTAATGATGGCAGCTGGGTTTGCTTCATTCTTTACGGGGGTAACGGAACCACTAGAATTCTCATTCATGTTCTTAGCTCCTGCATTATACGTAGTGCACGCAGCACTTACAGGGCTTTCGTTAATGATAGCTGCTATGTTTCAATGGACAGCTGGGTTTAGCTTTAGCGCAGGGTTTGTTGATTATATTTTAAGTTTGAGTGTACCCATAGCTAATATGCCACTTATGCTGATGGTTCAAGGTCTTGTATTTGCTGTCATATATTACTTCCTGTTCCGTTTCTTAATTCTTAAGTTTAATTTAAAAACGCCAGGACGAGAAGACGATGAAGAAGTTCAAGAAGCGGCTGAAGATACTGTAGAAGATGACGGACAGGATGATCTAGCAGTTATGGCAAAACAAATTTATGAAGGTTTAGGTGGAGATGAGAACGTTACAACAGTAGATAATTGTGTATCCCGTTTAAGACTGGAAGTAGAAGATATGGACGTAGTAGACCAAAATAAAATCAAAGCAACAGGTGTACCAGGTATCAATATTGTTGGAAAAAATAATATACAAGTAGTTGTCGGAACACAAGTCCAATTTGTTGCTGATGAAATAAGAAGATTACGTAAACGGTGATCATTAAAGACTGTGTACAATTAGCATTATAATGAAAGGTAAAAAGCGTGCTGGTTACATAACCAGCACGCTTCGCTTATTCACCAGAAGCGTTTACGGCTAAATCATCTTTGTAATGATTTTCTTTAATCATCTCTATAAATGGTTCGACATATTCTGGATCAAATTGAGTTCCTGCACATCTTCTCAGTTCAACAATAGCCTCATCAAATGTTCTTGTTTTTTGATAGGGCCTTTCAGTGGTCATTGCATCAAATGAATCAACTATACATAGAATTCGGGCCAGTTTTGGAATATTATATCCAGTCAACCCATGTGGGTAACCTTTACCATCAAAACGCTCGTGATGCAATTCTACAAGTGGTTCTAAATCATGTAAATGGGGGTGTTTGGAGATGATCTCTCTTCCCCAAACTACATGGTTTTTGACCATCTGCCACTCATTGTCCGTTAACTTCTCTTTCTTATTCAAAATTTCGCGTGGTATTTCAATTTTTCCAATATCATGAATTAGCGCACCAAGAATTAACGTTTTTCGCTCATAAATAGGTAATTCTAGTTTTAAACTAAATTCAGTCGCATATTGGTATACACGTTTACTATGTTGGTACGTGTACACATCTTTAGCTAAGAAAAAGTTGAGTGGCTGTTCAAGCCTTGCAATATTTTCTTCAATGTCTAATGAATGATCGGTCTTAATGCTTTCATCATAGATTCGAACCTGATTTTTCCCTTGAGCCTTGGCGTAATACATTGCTTGGTCTGCATGATCCAGTAATATAGATTTATCAAACGTACTTTCCGTATCAAACTGCGTTACCCCAGCTGAAAACGAAATACAGCCGTATGGCAGCACTTCTACACCCTCAAAATATGTATCATTTACTTTCTTTCTTAATTTATTGATAATCAAGAATGCCTCATGCTCATCAATACCGGGCATAATATATGTAAATTCTTCTCCACCATATCGTGCAACAAACCATCCATGCTTAATAGAGTCCTGTTTTAACATTTGTGCAATAAATTTTAATAGTTGATCTCCACGATAATGCCCGTACGTATCATTAAACTTTTTAAAATCATCTATATCAATTAGAGCTAGACACAGGAACTGATTAGTTTCTTTAGCCAGTTGACACTGCTCTTCTAATTTATCTTCAAAATAACCATGGTTATATAATCCAGTTAACTGATCTTTAATGGCACGCTTTTGTGCTTCATTATAATATTCATAATGCCTTTTGAAAGTGATCGATAGAAGGACGGCTATTACAAGAAATAAAAACAAACCGAAAACCTGATAATAAAAAATAAGTATACTTAGTACCATTGATATTAATAAATTTAAAGCATAAGAAGGGATTGCCACAACAAACATACTTTTAATTATTTTATTTATTCTTTCCTTGTTATTAATAGAGAAATAAATAGCAACATAGATAGTATTCACGAGCATAAAAATGCTAAGGCTAATAATATATGGGTATAAATTAGTTGGTTCAATTCTTCCGAAATCCCCACCAAATAAAATGAAAAAGTAGTATGCAATAGACAATGCTAATAAGTAATTACTAAAATTACCTATATGCTTGGAAAAATTCCTACCTTTATCATAAACATAATAAAATAAAGAGCTAATTAATAATATAAGTAAGCTAGTGTGAATACCAAATAAAAACAAACTGGATAGAAATAATGATGAGTCCATTGAGAAACCGTGTCCGGTTGGCATTAAACGGATTGTCCAAAAATAAAGGAGAACAGCCCCTCCGCTCATAGAGTAAATAATAATCCAATCATTGTAATCGTAAGTAACTGGACCATTTAGTATATTTAATAGGATCAGTAGAGCTATTATACTTACAGATACTTGGAAAATTATTAATTTGTTCTTTATGACCTTAGACATTAGCACCACAATCTTTCCTCTTTGATGTATGAAAACATAGGAAGAAGCTTGTAAGCTTCTTCCTATGACTCTTCTTTATATCTTCCACCCTGAAGTAAAAGATAAAACTAATGATACAATAATCGCTACATTAAATAATAATGCCTTTTTGTTCATATTTTTTCACCTCCTTTCAATTACAACTTTGAAAGTTAGGCTAATTTTTTTCCCTCTGTCTTTTCTTTACGATGAATAAGCATAACCTTTTGTATAAACAAGAAAACCCCAACATTCATTACAATATCACCAATACTTATAACTTGCTGTCTTGGGTATGGTGGTTGTAGCGGTAAGATATCTCCTAAAAATGGCAAAATAGTAGAATCTGTTAATAAGGCGTGTTTACCTGCTAGCCCACTTTTTAGCATTTCTATGTAATGTGGATCTAGCACTGCTGAAGCTTCTTCTGATACTGGCATTCTTCCGCCATTCACAGCCATAACTAGGAAATTTAAAAATACACCAACCAAAATAATTGTGAAGCCTTCGTGGTGGCGGTTAATCCATAAGAAAAACATCCCAATAATATATACAAACATAAAAAACTGGTTACTTATTGCTCCAACAAAGCCGAAATGATTTTGGGTGAAATATACAAATAGTTGTCCAACTATAAGGATAATAAATACCCAGCCGTATTTAAACTCAATTTCAGCTATTCCCTTTAGGCTTCCGCCCCTTAAGAAACCGATTAATAAGGAAAGAATAATCCCATCGTAAACCAAACATCCCACCTACTTCTGTTTATAAAATCAATAATTGAATTGTAACATATTTTTATGACAAGAAGTGTCAAATTTTAGAATGTTAGTAATATAATGGTTTACGCAATACATTATTTGTAATTGACTTAAAACAGGGATACGCTAGTTAGAAGAATTATTCTATCTGAAACAAAAATCGGTTCTCTTTTGTAAATTCACCTGTTTCATATAAGCGCTCAACAAAGGTCACATGATTATCCCGATCGATGAGTAATACAGTAGATGAACGAGTTCCATATTCAGGTGTTTTAATAAAAAGTGGGGATAAATTTCGCTCGAGGTCTAAACTCACACCTGTTTTAGGTAAGTTCTCTTCTTTGGCTTCTTCAGCATCTGATATGATATCAAATAATGCATCTGTTTCAAGTTCTTCATTTTCCATGAGGTAGTCTATTAGCATTCTCTTTCCTTTTGTCACTTTAGGCCATGGTGTGTTTAGAAAATGGTTACTTAGTCCATGAGTTCCAGGAATAATCTCGGATATAACGTCTTGTATATTATTATAATAGAACATCTGATTTGGATTTCCGACAATAACGTTGAAGCCTACATATTGATCTTTCTTCATTTTTAAAGCACGTAGAAATTCTTCAGGGCCATTGTTTCCTGATAAATAGTTTTTAACAATCTCCCCACGCGAATGTTTACCTGCAGCCATTTGATCTGGATCACGGAAATTTGTTAATGCGGCAATTTTTCCTTGTTTGGTAATTCCAAGCCATGTTCCCATTTGTACTAAATCTCTACCTGCTAGAATATCTGGTTCATTATCCCAGTACTGTGCAGGGGCAGTTGGCCGTTCATAAAATTCATCGCGATTCGCTGCAATAATTAATTTATAGGTTGGATGATCCTGAATTTGAAAATTGATTAAGCACATATCCAATCATTTCCCTTCTGCATACATTATACGAAAAAAGTGATTCGTATATCAAAACATCAACCTTATTATTACAGGCGGACAATATGGAACTTACAGGGATTTATAGTGTTTGTGTTGTATAATATTTCTTATATTTCTCATAATAAGCAATAGAGAATTGGAGGTTTATTATGAAAAAGGAACATAATGTGGAATTATCAGCAGCGGAACTAGCAAATCTATGGGGACAATATCAAAATGATACATTGTCAGTTTGTACCATCAAACACTTTCTGGCTAATATTGAAGATAAAGAGATAAAGAAGATCCTGGAATATGCTTTAGAATTATCAAATAAACATATTCAATTCCTGCACAAACTGTTTTCTGATGAAAAAATGGTAATCCCACAAGGCTTCACAGATGATGATGTTGTTGCACAAGCGCCTCGACTTTTCACAGATGGATTTTATCTTATCTACATACAAAATATGGGTAAGATCGGTATGGATATATACTCCTTAGCGTTAGCAAATTCAGCACGTTTAGATGTTAGTAAATATTTTACCGAGTGCTTGTATTCCTCAGCTGAACTATATAACCGGGCTAGTTCAGTTATGTTGGATAAAGGTATAATGATGAGGGCTCCACAAATTCCTAAATCGAAAAAGGTGGAATTCGTACAAAAGCAGAGTTTCTTAACGGGTTGGTTTAATCGGCGTAGACCGATTAACGCTTTAGAAATCTCACATATATATTTTAATTTATTACGGAACATTTTAGGAGAAGCTTTATTAACTGGGTATAGTCAGGTTGCAAAACTGGAGGAAGTTAGAAAGTATTTAATTCGTGGGAGAGATATTGCTTCTAAACATGTCGAAATATTTAATTCAGTTATGAGTGAAGAACTATTACCTAGTCCTTCTACCTGGATCACCCCACCAACGGATTCAACGGTTGCTCCATTTTCAGATAAACTAATGCTTTATCAGGTAACCAGTCTAAATGGTATTGGAATTGGTCATTATGGGGCAAGTCTTGGAGCAAGTATGAGAAGAGATCTAGCTTCTCACTATACGCGCATTTTAACCGAAATCGCTCAGTATTCCGAAGATGGCATTAACATAATGATTGATCAAGGTTGGTTGGAAAAACCACCGCATTCCGTAGATCGAAATCATTTAGCAAAAGATTAGTGCTTTATTAGAAAACTTGGCTTATCACCAAGCCTTAGTTGTATTTATGCAGTAGGGAATTTTTATACTCCCTAATCTATTAAAAAAACAGGCCCCACAATAAAAAAAGTGGGGCTTAGAGTTACCCCTAAGTTAACAGATAGTTGCACCAACAATAATTAATAAGATAAATAGGACCACGATTAACACAAATGGATCAATTCCTCGTCTAGCAGGAGCAGTATACCCGTGTCCGCATGGACCATAATCGCCTAATCCGTAGTTCATAAACCTCACCTCCTTTTTCTAGGTATTTAAGCAGAATAAAACTTTCCTAAGTCTTTTCGATAAGCCATTTTCTAATATCTAGCTCCAAAACCCCCAGCACCGACGATAATCAGAAGAATAAATAACACTACAATTAACGCGAATCCGCCACCTGCATAACCTGCATATTCACCCATTAACGAACACCTCCATTTATAAGTCTATATAGTATATAATTGAAGCGGAGAAAGGTAAGGGACAATAGCACAGAAACAAGCAATATTTAATAAAGGAAAACATATTAATTTGTCGAGGTGTTTATAATGAAATATCGAGCGAAAACAAAGACTATCTGATAAAATCGAGATAGTCTTTAAACGTTTTATGATTTTGTTTGAAGGGTTAATTTAAATCTTGAATTTCATCAAAATAGACATCAATAAGCTGTTCGGTGTCTGGGTTTACGAGTACATATGTGTGAATGGTTCTTTCCTCTCCACCTTCTGTTTCTAAAGTGAATTCAAAATTATATTGGACTCGTTCATCAGAAATAAACACACTGCCTTCGTATTCATAATCGACTAAATTTAGATCCGGAAACTGTTTACTTGTTTCTTCAACAGCAATTTTCCCCCACTTTGCATATTCGGGTTGCTGAGCATGAATAGTATTGATTGGAAATATCATAAGTAATAAGCCAAAAAAAGCTATTGCTTTTAGTAAGTTCATATGTTTCATGATAGATCCTCCTTTATGTTTTTTATTATAATTCTTCTAAGCCTGAATTTTATACTTATTTTTAGATAATCTCCGAAGGGAAGTTGATAAGATGATTAAAGCAATATTATTTGATCTGGATGACACACTGATTTGGGATAAAAAAAGTGTGAAGGAGGCTTTTAAAGCTACTTGTGAAATTGCTGCGAAAAAGTACGCTATCAATCCGGATAATTTGGAACAAAAGGTTCGGAAAAATGCCCGAGCATTGTACGCTTCTTACGAGACATATTCGTTTACTCAAATGATTGGAATAAATCCTTTTGAAGGCCTGTGGGGTGAATTTTCCAATGACGGTGAACCCTTTCGTAAACTAAAAGAGATTGCTCCTGATTATCAAAGGGAATCCTGGAAAAAAGGGTTAGAGGATTTAGGAGTTAATGATCCGGAATTCGGAGTTGAGTTGGCAAAGACATTTCCGGTTATGCGTAAGAAAATGGCTTTTGTATATGAGGAGACGTATAACGTATTGGATCAGCTAAAAGGAAATTATAACTTATTATTGTTAACAAATGGCTCACCTAGTTTACAACAAACAAAATTAGAGATTACCCCAAAGCTTAGGGGCTATTTTGACCATATTGTTATTTCCGGTGCGTTCGGGAGAGGTAAACCAGACCCAGCAATTTTCGATTATGCACGCGGGCTTCTTTCTGTAGAGAAGGGTGAGATGTTGATGGTGGGCGATAACCTACATACAGATGTTCTCGGTGCATCACGTTCAGGGATTGCGTCTGTCTGGGTTAACCGTGATCAAAAAGATCATAGTGAAGTAGCAGTACCGACATTTGAAATAGCACATTTGGAAGAACTTTTACAAATACTGGAAAGTTAAGCTGTTTTCGAGTAAGAATCTCGGAAGAAATCGGTTGAAATAGCAAAATGACTAGCTGAAGTACCAAATACTGATAAAACTCATAATTACTGATAAACCTTCGAAACTGCTGATAAATCCTAAAATTCGCTGATAAACGCAACAGACCTAATTTGCATGTAACCCAATCTAACGCAAAAGGCGAAATCACTGTGATTCCGCCTTGTTAAATATTCTACAGGTCAATTGCTGTTACATGATATATATCATCAAGCTTTTCCAGTTCATTCATTGCATCTTCGTCTAAATGTTTATCAATTTTCAACAGCATGATTGCCTCGCCACCGATGTCCGCCCGGTCCACTTGCATGGTTGCGATATTAATATCGTGCTGAGCTAAGAGATTTCCCATTCGCCCGATAACACCTGGTTGGTCCTGGTGATGGATGACGACGATATGACCATCAGGTATAACATCCACACTGTATTGATCGACCTTTACGATCCGTGGTCCTAAGCCATTTAATAATGTTCCAGAAACACGGCGGTTTTCCGTTTTTGTTTTTACTTCAACTGTAAGTAAATTAGTAAATCCCCGTGACTTGGAGGTTTTATGTTCGTGTATGGTTATTCCTTTTTTATTAGCTAAGTAAAGAGCATTTACGTCATTTACATGGTCGCCATGATAACGTTTTAACAGTCCTTTAACTGTATTTCTTGTTAATGGAGCTACTTCCATTTCAGATAGGTCACCAGAGTAATAAATATTTACTTCTTCTATAACATCCTGTGTTAAGTGAATGAGAAACGTTCCAAGATTTTCTGCTAAATGAAAATAAGGTTCGATTTTATTCATAATATCAGTTGGAACTGATGGAAAGTTAACCGGGTTTCTCACTAAATCACCTGAAAAAAAGCGAATAACATCCTCACTGACATCAACAGCAACACTTTCCTGTGCCTCGATGGTACTACCGCCAAGGTGTGGAGTAGCAATTACTTCTGGTAAGGTTAAAAGTTTATGGTCTAAAAATGGTTCCTCTTCAAAAACATCCATCGCAGCACCTGCTACCTTTTTCGAAACGATTGCTTCATATAAAGCTTCTTCATCTATAATACCTCCACGGGCACAATTGATAATTTGTACACCAGGCTTCATAAGTTCAAATGCTTCGGCATTAATGAGATGCTTGGTTTCCTTTAATAATGGTGTATGGACCGTGATGAAATCAGCCTCTTTTAACACATCTTGCACGGATCCGTAGCGAATGCCCATTTTATCAGCTTTTTCTTCTGTTAAAAATGGATCATATGCCATGATGTTCATTCGTTGCCCTTTAGCTCTTGAGGCAACTTCTGTACCAATTCTTCCGAGGCCGATAACCCCGAGTGTTTTATTTTTTAACTCAACACCTACATACTTCTTTCGATCCCATTGATGATTTTTAAGGGCATAATAGGCTTGTGGAATCTTTCTGGATAACGCCATAATCATAGCCATTGTATGCTCTGCTGCTGAGTTGGTATTTCCGTTTGGTGCATTAACTACAATGATGCCGTGTTCTGTCGCAGCATCAAGATCAATGTTATCTACCCCAACACCTGCGCGGCCTATAATTTTTAAATTGGCTGCTTTACTGATCAGTTCACGTGTTACTTGTGTTTGACTTCGGACAAGTAACGCGTCAAAATCAACAATTTGTTCTCCTAATACATCTGGTGTTAGGTCGGTCGCAACTTCAAAATGAATAGTTGGTGTAGTTCGAAGTACGTGAAGACCTTCCTCGCTAATTGGATCTGCAATTAATATTTTAAACGTCATTACGGCACCCCTTATTTTAATATCCTAAATATATTTCCTGTGCTGCTTGTGTTCCTTTACCAAGTTCAACTTGTTTACCAATTTTGTGTAAACCGAGTTCTATCACACTGATGGTCTGCAATACGTCTGCTGGTGAGCAATAACCCATGTGCCCAATCCGGAAAATTTCATCTTTCATATGCTGCTGGCCACCTGCTACAACCATTCCGAACTCTTTATAAAGAACATTCCTCAAGTCCTTCACTTGAAAATCGAATGGCTTAATTGCAGTCACGGTAGGAGAAGCAGCTTGATCGTTTGTGAGTAAGGGTATGTCCAGTGCTTTAAATGCAGCACGCGTCATCTGCATCATTTGTGTATGTCTTGTAAAAACTTGTTCAAGACCTTCTTCCTCAACAAGCTGGAGCACCTGTTCTAACCCAAATAATAGGGATCCAGCAGGAGTGAAGGGTGTTGAGTTATTTGCTAACTGATTCCGATATTTTTTAAAATCAAAATAAAAGCGAGGGTGCTCATTCTCTTCAATTACGTTCCATGCACGTTCACTGGCCGCGACAAATGTTAAACCACCAGGGAGCATCATTGCTTTTTGCGAACCTGTTACCAAGAGGTCAATTCCCCATTCATCCATTTTTGTTTCCACACCACCAACACAAGAAACACCGTCCACGATGAATAAAGCTTCCGAGTTGTTATGGACGACCTCAGCTAGCTCCGCAATCGGATTCAAGACACCAGTCGACGTCTCACAAAAGGTAGCAAACACCGCTGTAACTTTTGGGTATTTGTTAAGATATTCTTTTACAGACTCGGGTGTAACGGTTTTTCCCCATTCACTATCATAACGGTGAGTGTTTATTTGATAAGCCTCACAAATATTAACGAATCGTTCACCAAAGGAACCAGTTACAATAACTAATACTTCGTCATCCGGTTTGACGGCGTTGACAACAGCTGTCTCTAAGCCTGCTGTTCCACTTCCTGTCATAACGACAACATCTTGTGCGGTTCCAAATATTGGTTTAAGCTTGGGCTTTATCCGTTGTAGCAAATCTTTTGTCTCAGGAGCCCTGTGTCCAATCATCGGCTGGCTCATAGCACGTTGTACACTTGGAGGGATAGGGGTTGGTCCGGGTATTCTTAAGAGCTGTTGATCAGTTAGCATAATTGTTTCTCCTTCCTAGTATGAAGATAATGCACTCGGTACTTTATAAAATTATTATTTCTCAGCATAGCACACAGTTAGCCTTTGTCAATATATTTTGTCTATTTTAAAAAATGAAAACGCTTTATTGAGTAAGTTATTTTTTTTCAACGTGTTAAACTTGAATTATCATTCAAAAAGAGGTGTTCTTTTGAAAAAAATCAAATTAGGTAATAGTGGTTTGGAAGTAGGAGAAATTTCTTTAGGTTGTATGCGAATTAGTAATCTGCATAAAAAAGATGCTGGATATGTGATTGAAAATGCCATGGAATCAGGAATTGATTTGTTTGATCATGCTGATATTTATGGTGGAGGGAAATCAGAGGAAGTTTTTGCTGATGCGATTGATATGAGTACTTCTATTCGGGAAAAAATGGTTCTGCAGACGAAGTGCGGAATTCGTGATGGCTTTTTTGACTTTTCCAAGGAACATATCTTAGCGTCTGTTGATGGTAGCTTAAAAAGGTTACATACAGATTACATTGATATTTTGTTACTTCATCGGCCAGACGCTTTAGTGGAACCAGCGGAAGTAGCCGAAGCTTTTACGAAACTTAAAGCAAGTGGGAAAGTGCGTTATTTCGGAGTGAGTAATCAAAACCCAATGCAAATCGAACTTTTGAAAAAGCATTTAAAGGAAGACTTGATTGTGAATCAGATGCAATTCAGTCTTATGCATACACCGATGATAGACGCAGGATTAAATGTAAATATGCAACATGATGCAGCAGTTGTGCGCGATATCAATACGATTGAATATGCTAGGTTAAACGACATGACTGTTCAGGCGTGGTCACCGTTTCAATATGGGATGATAAGTGGCCCATTTGTAGGTAATGAGAAGTTTCCAAATGTAAATACTAAATTACAGGAAATTGCTACGAAAAAAGGAGTGACTGATTCTGCGATTGCAATTGCATGGATTTTACGTCACCCAGCAAAAATCCAACCAATTGTTGGCACCATGAATCCACAACGTTTAACAGACATAGTAAAAGCTTCTGATGTAGAATTAACGAGACAAGAATGGTATGAACTCTATCTTGCTGCTGGAAATGAGTTACCGTAATACATGACCAAAAGCTAGAAGCGCCTTGAAAGACACGACTCTGCTTAGGAATCGAGTGTCTAGGCGCTGGCTGATGAAAACGCCACGTCCTTGAAAAAGAAAAGTGCTTTTTCTTCGTGCGATGTTTCGCTGTCGAAGCATTCCTTGTCCTGTACGTCGAAGTTAGACGTGGCTGATTCTGTAGAAAATATACATAACTTTCAAGTTATATGCTTTCTTACTACTAAAAAAGTGGCATTTCCTAACGTGTATGAAACGGAAAATAATACACACAATACAGTGGTATCTTTAATTTTAAAAGGAGGAATAAGGCATGCCACAAAACCAACAAGCTCAAGCATTTCAGCAAATCGAACAAATTGCACAACAATTACAGCAACAGGAGCAACAGAATGCACAGCAACTTCAGCAACAGGCTCAACAACAACCAGGCGGGGCAGCTAACATGGGTCCACAACAACAAATGGCACAAAAAGAGCAAAATGCAGCACAACAGTTACAACAAATTCAACAATTATGTCAGCAAAATATGACTCCGTAATTTAGGGCGAGTCTTATTTTCTTCGGAATTTTTTAACAGAAGTATGAGGCTGAAAAAGATCTAGGTGATCCCAGGAACTTTGCCTGGGGTCATTTTTTTGGCAGGTAAGAAAGTATAAAACTTCCTTATCTGCATAAGTGCAACTAGGCCATTCGCTATAAAGGCTTGGCGAATGCCAAGTTTTCTAAATACTTTTTTCCTAAGTTTGTAACTTACTCCTTCTAGATGAATATCATGATTTTAAAAAGGAGATGAGTTAAATGACCCAAGAAAACTTCACAAGAAATTTAGAAGATGATTGTAGAAGGTACATGTATCATCATGTTGTTTTGACCTTTAGTGATGGTAGTTCTGTAGACGGAATTATTGAAGATGTGGATGGAAATCGTGTTACGGTGCTTGTTGGTGAAGATGTCATGGAACGAGAAGATAATGAATTAGATGATCGGCAGTTTTATGGCTATGGCCGCCCGCGTAGAAGGTTTAGACGCTTTAGACGTCAGTTTTTACCTCTGGCAGCATTAACAGCGTTATCACTACTACCTTATGCGCCATATCCTTATTATTATCCTCCTTACTACCCCTACCCATATTATTAAGTGATCTAAATGAAAGAGCTAGCACAACAGGTAAGGGCTCGGTTACCTATCGAAAAACTCGAAATCACACTATAAAATACATCTAAATTTGCCTATCTAATTGCATCGTATTTGTAGTGGTATTTGTAATTAAAATTAGAAAAATCTCAGTTTACTGAACTGAGATTTTTCTTATATTTATTTATTTTTATTAATTCTTCTTCAACTTAACGAACCCGTTTCTTTAAATTACTCCTCTAAATCCGAATTATTTCTGCTCCTTTTTTTGGTGGGTTAGATTCAAGTACATTTTGATTTTTATCGTAAAATACCTTAACTGTTTGACCTATTTTATATTCACCCTCACCAATACTATACCAAGAGCCATTATTTTCTCTAGCTATCTTCAATATTTCATCTTTGTTCTTCCCTTTAGTAAGTTCTTCTGTATTGTTGGGAATAACAAGAACATCCATCCTTTTGTAACCCTCATCTTGCCTAACAAGGCTAACTATTCCAATGTGCTCATCGTTTTTTTTAGTTCTATCTATTTCTTCATCTTCCATCTCTGCATTTGAATTATCCCCATAGGCAGATGGCAACAATATACTGGTTAATACTAAGATACCTTTTCTTTTAGAAAGGATGTTTCTAAAAGATTGTTGTTTTTGTCACAATGGATATAAACTGCGACGTAACTTTAGGCTTATTTCTAAGAACGCTCGCCATTGCTGCCGTCTGGGATCGCTACGGGCGGATGCTTTCCGCGGGCACGGCCTCAGCCTCCTCTAGAAAACCACTCTGCGGGGTCTTCGGACACGTGCTGTTCCCGCAGGAGTCACCGCCCTCCGCTCACCCTGACTGGTAAGGTGTTTTATTAATACTGATACAGTCCCACGACAGTAACGGAAATAACAGCGGAGGAAATACACGGAGACTCCTTGAAAATACAAACCAATTTTCTGCGTGCGATGTAATGTTGCCCCAGCTTTCCTTGTCCTGCGGGAAAGTGAAGACGCTCCAGACCCCACAGGGAAGCGATTTTTGCGAGCGAGGAGGCTCAGCGCGAGCCACGGAAAGCACAGTATTTTTCCGTAGCGGTAGCGGAGCACTGATCGTGTTTTAAAGTTATGTCGCATTATATATCAACTACGAGGATTAAATAGCAACAAAACTTACGAAATGAGCCTTTATAAAAATTGATAACAAAACTCCAATTATATATCCTAATAAAATTAATTGATCCTTTAACGAAATACATAATATTTTCATCGATATTCGTAGTATGGTAACCGAAGCGTTTCATATATTTACTATAAAAAGCCAATTGCATAATATGTTAAATTTTGTGTGGCTTAGTAGGTGTTTTCTCCACGAACTCTGTAAATATTTTTGAGAACATCCATCAACTAATTCCGCTAGTTTTTTGCTGGGATAACGCCTTCATTAAACACAAAACCTTAGTAACACATTAGTTCCCATGGTTTTAGCGATTACTCTTCTTGCTTTATCTCTTCATCACGATCTCTTTGATTGTTTTTTTCAACATATTATTTTTACACGATTTTTTCCTGTCTTTAATTCAAAAATACTCATCAATAATCCTACTACCAAACATATTGTTGATTATAACCATTATAATAATGCCAACATAAAATTCAGGTAAACATTAAAAAATTCATCTAAACAATACTATCAGTTAATCTTGCCTTTACATTCGGATGATACGATATAATTGATCAAAGGAAAAGAGGAGGCAAAATGAAAATGAATGCGCGCGCAATATTTATTGATATGGATGGAACGTTGCTAACGACTTCGAATGGAATTTCCCGGCGTAATGCTGAAGCAATTTACATGATAATAAATCAAGGAGTCAAAGTTTTTCTTGCAACGGGGCGCCAATATGAAATTACAGCCCCTTACCATGCGGCGCTTGGATTGCAAACTCCGATGATTTGTTTAAACGGAGCTTCTATTCACGATGGACGAACAGGAAAAGCGATTCAGATTAAACCGATCATGTTAAATGAGGAACGATTCCAACATGTGATTAGCGAATACCCTTGCAACGTTCTTGTACACACTACTACCGGGCTTTATTGCAAGCAAATGAGTACAGAAATAGATGACTGGACAAAACAAGGCCGAGTCCCACCAACTTACATCGGTGATTTGAGGAACGCGAACTATCGAGATGTGCTAAAATACAGTATTCGGACAGGTGGCCCTAGCTCGCATCTCTCGAATGTATTTACAGACGAAGGAAATGTCATTGATTGGAATGATGGGTTTGAAATTGTTGCTCATGGGGTTTCAAAATGGTCAGCCATTAAAACGTTACTGAGCGCCTATGGAATTAACCAAAGAGAAGTAGTTACAATAGGGGATGGCCCGAACGATATCCAAATGCTTCGTAATTCCGGAACAGGAGTCGCAATGGCCAACGCTACTCCTAAGGTCAAAGACGCAGCTGACATTGTCACCGGGCATTATCAAAACGACGGCCTTGCTGAATTTATTGAACACTACCTCGTCAATACTTTTATTGTTTAAAGTATGAGAGAGAAGAAAGGAAACACAAATTCACGTAACTGGAATAAGCAGAACCTTGCCGAATCGAAAATACGATTCGGATTTATAATGTTTAAAGGAACTAATTTTCACTGTATTAGTTTATCACATTACGATTTTTTTCTTCCATTAAGCTGCCCTCTTAGTATTCCTGTAGAGCGTTAAGGTTAGGTTTTCAAAAAATCAGCCCCCCCTTGATAAGATGATTATAGACAAACAAGTCAATTTTTAGGAGAAAGCATAATCCATGAATTCAGGACGCATAGATTCCTCAACTAAACTCGGAGAAATTATCTTCTGTAGCAAGTTTAACTACTCCCCGATTCTATACCATAACAATACATTTCCCCATGTACTTAATTCTAGAGTAATATCCATTGATAGTACTGTTGTTCCAAAAGCTGAAAAGACGTGAAAGGAAAGGGAGCAATTGCAAGCCTTCGCTTATCCCCCACACCCAAGGAGCTATTGTTATCTAACAAATAGGTGCACAAATTACACTATCATTTTAATTGATTGTGACAATTTGGTATGATAGGAAGTAGGAACGTTTGGGAAAAAAGGAGGGAAATTCCGTGAAAGATTTAGAAGCCAAGAAGATTAGCGGACTTTATGAAACGTTAATCGATGCATGGAACAAACGTGATGCAAGGAAAATGGCTGAACAGTATACAAAGACTGGGGAATCAATTGGTTTTGATGGAAGCATCATGACGGGAACTGGCGAAATAACCTCACAGCTCAATGAAATATTCAGTCAACATCCAACTCCACCATTTAATTCAAGAATTAAAGATATACGCTTTTTAGGAGAAGACAGTGCTATTTTACGCGCGATTGCAGGCATGATACCTCCTGGGAAGTCAGAACTAGATCCTGAATTGAATGCCCATCAAACACTTGTGGCAGTTAAGGAAAATAGTGAATGGAAAGTGGAACTATTTCAAAACACACCTGCACAATATCATGGAAGACCTGATTTAGTGGAGAGGTTTACCAAGGAATTAACAAGCTAAGGGGACAAAACTTATGAAGAATTTTGTTTCGATTGACTTTGAAACGGCAAATGAAAAACGAAACAGTCCATGCGCTATTGGTGTTGTAATAGCTAACAAAAATGGTATTGTAGATGAGTTTTATAGTTTAATAAATCCTATGATGTATTTTAGTGGGTTTAATACTTCTATACATAATATTAGAGAACATGATGTAAAAGACGCACCAACATTTGCTGAGTTGTGGCCAACGTTAAATAATTATTTATCTAAAAACCTCGTAATTGCCCATAATGCGAGTTTTGATATGAGTGTCATACGTCATACACTCGATTACTTTGATTTGCCCTATCCCGAAATGGAATATCTTTGTACGGCAAATATTTCAAAAAGGGTATGGCCGGATTTAATGAATCATAAACTAAATACGGTAGCAGCTTTTCAGGGGATTACCTTTGAACACCATCATGCCCTGGAGGATGCGCGTGTTGCAGCGCAAATTTTACAGAGAGCTTTTGTAGAGTATGGAACGGATGAAGTGGATGCGTTTATTCAGAAGTGTAATATATCAAAAGGGAAAATCTATGAACGTGGCTATGTTCCTCCGAAAGTGAAGCGAGTTAAACAGAGTAAGAAGCTATATTTGTAGTATACAAAAATAAAGGAGTGGTTTTGACGATGAAGGTACTTATTATAGGTGCAAGTGGAACTATTGGCAAAGCAATTACGAAAGAGTTTGAAAAAAAGCATGACGTTATTCGAGCAGGAAGAAATGGAGCGGATGTTTCAGTTGATAATACGTCCGTTGAAAGTATTATTGAAATGTATGATCAAGTTGGCAAAGTGGATGCTGTTGTAAACGCAGCAGGTGGCGCAAATTTTGCGTCCATTTCAGATTTAACACCTGAATTAAATGAAAAAGGAATTGAAAGCAAATTGAAAGGGCAAATAAATCTGGTTCTTATCGGAAAAGATTATGTAAAAGATGGTGGTAGTTTTACGTTAACTACTGGTGTAATGATGGATGATCCCATTCCATTAGGTGCGTCTGCCGCTATGGCCAATGGTGGGGTGAAGTCCTTTGTAAAAGCAGCTTCCATTGAAATGCCTAGAGGTATCAGGATAAATTGTGTGAGTCCTAATATCGTTCAAGAATCATGGGAGAAATTAGGTGGCTTCTTTGCGGGGTTTGAACCAGTTCCGGCAATCCGTGTAGCACGTGCTTTTGTGAAAAGTGTGGAAGGAGCACAGACCGGTCAGAATTATGAAGTCTATTAACAAGCAATGATAATATTCTAGTTGGAGGAAATAATATGGCTGAATTAAAGTATGAAATAATCAAAACAGTAGCTGTTCTTTCGGAATCACCAAAAGGTTGGACAAAAGAGCTTAACCTAGTAAGTTGGAACGGGCGAGATCCTAAATACGACTTACGTGATTGGGCACCAGGAAAAGAAAAAATGGGAAAAGGTGTAACCCTAACTAAAGAGGACCTCAATCATTTAAAGACGGTGCTGAATGAGATGAATTAAATACCAAAAATGTAAGATTTTTCAACTAGTAATCTGTTGACATATCTATGTAAACGCTTTATCATAAAAATGTAACGGGTTACATGTAGGTATTTCAACGGTCTCTTTTTTATTTTATTTTTTGTGTAACGGGTTACATAAATGCATTAACTACCTAAATAATGGATGTGAATTCATGACGACTATTAAAGATGTTGCCAAACATGCTGAGGTATCTGTTGCGACTGTTTCTCGAGTTCTGAATAATAATGGATATGTAAATTCGGCTACCAAAGAACGAGTCAAACGATCGATCGACCAATTAAATTACCGGCCAAACGATGTAGCACGAAGTCTGTTTAAAGGCCGTTCAAAAATGATTGCTTTATTTGTGCCAGATATCATGAACCCTTATTTCCCTGAGTTAGCTCGAGCGGTAGAGGACGTTACAAATCGTCATGGATATACATTTGTACTTTGCAATACAGACGATGAAATCGAAAAGGAATTAACGTATTTAAATGCGCTTCAGCAAAAGTCTATTGATGGATTCATTATCGTTTCAAGTACGATCACCGAAGAGCATATTGAAAATGTAAATGTTCCCATTATTGCGCTTGACCGAATTTTAAGCGCAAATTTATCATCTGTTACGGTTAACAATCGTGAAGGTGGAAGAGAAGCTACTGAATATCTGAAATCACTAGGATGCTTACGAATTGCACATATTTCCGGTCCAGAGAATGCTAGTAACACAACGGAACGGATGCGAGGATATTTAGATGTAGTGAAGAATGAGGATTGGTTTTTATCCAGCTATGTTGTGTCAGGTGGATATAACTTTGATAAAGCAAAGGAAGTTACTATAAATCTATTAAAAAATAATCCAGAGGTCGATGGTATTTTTGTAGCAAATGACTTGATGGGAGTAGGCGCTATGAAGGCAGCTCAATCATTGGGTATACGCGTACCAGAAGATCTCTCAATTATAGCGTTTGATGGAATTACATTAGGCGAAACCACGAGTCCATCTTTAACAACGATGGCACAACCAATTTATGATATTGGTGCACGTGCTGCCGAAATGCTTATCGAGCAAGTTAATGATAGGGAATTACCAAGAAAGACAGAGGAATTTTCAGTGAAGCTAGTGGAACGACAATCAACAAAAGTAAGGAGCTAATACCATGGGTGAGAAACCAGCCGTTTGTATCGTAGGAAGTATCAATATGGATTTAACGATTACAACGAATAAGATGCCGATGCAAGGTGAAACAGTACTGGGAAATGATTTCGCTACGTATCCTGGTGGGAAAGGTGCCAACCAAGCTGTTGCAGCTGCAAGGCTTGGAGCAAATGTAAATATGATAGGTGCCGTCGGAAACGATTCTTTTGGCAAAACACTCTTAAATCATTTGGGCGCAGAAGGAGTAAATGTTGAGGGAATCATCACAAACACTGATCAACCAACAGGAATAGCAAATATTATTCTTTCGGAAGATGACAATCGAATTATTGTAGCACCTGGAGCAAACAATGGTGTCGTTTCAGCTTTAATTGAAAAGCATCGTGAACTTATTAAACAAAGTGATGTTGTATTGTTACAACTTGAAATACCAATGGAAGCAGTAGTTCATACCTTAAAACTGGCTAATGAATTAAATGTACCAGTTATTGTTAATCCAGCACCATATCAAACGTTGCCAGATGCGTTATTAACTAATGCAGCCTTTTTAACGCCGAATGATATTGAAGTTGAATCCATAAAAAAAGAAACACTTTACGACTCCATTCAAGAAAAACTTATTGTGACACAAGGTGATCAAGGAGTTCAGTTTTTTGATAATGGTAAGAAGCAACATGTGCCTAGTCATCAGGTGGTAGTGAAAGATACAACTGGAGCCGGAGATACATTCAATGGTGCACTTGCAACACAAGTTGGTAAAGGAATTCCACTCAAGCAAGCAGTCGAATTTGCAAATGCAGCAGCAGCTTTATCGATTACGAAATTAGGAGCACAAAGTGGAATGCCACAAAAACAAGCAGTAGAGCAATTTTTACTAGAAAGGTCTGATTCGTGATGAAAAAGACAGGAATGTTAAATCGAGAAATTACAGCAGTTCTTGCAAAACTAGGTCATACAGATTCGATTATTATTGCGGATTGCGGATTGCCAATCCCAGATCAATCAACGTGTATTGATTTATCAATTAGCCTTGGAACACCTAGTTTCACTTCTGTATTGAAAGCGGTATCCGATGATATGGAGATTGAAGAAATAACGCTCGCAAATGAAATAAAACATAGTAATACCACGTTACATGATAATTTGATGGATAACTATTCGGATATACCAATGACCTACATTTCCCATGAAGCATTAAAACAGAAATTGAAAGATGCAAAAGCAATTATCCGAACTGGAGAAGCATCACCATACGCAAATGTCATATTACAATCTGGCGTAATTTTTTAAGTGGAAGAGGTGAGGAAGTTGGGTAAAACACCTTTTGTCGAGATGACAAACATTGATAAATCATTTTCCGGTAATCAAGTATTAAAGAATGTTCATTTTGAAGTGATGCATGGCGAAATTCATGCACTAATGGGGGAAAATGGTGCAGGGAAGTCAACACTTGTGAAAGTTCTGACTGGTATTCACCAAAGGGATAACGGGGTTATTAAAATAGATGGTGAAGAAGTTCATTTCTCTAGTCCAAAGGAAGCGGAAGAAAAAGGGATCGTCGTTATTCATCAAGAGTTAAATATAATTCCGCATCTATCCGTTACAGAGAATATGTTCCTTGGTAAACAGCTTACGTATGGGAAAACGGGTGTTTTAAAACAAAAGGAAATGAAAAATAGAACGGAACAAAGTTTGAAGAAATTAGGGGTTACGAATATACATCCTGATGATACAGCGGGAGATCTTTCGGTTGGGAAGCAGCAAATGATTGAAATTGCTCGTGCTTTAGCAACAAATGCTGAGATGATTGTAATGGACGAGCCAACTGCAGCACTTACTGATCGTGAAATTAGAAATTTATTTAATGTCGTACATGCATTAAGAGATCAAGGTGTAAGTATTATTTATATTTCTCACCGAATGGAAGAAATCTTCGAGATTTGTGATCGTATTACCGTATTACGTGATGGTCAATATATTGGCAATGAATATATAGCAGAAACCTCATTTAAGGAAATTGTAAAAATGATGGTCGGTCGTGAACTTGGTGAACGTTTTCCACCTAAAGATAATTCGATAGGTGATGTTATTTTAGAAGTTGAGAGTCTTACACGCACTGGTTATTTTGACAATATCAGTTTTGAAGTAAGAAAAGGAGAGGTGCTTGGTGTAGCTGGGTTGATGGGTGCTGGGCGAACAGAAATCATGGAGGCTATCTTCGGTTTTCATAAGAAAGATAATGGCATAGTTAAAATAAACGGGAAGCCATTAAATATCAAACATCCTCATGACGCTGTGAAGGCAGGTCTTGGTTATATCACGGAAGATCGAAAAGCAAAAGGATTGGTAATTGACGCATCAATCCGTGAAAATATTTCGCTGACTAATTTGGAACTTGTTTCCAAAAATGGCGTTATTTCTGGTGCAAAGGAAAAAGAACTAGTTGAAAAATTGATTAAACGTCTTCATGTTCGAACCACTGGCGGAGATCAAGAAGTAAAGTCCTTAAGTGGGGGTAATCAACAAAAAGTAGTCATCGCAAAATGGTTAGGCATCCAACCGAAAGTTCTTATATTAGATGAGCCTACACGAGGGGTTGACGTTGGTGCAAAACAGGAAATATACACGATTATGAATGAACTAACCAAAAACGGAGTAGCCATTATTATGATTTCCTCAGAATTACCCGAGGTCTTAGGTGTAAGTGATCGTATTATGGTTATGCATGAGGGGAAAACGACCAGATTCTTAAACCGTGAGGAAGCTACTCAGGAGAAAATTATGACTGCCGCGACAGGAGGAGAAAGAGCATGAAGCGAATAAATATCAATAATTTTGCTAAAATCGGTCCACTTCTTGGTCTGATTGTCATTACGATTATTTTAGGAATTTTAAGTGAGAACTTTTTCACGCTTAATAATATTTTTAATCTACTAAGACAAGTTTCTGTAAACGCGCTAATTGCTTTTGGTATGACGTTTGTTATTTTAACCGCGGGTATTGATTTATCAGTTGGTTCGATTTTGGCATTGGGTAGTGCACTTACTGCTGGTTTGTTAACAAGTGGAATGGATCCGATGTTAGCGGTTTTTGTAGGGTTACTTATTGGACTAGCATTGGGAGCAGTTAACGGGTTAATTATTACAAAAGGAAAAGTTGCTCCATTTATTGCAACACTAGCTACGATGACGATTTATCGCGGGGTAACACTAGTTTATACAGATGGTAGGCCGATTACTGGGCTATCAGATAGCTTTTCATTTGAAATGATCGGTAAAGGATATGTTTTTGGTGTTCCATTTCCCGCTGTACTAATGATAGTTATTTTTCTTATTTTATTCTTTGTGCTCCGCAGTACGGTGTTTGGCCGTCAAGTATACGCTGTTGGTGGTAATGAAGAAGCATCAACCTTATCAGGAATTAAAGCAGACCGTGTGAAGATTTGGGTATATTCCCTTACTGGTATGCTTTCTGTTTTAGCAGGGATTATTATTACGAGTCGTTTGAACTCTGCACAACCAACAGCAGGGAGTATGTATGAGTTGGATGCCATTGCGGCTGTTGTTATTGGTGGAACGAGTTTAGCAGGTGGTCGAGGAAGAATTGTAGGAACATTAATTGGTGCTCTAATTATTGGAGTAATTGACAATGGGCTTAATCTATTGAATGTATCGTCATTCTATCAACAAATTGTTAAAGGTAGCGTTATCGTGTTAGCTGTCTTACTTGATCGCAAATCCAAATAGTTGACTCCGATGTTTTAATAAACATCGTTTCATATATAAATATAAAAATTAAGGGAGGAAATACAGATGAGTAAATGGTTAAAGTTTTTAGGTTTAGTAGCGGTATTGCTACTTGTATTAGGAGCATGTTCTACAGATGCACCCGGATCAGATGAGGAAGAAGGCGAGGATGAAGCTACAGGAGATGAAAGTGTGAAAATTGGACTTTCAATTTCAACACTGAACAACCCTTTCTTTGTAACACTACGTGATGGTGCAGAAGCTGCTGCAGATGAAGCAGGTTATGAAATTACTACTTCTGATGCACAAAATGATGCATCTACACAGCTTAGTGATATTGAAGATTTAATCCAACAAGATATTGATGTTCTATTGGTAAACCCAGTTGACTCGGATGCTGTCGCTTCAGCAATCGAGTTAGCAAATGATGCTGATATCCCAGTTATCACAGTGGATAGAAGTTCAGAAGGCGGAGAAGTTGTTACCCATATAGCTTCCGATAACGTAGCTGGTGGCGAGATGGCAGGAGATTTCATCGCAGAACAACTTAGTGATGAAGGAAATGTAGTTGAATTAGAAGGTATTGCCGGTGCTTCTGCTACACGTGAACGTGGCGAAGGGTTTCATAATGTCGTTGATGCAATTGATGGTATTGAAGTAGTTGCAAATCAATCTGCTAACTTTGACAGAACAGAAGGATTATCTGTAATGGAAAACATTATTCAAAGTACAGGTGATATTCAAGCAGTTTTTGCTCACAATGATGAAATGGCACTTGGTGCAATGGAAGCATTAGCAGGACAAGGTCTGCTAGAAGATGTAATTGTTGTCGGATTCGATGCTACAGATGATGCAGTAGCTGCTGTTGAAGAAGGACGTATGGATGCAACAGTTGCTCAACAACCAGAATTGATTGGACAAAATGCAATAGATGCTGCAGGAAAAATAGCAAATGGTGAATCCGTTGATGAGTTTATTCCTGTTGAATTACAGTTAGTAACCGAATAAACGTAAATTTTTTGATGAATCAGGTTATCCTAAAAGGGTGACCTGATTTTTTTACGAGTAAAGAAAGTATAACTTGAAAGTTTTGTACATTTATCTACAGAATCGGCCACGTCCAGCTCCAGAGCTTAGACACTCGGGGACATTAAGCAGTTCGACTTGGGTGAATTCATCCACACTACGCGACCTGCTTATGCTTGTCGTGTCTTTCAAGGCGCTTCTAGCTTTTGTTCCCGGGATTTTAACTTCGATAAATTCGTAAACAAAAGTAAAATAATGTATTATTTAGGAAGAATATTTTAACAAAAGATGGAGGACATACATATGAACAAGAAACGTTGGGTCGCACTAATTGTTGCAGCAGGGCTATTATTTGCTTCATTGGGTTTTCAGTTTGTAACAAGTGTTGTTACCGCTGACTTTGAATCGTTGTTAAATTTTACAGAGGATGATGGTGATTTTAATGAGAAGGTAATCGAAGAAGGTTCAGGTACCAGTAAAATAGCAGTACTTCACTTAAATGGGGTTATTCAGGACACTACTCCTAGCTCATTAATCAATACGAACTCGTATAACCATAAACGATTTTTGGACATGCTGGATGAAGCTGCAGAAGACCGTAACGTCAACGGAATTATTCTACGCGTGAACACACCTGGTGGAGGTGTTGTGGAAAGTGCAGAAATCCACGATAAAATAGTTGAAGTACAGGAAGAATATGAGAAGCCAGTCTATGTTTCAATGGGGAACACAGCAGCATCAGGCGGGTATTATATTGCTGCTCCAGCTGATAAAATTATTGCTCATAACGCCACACTTACCGGATCGATTGGTGTTATTATGGAAAGCTTTAATTTTGCTGAATTCGCTGATGAACATGGTATTGACTTTAACACGATAAAAAGTGGTGAGTACAAGGATATAATGTCAATGTCACGAGAAATGACAGATGATGAGCGTGATATCTTACAAACCATGATTGATGATATGTATGCTGACTTTGTACAGGTAATTGTCGATGGTCGAAGTATGTCAGAAGATCGTGTGCGAGAACTAGGTGATGGTCGCGTGTATACAGGTGCACAAGCACAAGAGGTAGAACTTGTCGATGAACTTGGTTCGTTAAATGATACCATTGCCATGATGAAAGAAGAACAAGAATTGGGAAATGCACAAGTTATTGAATATGAACGAGGAATGGGTATTGATCAATTCCTTGGCGGATCTATAAAAAGCATGTTTGGTTCTGATTCGGATTTAATTGGCATCAAAGATCTGTTACGGGAAAATAATGCGCCACGTGCGATGTATTTATATTCTAAATAAGGGGGTGTCGTTATGAGTGAAGAGCAAGTTGAATATACTTCAACGCCAACTGCAGACAGACGATATGCAGGGTTTTGGATGCGCTTTTGGGCGTATTTGGCTGATTTAGTTATTGTATTTAGTATAAACGGCATCCTGTTTATTCCGTTTAAATTTATTAATGATGGTGCTAGTTTGGATATTGGATTTTGGACTGTCACCGGAATACTGGGATCTATTGTACTGTATCTTTACTTTTTATTAATGACAAAGTGGCTCGGTCAAACATTAGGGAAAATGATATTTGGCTTAAAAGTAATACGAGAAGATAGAGAGTCATTACAGTGGAGTGATCTTCTTTTCAGAGAAGTAGTAGGAAGATTTATTCACCGAATATTTTTTATAGGTGTGCTTTTGTATGTTTTTGTTGCATTTACCACACATAAGCAAGGCATTCATGACATGATTGGAAGCACACGTGTAGTTTTTGATGAATGAAATAATGTAATGTATGCGGATTATATTGCATAATAGTCAAGTCAACTTTGTCACGAACGCCGCACTAGTATACAAAAGCGTATCCCAGAACAGTATCTGGGATACGCTTAAATATTAATACTTCATTTTTAATGCCATATGGGCATTTTTTATATCGTTTTTTAATAATTTTTCCATATTATAGGATGGGTAAAGTCCTTTTTTATACATATATGCATATACCAACGCGTGCGTTTGAATTGCTTTTTGCAGTTGTTTGGTTAATGTTTCTCTTAAAACTGGTGTGGCTGTTTCAGTGATCGCTATGGCATAGTTACGTACAGCTGTTTTGAAAAAGGCTAATAGGTCACCAGCATAAAATGCGGCACCCACGTTTCTTGTATCAAATTCCTCATCTTCTCTTGGTGCAGATTTAAAAAATTGAAGTAGTTCGGTAATGTTTTGTTCAAGTGCTTTTATGGAATTAACATATAGCGTACGGAGCTCGGCATCTTGAATTTCTCCGACCGATTTTTTCATTTTCATTAATCCAACTGATTGAAATGCCACAAGCTCATGAATTTCCAGTGTTTCGTGATATGCAAGATGATTAGGGTAATTCCTTGAAGACGTATCCATTATTCTCCTCCTCTAAAATTAGTCATTTTCACTATATTCATCCAATGTGTTAATGCTACTGAGAAGGTATAATTTGGGCGCTTTTCTATGTAAATCCCCCACGATAGTGAGGGCTTTCTAATTAAAGTTAGTATCCACCGTAACCGCCGTAAGAAGTACCAACTATAATTAGTAGAATAAACAAAACAACTATTAACGCAAAGCCGCCTCCGCTTGCATATCCTCCACTCATTAGAAACCCTCTCCTTTCAAAATGTTTTGTAAGGCCCTTACCATTTTATATTATGTAAAGAATTATTTTTTTGATTGTACATAGGTCTATAAAACGTTGCAGTATGGCACACAGAAATTCGTGAAAATCTAGTTTTTATATTTTAGACTGTTTCTAAAGATTGTTGTTTTTGTCAAAATAGATGTATGATGCGTCGTAACGCTTGGTTGATTTCTATAAGTTGTGCTATTGCCGCCGTCCGGGATCACTCCGGGAGGGTGCTTTCCGCGGGCACGGTCTCAGCCAGGGTACTACTTGAATCATCTTCTTCGTTCCCTTGCGCTGAGGAAGCATACCTCGAAGCGTTACTAGAAGACGCAGGCGCATCTAAGAGGGGTCTTCGAACACGTGCTGTTCCCGCAGGAGTCACCTCCCTTCGCTCACCCTGACTGGTAAAGCTGCATTATAAGTTTTTTCTCGCTACGCTGCTATTAATTATCAGATAGCACTATATTAGCAGCCGGAATACACGAAGACTCCTTGAAAATACAAACCAATTTTCTGCGTGCGATGTATGATGCCCCAGCTTTCCTTGTCCTGCTAAATTAGTACTGTGGGACCAGTTGATACATAGAAGCAATGGTTTGAATTGCTTCCTGGGGGCGGCTATAAGTGGATAATATCCTTTTTTCGAAGGTAAGGAAAGTATAAAATTTTGGTACTATAAAGTTTCTTGTCAGCAAGAGCCATGTCTAGCTCCAGCGCCCAACCACTCGCGACATAAGCAATCCGTCTTGCGAAAGGAAAAACCACCTTTCTCCAGCCGTTTTGCTTATGCGGTCGTGTCTTTCAGGGCGCTTGCGCTTTTCTTATCATGTATTGCCAAACTTCATAAGCATGTCGATTGCTATTTAAAAATGAATTCTCCTAAAAACTGCGTAAGTCAGGTTTTGCACATTCAACAGCTGATGTCGCATAGTTTTTGGCAGAACTTTTTTGACCTAGATAGGCTAATGATTCCACGGTCGTTTAGTTGTTGTACATTCGTCCTTGGCATAATTCGTTCTCGAGTGCTTGCGTAAATGATTCTAGTTCAGGATTTAGAACATCTGGTGTAAATTTTGAAATATCGGGAGTGGATTGATTTTGAACAAATTCGACTTTTAAATTGTAGTCTTTTAAAGGAAATTGTCTCTGGAGCATTTTCTTTAGTTCCGGATCTTGAGCTATTAATATAACTAGCCATACACGAGACCGTGTTATAACAACCAGAAGAAGTTCACTTAAATCGTTTAATTAATGGGATGCTAATTGCATGGATATCCTCCTTGGTACAAACGGGAGGGATATATATCATTAAGTCAGAGGAAATAGATTCACTAAAAAAATTTTGTGAACGAAATAAGCAATAACCATATTTTTTCATGTAAAAATCCTAATACAAAAACCATTAATGGAAATTATAAAATCGTAGGGAGGTGACGATATTGACAGTAGGAACTAAAATGCAACAAACCATTGCGAGTTGTGAAAGCACTCTTGCCAATCTACACAGCTTTGCATTAGATACTGATGATCAAAACGCAAAGCAAATGTATAAAAACATGGCTCAACAGCAGGAAACTGTACTTAACAACTTAAATGCTCGGTTGCAATACATGCAATCAGAGGAGCCTCAGTATAAACAATAATAGTTAATTTTTTAGTAGATAAGAAAGTATAAAACTTTCTTATCTACATAAGTGCAACTAAGGCATTCTCCATTAAGGCTGGCGATAAGCCAAGTTTTCTAAGAAAAAGATCATCCTTGATGGTCTTTTTTCTATGTTATTTGATTAACTGTTGCGATTTTAGGTTATCTGAAATAAAATAAAAGAAAGAATATTCAGTCCAATGAGTCATCTAAACTATCATTTGGGGAGTGGTAATACAAAATGAACACAGAAGCAAATGTACAAGATGGACTTAACGAAATGTTGAAACGAGCAAGACGGAATACACTTGGAGATTTACTTGCACGGACGCGTGATCGAACGCCTGATAAATTCGCAGTTACGTATGATGGGCAGCGTTTGAATTATGCAGAACTGGATAATTTGGTAAATCAGACGGCCCGTGCATTCCTGGCTGACGGTATGGAAAAGAACGATATGGTCGTTGTAATGTCCAAAAACAGTCTGGATTTTGTTGTCGTGAATTTTGCCCTTGCTCGAATTGGCGCGGTCATGATTCCGATTAATTACATGTTATCTGTTGAAGATGTGCGGTATATTTTGGAGCATGCTGAGGTTAACGGATTTATTGCTTCAGATGAATTTGCGGTAGTTTTGGATCATTCAGCAGGTAGACTTGAAATTAAGCACCGCTATTTGATGGATGTTTTAGGTAGGTATGATGGTGAACTTTCGTCCTGGGTTCCGTTATCACTAGCACGTGAAGGAAAATCTGCTGCTTTTGTTGACGCGGATATTGAAGATGACGATCTAGCACATGTTTTGTATACAAGTGGAACGGAATCACGTCCAAAAGGGGTTATGCTTTCACATAAATCAATCATTAGTGAGTATGTCAGCAGTATTGTGGATGGAAGAATGTCCTCTGATGATGTAGCGATCCATGCGCTTCCGTTATATCATAGTGCACAGCTCCATGTCTTTTTAGGACCGAGTGTGTATGTGGGTTCAAGCGGTATTATTTTAGGTGCCGCTAATCCTGAAGTGATTTTAAAAACAATTGAGGAAGAGGGAGCAACCCAGCTTTTTGCACCACCAACTGTGTGGATCGCGTTGTTAAGACATCCAGATTTTGATAAGCGAAATTTATCAACCCTGGAAAAATGCTATTACGGTGCAGCCATAATGCCAAGAGAGATTTTAAAAGAACTCGCTGAACGTTTACCGAATGCACGATTTTGGAATTTTTATGGACAAACAGAAGTGGCACCACTTGCAACGGCATTACAACCAGAAGATCAATTACGAAAACTTGGTTCAGCAGGTGTGGCCACATTGAATGTACAGACGAAAATTGTTGATGACCAAGATTATGAAGTTGAACGTGGTGAAATAGGAGAGATTGTTCACCGTACACCACATGCGATGAAAGGATATTTACATGACCCGGAAAAAACGGCAGAAGCATTCCGCGGTGGCTGGTTTCACAGTGGTGACTTAGGTGTAATGGATGAAGAAGGCTATATTACTATTATTGACCGAAAAAAAGACATGATCAATACAGGTGGGGTAAACGTATCTAGTCGTGAGGTGGAAGAAACGATCTATCAAATGGATGGCGTATCTGAGGTCGCAGTGATCAGTATCCCTGACGCATACTGGATTGAAGCTGTCACCGCAATTATTGTACCCAAAGAAGGTGCAAGCTTAACAGAAAAGGATGTCATAGAATTTTGCCAAGCACGATTGTCTAAGTTTAAGGCACCAAAACATGTTGACTTTGCCAAAGAGCTACCAAAGAATCCGAGTGGAAAAGTACTGAAGCGCGCACTGAGAGATCAGTATGAGGAAATACCGAAGAAGTAGATAATATTTAATTATAAGTGGGGATGCCATTAAATATGGTATTCCTTTTTTGCTTAGGAAATTAAAAAATTTGGAGCCTGTGGATAATTTATTGACTGTGTAAGCCGCGTCCATCTCCAGCACCCAACGACTAGTGGGCTTCCTGATCCTCCTTACGATAAGTCAACATCGATTCGCTAACGCTCTTCGTGTTTCCTATATCTCATGCGGATTTGGAAGATCGACTAACTTCGCCGCTTTGCGCGGCAACGTCGACCCACCCGCGATGCGCGGGCGCAGCCCATACGTCGTTAAACGGACGCTTACGATTTTGTTCCTTAGTTGGATAAAATACTAAAAAAATAGTAACACTATCTACTGGAGGTGTTTCTATGAGTTCCAAAAATGATAATAGAAATAAACGACGGGTCCAATCAAGTGTTAATCCTCAAGGTTTATCCGAGGATGTCGCTGATCAGCGGCCTAAATCACAATTAGAGGATCGGACGAAAAAGAAGAATACAAAAATATAAGCACATAAACTTTTAGGTGAAAAAGGGTGAGTAGCATCGATTATACATTAGATTACTTACGTGAATCTTTGGCAAATTATATCGATAATGACATGTGCCAGCAGATTTATGGTAAGCTTGATCAGTATAAAAATGAAGGTGAATTTGTAAGAGATTTGGACGAAGAAGAAATTGCATATTTAAATGATGTCGTAAAAAAAGAATTAGATTATGCTAAAAACGTCCAAAATGATGTACGTGTACAAGAGCTAACGGAGGTATATGAATTACTTTTGTAAAAATTTTCTTGTAAGAGTGGGCAAAATTCCCATTGATAATATGGCGATTAGGGTATATGATATAAACATAAGCTACAATGTACGTATTTACTTAAGTTTTAACCTCTAACATATGAATAGGGAGTTTTACATCGAAGCTCTAATGTCGGGCCTCCACGAGAGGAAGACAGGAAGGTTTCTGCAAACACCCACTTTGCGAAGTGGTGGTTTAAAACTTACTATGATAATACGGCAATTGTGGCTGTTTAATATTTAAATGGCAGACCAGCTTCTTATGGAGGCTGGTCTTTTTGTGTAATAATGAAATTATAAATTAGGAGCCTGTGGATAATTTATTGACTGTTTAAGCCACGTCCAGATCCAGCGCCTAGACACTCGGGGACATTAAGCAGTTCGACTTGGTAAAGGCATCCACACTACGCGACCTGCTTATGCTTGTCGTGTCTTTCAAGGCACTTCTAGCTTTTGTTCGCAGGTAAAAAAGTATAAAACTTCCTTATCCGCATAAGTGCAACTGGGCCATTCGCCATAAAGGCTTGGCGAATGCCCAGATTTCTAAATGTTAAGACTACCAAGTTAGTTCTTTAGTACTATCGAAATAGCCCTTTTAGTGAATAGGAATTTCTAGTTTAGTTTGTCAAAATAGTAATACAAACCATCTCGGTTTGGGTCTAGATTGGTTAGTGAGATAGCTCATTCGACTAGTCTAGACTTTTAAATTGTTTAATTATTTGGCGTATTCATAAACTTGGATTAGAATAAACTATATAGTGTGAGAGAGGTGAATTAAATGAATTCACAACAGCTTAGACAGAGGAAAGAGACAAATGCAAAAGTATTTATGGCTATGGTATCAGTCATAGGCCTAATCCTTTTTCTAATACATATATTTCAATTACAATCCCCCCAGGATCCAATTATATTACTATTATTTGTTGTTTTTCTAGCAATTTGCGATTACTATCCGATTCCCGTGTGGAAAGGGAATACAACGATAAATTTTCCAATTATATTTACTTTGTATTTAATCTTTGGGCTTAGTTATACAATTGTCGTATATGGTTTTGTATCTCTTTTGGTGAATGTAATTAATCGAAGGCCAATTCGAATAATCTTTTTTAACCCCGCTCAACTCATTTTAAGTTTCTTTATCTCCGTACAGGTTACACAACTAGTTGAGCCTATAATTTCATTCAATTCCACTATTATGGATGGATTTATTTATTATGGAATTCTTCTTCTGTTTTTTCACTTTTTAAATAATTTAATTGTGGACAGTGTATTATGGTTGCGCCCACAAACCTACCCATTTCAATCATGGAAACAAAAAACATTATCTGAATTAAATAGTGGGTTTATTTCCTTAGGGTATGGATTTATGTTTTTTTTACTTGGTAGTCAGAATCGTGGTGAGATTGATGTCTTTACCTTTTTCTTCTTCTTTTCGCCTCTAGTAGGAATTTCACTATTAAGTGCTGTGATCTTTCGGCTAAGGAGGGAGAAGAACAGACTAAAGGCGCTGTTTTCCATAACTTCTGAGTTAAATACTATGGTACCAACAGAAGATTTCTTAAAAGTTCTGAAAACAAGCTTCCAGGATTTTATTGAAGTTGATGCAGCTGCTTTATGGATTAAGGAAGGTTCCGAATGGAATAACCGGTATGTGCAAGGGGAAGTGAAAAATGTAAGATCATTGTCAAAAGAGGAAATTGTTGAATTAGAAAGAGTCAGTAAACCTGTTTTATATGATAATCGTAAAAATGATATAGGAATTGCTTCAGCATATTTTGAAGCTAACCTAAAGTCGTTTGTGTATATTCCACTTACAATTGAAGGTGAAATCGTTGGGATGTTTATTGTTGCCAGAAGTCGGACTAAAAGCTTTGGAGAAGATGATATTAACTCGACTACAGCAATTGCAAATCAATTAGCAATCATCTTAAAGACAAGAACACTTATTCAAGAAAAGGAAAAACGGATATTACTGGAAGAGAGAAACCGTATAGCAAGGGAGATTCATGATGGTGTTGCACAATCATTGGCTGGAGCCGTAATGAATTTAGAAACAGCTGAAAGGAAATTTCAAGATAAACCAGCTGAAACGTTAAATATCATATCTGGAAGCATCTCAAAACTACGAATCAGCTTAAAAGAAATTCGCCAATCTATCTATGCGCTTCGACCTTATCCTACTGATCGGATTGGTTTAATTCCTGCTATTGAAAAGAAAATAGGAGAAATTAGTAACTATTATGACGTTCAAGTAAAGTTTGAAGTAAGAGGTGATGAAGAAACCTTAAGCTCGATGACGGAAAAAGTGTTATTCGAAGTGTTTCAGGAAAGTATTACAAACAGTATCAAACATAGTGAGACCACAAAAATTGATGTCCTTTTAAGTTATCAGGCCGAACAAATTTTGTTACGAATAAAAGACTATGGTGTTGGTTTTTCGTTATTTCAAGAGATGATTAAAGCAAAGAATACCTCGCATTTCGGAATAATAAACATGAATGAGTCTATCGAGAAGATTAGTGGATCACTGCAAATTGATAGTAATGAAGGAGAAGGAACAGAGATTTCTATAATCATTCCGAAAATGGGATTCGAAGGGGAGAGTGTATATGATAAACGTCATGTTAGTCGATGACCATGCTGTGTTACGTGACGGATTGAAAAATATTATTGAACTTGAGCAGGATATTAAGGTGGTAGGTGAAGCAACTTCTGGAAATGATGCACTAGCTAAAATTAAGGATTTGAACCCTGATATTGTAATCATGGATATCAATTTACCAAATCGAAACGGAATTGAAGTTACGGAGATTTTAAAACAGAAATATCCTGGCATAAAAATATGCATTTTAACCATGTATAGCCACGATGAATATTTTTTGGCATCGATTAGAATAGGTGCAGATGGATACTTGTTAAAAGATTCTCCATCTGAGCAGGTTGTTGAGGCAATTAGAACGATAGCAAACGGGGAATCCGTTATTCATCCCTCCCTGACGAAGAAGTTGTTATCCTTTCATCAACAAAAAAATGAAAACGAATCGGAACAATCAAGTGAATTAAGTGAACGCGAGAAGGATGTTCTGATGTGTTTATTGGAAGGGTTAAGTAATAAACAAATCGCAGAAAAACTTTTTATAAGCGATAAAACGGTAAAAGTCCATGTAAGTAAAATTTTTAAAAAGTTAAATGTAAAAAGCAGGTCACAAGTTATTATTCATGCGGTACAAAATCAACTTATTCCTATTCCTCAAATACGAACAGAGGAAGATGAGAAGTGAATTTAAGTAGTAGTTGATTACTACTTTTGTATGATTATAAGATAGTTCTTTAAATACTGCTTTTACAACCTTTGCTCAATTCAAAATGGGTCTTCTCTGATTCATAATAGAGTTGTATGTTAATTCTATTTAAATTAGGAGGAGAATTACGTGAAGAAACTAATCCAATTTACATTCATGGTAGGTTTATTCGTTTCGCTTTTATTTTATGGCTTAGGTAATGTCGACGCTACAACAAACTCGGTTGCTATTGATCCACAACTAGAAGACGCAATAGCAAACGGTAATTCTGAATTTCAAGTTATTGTGACGTTTCAGGGTGATGAGGAACCAACAACGGAAAATTTAGATCTCTTAGGTGAGCTGGGTATTACGAAAGGAGTTTCTCTTACCTCGTTACCAATGGTTGCTACGATCGTAACAAAAGAACAAGTTGAAGCTCTAAAAGATAGTGATAATGTCCGTTCGGTCTACTTAAATCGTGAACTGAAGTATTTGAACGCAGATTCGACTGATCTAACGGGTGTTAACAAGGTTCGTACGGATGATCAGATGAGAAGTGAAAACGGAGGTCTTCCTGTTTCAGGTGACGGGGTAGGTGTTGTAGTGAATGATAGTGGTGTTGACGGTACGCATCAAGATCACGAATTTGGCAAAAACCTAGTCCAAAATGTAGCGGCTAACGCAAATTTAAATAGCTTAGCACCAGAACTATTGCCAATTACGTATGTAGAGGACGTACCAAATACGGATTCAAATTCAGGACATGGAACGCATGTTGCCGGTACAGTCGGTGGTACTGGTGAAATGTCTGGTGGTAAGTATGAAGGTGTCGCTCCAGGTGCTGATCTTATCGGCTATGGATCTGGTGCAGCGTTATTCATTTTAGATGCTGTTGGTGGATTTGACTATGCGATCACACATCAATCAGAATACGATATTCGTGTCATTACGAACTCTTGGGGTTCATCAGGTGATTTTGACCCGAATGACCCTGTAAATATTGCTAGTAAAAAAGCATTTGACCGTGGAATTACAGTACTGTTTGCTGCTGGGAATTCAGGTCCTGGAGAAGATACACATAATCCATATGCAAAAGCTCCATGGGTAATATCTGTCGCTGCAGGTGAAAAAGATGGTACGTTAGCTGACTTTTCATCCCGTGGTACACAAGGTGTAGGAGGAGATTTTGAAGTAGACGGTGAGTCATGGACTTGGAAAGATGAGCCAGCTGTGACTGCACCAGGTGTGGATATTATTTCTACACGTGTAATTGCTCCTGTTTCATCATTAGCAATTGACCAAGATGCAGAGTTAATTGAAACTGCATATTTACCGTATTATACATCCATGAGTGGAACATCAATGGCTACACCACACGTTGCAGGGATAGTAGCCTTAATGTTAGAAGCAAATCCAGCATTGTCTCCATCAGAGGTGAAGGAAATTTTACAACAAACAGCAACAAATATGCCAGGCTATGAATCCTGGGAAGCTGGTGCAGGATATGTTAATGCATATGCAGCAGTGGATGTAGCTTTTGATACAACGAAAGAATATGGAAGTACCTTAAATATGAACCAAACATTTAATAGTAATGTCGATTCGTCGACAACACGTGAAAATTTTGAGGTGGACTATAATCCATTAACATTAGTTTCAGACAATAGTTATTCTTTTGAAGTGGCAGAAGGAATGGGGAGTGTGGTAGCAAAGGTTGATGGTAAAGGATTACTTGAAGAGACAGGTAATCCCATTAATTTAGTTCTGATTGCTCCAGATGGTACGGAGTATAGCTCAGGTATTAGTGTGTTATTTACATTATATTGGGATCGTACAGTATCCGTAAATGCTCCAATACCAGGTACGTGGACAGCAGAAATCCGTGGCTTAAGAGGTGCTGAGGAGAACCCTCTTGGTGTAGCTTTACCGGAAACAGTTCAAGGAACTTTAGCCTTTACAGAGGTAAGTGGTTATTCTGGATTGGATGATATAAGTGAGGATCCAGCATCTTCTGCTATCCAAATGGGGGTAAAAGAACGATTGTTTGATGGTTATGAAAATGGTAAGTTTATGCCAGAAATGAAGTTAACGCGCGGCGAATTAGCTAAATACTTAGTTATGGGTGCTGGAATTCGCCAGTCCTTGCCAGATGAAGGTTCATCAGCTTATGTTTCTGCTGTATTGGAACAAGGATCAGCATTAAAAGATAAACAGCACGTACAGAATGGCGTTATGTTAGCAGATTCGAATGACGACTTTAAACCGAATCAGAGTGTCACTAGAGCCGAACTTGCGTATTCACTTGTTCAAAGCCTAGGGTTGGAGGATATGGCGCAAAATGTTGAAGGAGATGTAACCGTTCAATATAGGGATGAACGTATTCCTGTAGATGATGCTGGAGATATTCCCAAAGAATTCAAGGGATATGTACAATTAGCGTTAGATTTGAATATTATTAATGCTAATTTCAATGTTGATCAAGGACCTTATGATCTTGAGCCAACAATTACAGCAACGTTCTCACCAGAAAAAGAAGTTAAACGTGGTGATTTTGCTGTAGCAATGACACGTTATTTTAACGCATTTTTTCAATAAGTAATCGCAGACCAGCTTCTTATGGAGGCTGGTCTTTTTGTGTAGGTATAAGTAAAACTTTACATTCATGATATAAAATTAGTATTATACTTTATTGGATTAACCGATTAGAATGTACCTATACTTATCAAGGGAGGAATTGGGATGTCTTTTTTGTACGAAACAGTTGATCATGTGCAGTTGGCAGCGCCCGTTGGTAGTGAGGAATCTGCTCGTAATTTTTATCGTGATGTTTTAGGTTTTGAAGAAGTTGAGAAACCAGAAAAGTTGGCTAAAAATGGTGGCGTGTGGTTTCAATCAGGAACCATTCATATACATATTGGTGTGGAAGAATCCTTTGTTCCTGCTCAAAAAGCTCATCCAGCGATTCGGGTGAAAAATATAGAAGAGTTAAAGCAATATTTAAATGAAAGTAGTGTAACAGTTAAAGTAGATGAACGGCTCCCAGGTGCAAATCGATTTTACGTCTCAGACCCGTTTGGTAATCGAATAGAGTTCTTGGAATGGGCAACATAAAAAAAGGAAAGGGAGAACCTATTGTTGGCTCTCCCGGTTCCACTATTTTAATTTTCGATCTATCGTTCCCTCAAAATAATCATCGGATACCTGTTAGTGTGTTTCGGCCAACCCCTGCTCAATTTGTGTTTTCCCTTTGTAATCGGATACTTCATAATTCTTCTCAGCTACTCTAGCGCTATCTTCAGGATCGACCTTATTACGTTTCTTTGGCATGCTAAACCCTCCATTATAGTGGTTTTTCATTCTTATTATGAACTGATAATGGTTTAACACATCATCCTTTATTTACCAGTACTAGCACTTCACAATACTTTTCCCTGATAGCGGACAGTTGAAACTGTAGAATGAATTAGCCATTCAAAAGGCTGTTTTCGTAAAGCGACTGCCCGGAGTGGAACTCACGACGTTGCTGTTACGTCGCATTATATAGCAATTATGAAGATAAAAAGCAACAATCTGTGCTAAAACAGCCATTCAAAATAACGAACCCTATCCCACCTGCCATCCCATTTCTTAGTACGAATTCGCTCTTCAAAAATTTGCAGACGTTCTTTTGAGGCCAGGATATAAGGTGTTGGTTTTACTATCATATGTAATACATCTTCAACACCATGAGGCGCAGTCAACATCAGATTACCATCATTTTTCAGCTTTATACCTAATGCTGTTGCAGTTTCAGGGAATTTAGAGATCGCATCTACTGTACTGGTGTAGGGTTCCACATTATTTCGTACATGCATTCGTGCCTCGTTTTTTAGTGACCATCGAACACCTGGCAATGTATCATAAAGCTCTTTTTCTAATCGCTTTTCCTCTTGCTCATTCCCATTCGTTTTATCAAAATACACTACATCAATATCAGGTAGAGGAGTTCGTTTTTCAAATCCATGCAGAACATCCCATATTTTAGATCGTACAAACCCTGCACAGATCCACCAATCTGGTAAATCAAGTTCGCGTGCAGTTTTTAATATATCCATCATCCATACGTCTTCCTCTATAGCACTGGTTATATCATTTACGTTTTTAATAAGATTTATCTCCCTTTTTCTGTGGTAGAATAAAAATAATGTAATCACTATGAATAAATGCTATTCTAGATTATGGAAAGCGTCAAACTAAAAAGATTTAAACAGCAAGGTTCAAGGGGATGACTATAAGTGAAACAGGATCAACCAGATATTCAACAGATAAATAAATTTCCAATCGTAGCTGTTTTGCTTTCGGGTGCGTTCTTAGCTATTTTAAATCAAACATTGCTGGCAACCGCAATACCCCCGATTATGGAAGATTTGAATCTTACCGAAAATACAGCCCAATGGTTAACAACGATATTTATGCTAGTGAATGGGATCATGATACCTATCACTGCTTTTTTAATTGAAACATTTACAACAAGAAGACTACTTATAACCGCGATGTCACTATTTGCAGTTGGTACATTGATATGTGCAATTGCTCCGAACTTCTTTATACTAATGACTGGTAGAGTAGTACAAGCTTCAGGAGCAGGTATCATGCTCCCACTAATGATGACGGTGTTCTTTTTAATTTTTCCGATTGAAAAACGCGGGGCAGCAATGGGAATTGTTGGTTTAGTGATTTCATTTGCTCCTGCAATAGGCCCTACACTTTCCGGTTGGGTTGTGGAGCATTATCCATGGCGGGCTATGTTTTATATTATTTTCCCGTTAGCTATTATTGATATCATTTTTGCATATTACGTTATGAAAAATGTAACGACTAGAAGTTTTCCAAAAGTTGATATACTATCGATTTTATTGTCGACATTAGGGTTTGGTGGTTTATTGTATGGGTTTAGTAGTGCAGGTGATAATGGCTGGTCAAGTACTATTGTTGTTCTTTCACTTGTAATAGGAACAATTTCACTTTTAACCTTCATATTGCGTCAATTTAAACTTTTACAACCTATTTTGGAGTTCCGTGTTTTTAAATATAAAACATTTACCATCACAACAGCAATTGGTATGATCGTGTTTATGGCACTAATTGGTGCGGAGACAATTCTTCCTATTTATATGCAAAACATGGCTGGATTTTCTCCTATGGAATCAGGAATGATGATTATGCCAGGGGCTTTATTGATGGGAGTTATGTCGCCATTTACAGGTAGAATTTACGATCGGTATGGTGCGCGCTGGCTTGTTATCGGTGGATTAACGATCATGACAATAACAACCTTCATGTTTACCAATTTAACAATCGATACATCATTAACGTATCTTACTATTGTTTTTGCCATTCGTATGCTTGGAATATCCATGGTGATGATGCCAGCAACTACCGCAGGCTTAAATCAATTACCAACAAGATTAATCGCACACGGTACTGCGATGAATAATACCATGCGCCAGGTTGCTGCATCAATCGGAACAGCCATTTTGGTAACGGTTATGACAGCTTCTGCATTAGATACTGGTTCGAATGCTGATCCCAATAAAATAATTCACGGTGTTAATGTCGCTTTTTATGTGGCGACAGCATTATCAATAATTGCTCTTGTATTGTCTTTTTATATTAAAGGGACGACTCCTGCTGAGGATCGTGCTGAGATGAGTAGATTAGAAGAAGCAGAAATACAGTAGCGTAATTAGGATTTAGGGGAAGCATGTGAGATGAAAAAGCGTTTAACATACGGCTATAGTTCCTTATTCACGGGGATGCCGATGAGCTTATTCCAACAGAAATTGCTGATGCTACTGGTAGAGATAATGAGCTATGATCGTACCAGATGCAGGTCATACGAAAGCATATGATATAGCAACAATAGAGCTTCAAGATCGTTTGCAAGAGTTTATGGATAAAGTTATAGACGAGTAATTTATGTGATTCTCTAAAGTTCACAAAAATAACTGCTATCCCAAATGGGGTAGCAGTTATTTTGTTGATTAGGAGCCTGTGGTAAATTAATAACTTGTTTAAGCCACGTCCAGCTCCGACGTACAGGATAAGGAATACTTCAACAGCGAAACATCGCACGCAGAAAAAGTGTTTCACTTTTTCGAGGAAGTGGCGAACTAAGCCTGTAAGGGCGCTTCTAGCTTTTGTTCTTATTCTGCAGTCATTCTCAATGGCTTTTCGCAATGAGATACCTGAAGTCCGTGGTGGTCAATTTTTAAGGGCGCGATATCATATTGTGGTAGCATTGCCTTCATTTGCGCTGCTATTTGATTTCCTTGCCCTTTTGGAACAAAGGAGATCATCGCTGAACCAGCCCCGCTAATAACTGTTCCATAGGCACCAAGTTTTTTTGCTTCTACTTTAATTTCATCATAATTTGGGATGAGTTCTGCACGATATGGTTCATGGAATAAATCCTTCTCCATCATCCTTCCTGCAAGCAAATAATCTCCTGACACAAAGGCAGCTATCATCATATTACTGATCCCACTTGCTGTTGTAGCATTTTTCCTTGAAAAACTTGCTGGGAGCAAATTTCTAGCTGTTTCTGTACTCATTTTAAAATCAGGTATATATAGGACCACATCCAAATCAAGTGGTGGCATTTCAAAGTAGTCTATTTCTCCATCACCTGTATTAGCAGTAATTAAAAATCCGCCAAATATGATGGGAGCTGCATTATCAGGATGTCCTTCTAGTACAGTAGCGTGGTTCAATTTTTGTTCGAGTGTTAAGGAAAGACTACACAACTGATTTGCAAGCTCAATACCAGCGATAACTGCAGAGGCGCTACTTCCAAGCCCACGTGCTAATGGAATTTCGCTATCTACTTCCACTTTACATGGTGGAAGAACATGATTGTACACCTCAGCAATTTGTTTAGCTGCATGGTAAATAAAGTGATCCTCATAATGTGAAACGAAAGGAAGATGGCTTGAGTGATGCACAAATTCCCATGTTTCTTGTTTTGTTACATGTAGAGATAAATACCTGCTTAAGGCGATGCCTGCTGAATCAAAACCAGGCCCAATGTTTGCTGAACTAGCCGGAATGGTAATGGTGAACATATTCATGTCTTCATCACATCTTCAATATAATTGATAACAGTGTCTTCATCGTTTGGTAGTGATACGGGTTCCACTTTCAATTGGTCAATTGCTGTTTGTGGATCTTTCAATCCATTACCTGTGAGAACAGCTACCACTTTACTTCCTGGCTCAATGACACCTTTTTTGCATTGTTTGATGAGACCAGCAATTGATGCACACGATGCTGGTTCTGCAAAAATACCTTCTTTACGTGTCAGTAGTTGATAGGCTTCTAAAATCTCATCATCTGTAACAGAATCAATGATTCCTGCTGATTCATCTCTAGCGCTAGTAGCAAGATCCCAGCTTGCAGGGTTCCCGATTCGGATTGCTGTTGCAATGGTTTCCGGTTCGTGGAAGACTTTATTTTTCACAATTGCCGCTGCTCCTTCAGCTTCAAATCCGAACATCTTAGGAAGTCCTGTTTTGTTTTCTATGTTATATTCTTTAAAACCTTTCCAGTATGCACTGATGTTTCCGGCGTTTCCAACGGGAATTGCCAGGATATCCGGAGCTGAACCTAGCTGATCACAAACTTCGAAAGCAGCTGTCTTTTGACCCTCAAGCCGATATGGATTCACCGAATTGACTAATGTCACCGGGGCGTTTTCACTTACTCGTTGTACCATTTTCAGGGCATTGTCAAAATTGCCATCAATTTCGACGATCTCCGCACCATATATCATAGCTTGTGCTAGTTTACCCAGAGCTATCTTTCCTTTAGGAATGACAATGATTGCCCGTAATCCAGCTCTTGCTGCGTATGCAGCAGCTGAAGCAGAAGTATTACCAGTAGAAGCACAAATAATCGATTTACTTCCTTCTTCAACTGCTTTTGCAACCGCCATGACCATTCCTCTATCTTTGAATGAACCTGTCGGGTTAGCTCCTTCTACTTTACCGTAAAGTTCTATACCTAACTCTTTTGATAGTTTCTGTAAATGAATAAGTGGTGTATTACCCTCATAAAGCGTTAGCTCTGGTGTTAATTTCGTTACTGGTAAGTAGGATTGATATTTTTTCAGTAACCCTCGCCAAATCATTGATCTGCATCTCCTTCAACTCTATAGTGACTTTTTACTTCTTTTACAACGTCCAGACTTTTAAGTTTTTCTAGCGCTTCTTCAAATTTCAACAAAGATGTTTGATGGGTTACAAATACTATCTCTGCAAGTTCCTCTTTTATGAACGGCGTTTGCAGAATTCGTTCAAAGCTGATATGAAGATTGTTAAACAAAGTTGAGATGGTTGAAAAAGCACCAACTTCATCTTTAACATGTAACCTGAAATAAAATTTACCAAAGGATTCATCAGGAGTTGTTAGCTCTTTTTTGAACAAGGGTTTTATGTGACGTCGACCGTTAACCCCTAACCTGATATTTTTAACGACCGCAACAACATCTGACATAACCGCAGTTGCTGTTGGTAAACTACCAGCTCCTGGCCCATAAAACATGGTTTCTCCTACAGCATCTCCGTATACGTAAACAGCGTTGTACTCATTTTTCACACCGGCCAATGGATGATTTCTGGAAAGAAGTGTGGGCTGCACATGTGCTTCCAATTTATGTTCGTGAATTTGCGCATAACCAATTAACTTCATCATGTAGCCAAGTTTTTTCCCATACTGTAAATCTTCCAATTGAATATCGGAAATTCCACTTACTTCAACATCTTCTAAATCAACGTTCGTGTAAAATGCCAGTCGGGCCAAAATAGCCATTTTTCGTGCTGCATCTAAACCGCCAACATCTGCTGTGGGATCGGCCTCTGCAAAACCAAGTTCTTTTGCTTCCTGAAGCGCACTTTCATAAGATACGCCATCACAATCCATTTTCGTTAAAATATAATTGGTTGTTCCATTAACAATTCCCATTATTTTTTGAATTCTGTCTGAAACAAGTCCTTCTGTTAATCCTCGAAGAATTGGGATACCACCAGCAACACTTGCTTCGTAAAATAAATCACATCCGTTTCGGCTTGCTGCTTCCTGAAGTGCAGGTCCGTGTAAAGCAATTAGATCTTTGTTGGCAGTTACAATATGTTTTTTTGCCTCAAATGCTTTTAATATATGACGGCGAGCTTCTTCAATTCCACCCATAACTTCTACGATGACATCAATATCTGGATCTTGAAGTACGTCATCGGGATTTGTGGTGAGGTATGTATCTCCAATATCAACATTGCGTGCTTTCTCCAGGTCACGCACTAAGGCACTCTTCACATTTACGTTACAGCCTAGTTGATGTGCAAGCTCCTCTTGATGACTTTCAATGAGCTTAATAACCCCGGACCCAACTACTCCTAAACCTAATAAACCGACTGATACATTACTTTCCATGTCCTCACCCCTTGTTGTCCTTTTCAAAAGGACTTTTGTTTAACTGTGATAGACATTATAAACCTGCAAGTAAATTATATCAAGACCTTTTTACAATCTTGTTGAATGTTTTGTAAAGGAAAACGGGCACTTGCGCTTTCGTTTATTCTCCGGATACGTTTCGACACACGGCCAACTTCTTCCGATTTACTAATGAGGAAACAACACTATGCAGAATCATTCCTATAATAACTAGCGTCATTCCGATAAATGAAATGATGCTAGGTATTGGTGTACTTAATAGTAAAATTTCCCCAAATAAAACAAATACGACTTCTCCTGATTGTGTAGCTTCTATACCAGCTAACTTCTGGTTATCATGATTAACTAGTTCTGTTGCATAAAAGAACAATACGGTTGCGATAATACCTGACGAAACAGCAACAATAAAAGTTTGCAGTATTTGATGAGAGTTTGGTAGTTCGTGAGCGGCAATTCCATAAATGGATAGTAAGATCCAAAATGGCATGGAAGCAATGGTCATACCGAGTATCCGTTGAAATGTATTCAACTCTCCATTAACAACTTGCATCATTTTACGATTACCAAGTGGATAGGCAAACGCAGAAATAATTAATGGTACAACGCACAGAACCACACTCATAATTGGCACTGAAGATGCGTGCTCAAACTGCATCACAAATACACCAGCTAGAATAATCATGGAAATAAATACACCCTGCACGGGTATGCGCTGCTTTACTTTTTTGTTTAAAAATGGAACAAGTAATGATCCTGCAATAATCGTTAGCTGAAACGTTGCAGCAACTAGCCAGCCGGGTCCATAAATAGTTGCAAATGTAAGTGGAGCATAAAATAATCCGAAACCAATCGTACTCCAAATGAGCCATGGAAGCGGGTTGTTTTTCAGGTGTGTGATAACCGGTTTAACGTTTCGCTTGTAGCCGACAATGATTAATAACATCGGCAACATAAACATAAATCGTAAAGAAGCACTCCACACCCAGCTTCCACCCTCTAACTCCATAGACCGATTCAAAATAAATGTAACTGAAAAAAATATAGCCGATAATAATCCGATCAAAATAGCTTTCATTATATTTCACCTCACTTTAGCAATAATACCAAAGATTTGGAAAAAGGGTATTTCAATTAGTATAATTAATAATTACCATGAAAGTAATGCACCCTTTCATATAGTAATATCGATTGTCATGTTAGATAGGGGGCATTTTTAAATAAATGAAGGAAAATTGAATTTTATGACGAAAGTCTAGATATAACCATAATTATTTATTTGGAGGAAATAATGGATCCTAATATAATCATAAAACACACCTTAATTGATGCATCATATATACAAAAATTAGTAGTTGATTGTAATATTTCTCCGATTGTTCAATGTGATTTTTTAGCTAGAGGATTAAATGATACCTATATCATAACTACAGAGAATGACATCTACATTTTCAGGTTATACCGACATGGCTGGAGAAATAAATCAGCCATCCTATTTGAGTTAAACGCCATTACCCAGCTGCATGAAAAAGGAGCTAGCGTTTCTTTTCCTTTTAGAAATAATGATGCTGACTATTTGTTTGAAATAGAGGCACCAGAAGGATTGCGCTATGGTGTATTGTTTTCGTATGCAAAAGGTGAACGGCCGCAAATTAATGAAGAAAATTCTAAATCAATTGGGGCCGCACTTGGGAAATTACATAAGCAATCTTCCTCGTTTCATTTAAACTATGAACGTGGATTTGATATAGATATCAATCATCTACTGGACGAACCGGTGTCATACATATCGCCATTAATTAATACGTATTTAGGAAGTGAAGCGGATCAATCGATGAAGGATATTGTCGAGGAAGTCAAGACTGAGCTTTCGACAAAGGAATTAGAAATAGGATTTTGCCATGGAGATTTTCATAATCATAACATGCATATTCATAATGGAGAACTCGAAATATTTGATTTTGATTGTTCTGCTGTGGGTTACCGTGCTTATGATGTTGCGGTATCGTGGTGGAATTTGAAAAATAATTACAGCAGTAAGGAAAAAGAATGTTGGGATGCATTTTTAACTGGCTATCAAGCACAACGTAGTTTGACAGAAGACGATTTACAGAGTTTGCCTCTATTCATAACAGCAAGAAGAATTTGGCTCCTAGGTACCATGACCCAAAATGATGATGTGTGGGGTACGAATTGGGTGAATGAGCGGACACTGGAATTTTTTATTCTACAACTAAAAACCGATAGATTGAAAGAAAGGTAATGGGGAGATCAGTATGAAACGAAATGTAAGTATTTTATTGTTGCTTATTGTGGGCATTGTAGGTGTGTGCATTTTTTTATCTTCAAACACACCTGATGAGCGTGATTTCGTACAATGGTTTGAAGAAAATTATGATATCACATGTCATGATAATGATTGCAGCGTGATTGACAAAAAACTTGAGGATGACGGTGAATCGAAGGAAACTAGATTGGTACGTTCAGAAGGATATTATTCACCAGGTACGTTTACCATGAAAATGAAGCGATTGTACCGTGGTGAGGAGGACCAAGGAGATATATTTTCGATTGAAGTAGAAGGGTTTAACGGTAACTTTGAGGTTATTGAAGAGTCAGAAACTATCGGGTGATTGTTGGAAGGGAAATTCCTTTATGAAACTATAATACTTGTATTTACTAATTACTGACTATTTTTCAGAATTACCATAAATAAAGTGGCAAAAAAAGAAAATAGAGGGGGCTCTTTAGTTATCTAGAAGGAGGAACACATGGTGAATACTTTTAAAAGGGTATTATTTTTGTGTGTAGTTTCGTTATTCCTAACTGGCTGTACTTCACAGTTTGACATCAACGAATCAGATGTTACAGAAATAAGGGTTTCGGAATTTGATGAATTTGGTAGTGTTATTGATGAGGATTATAATTCTTATACTAGTGAAGAAAAAATTGAGATTTTGTAGATGCATTAAATTCGTCTAAGAAAGAAGATGGGGTAGTTGATATAAGACGAGGTGATTTTGATATTAGTATTATTTCTAGTGACGATGACTCAAAAGAATTTCACTTATGGCTCACAGAAAATGGTGATCACGGGACAATTATGAGTGTTCGGGATACGCATACTATTTATACACTGAAGGCAGACTCGGTGGAAAAATTACAAGCTATATTGTTTGATTAACAAGGAGGGAAGTATGGATTATATTTTCAGTGGTTTCATTATATTTGTATTGTTTTTAACGCTAATGAAGATAATCAAAGGGAAAAAGGTGTCAGGTGAAGAAAGCTACACACCTGTCAGTGATATTTATGGAGGTCATGTTAATCATCAATCCAAACAGCCACCAGTAGAAACGACAAGAAGGGCTCGTTAAGAAGAAGTAGATTACTTAACTAATCGAGAGGAGAATGACTAATGAATGAAAACCATCCAGTAATGAAGAATGCTGAGGAATTTTATTTTGCTGGAAATGATGTAGGAGTACTGATTAGTCATGGTTTTACCGGGACAACGCAAAGTATGTTTGATGTGGGAAAGCGTATTGCTGAGGAAGGTTATACGGTTTTGGGCCCAAGACTCACAGGGCATGGCACACATCCTGAAGATATGGAGAGAGCAACATATAAGAATTGGATTGCCGATGTGGAAGCTGGATTAGAAAAGGTAAAAGAATCGTGCTCTACTATTTTTGTTGTTGGGTTATCGATGGGAGGGACTTTGGCGCTTTATCTGGCAGAGAATCATCCTGAAATCACTGGTATTGTGCCGATCAATGCTGCCACTAGTATGCCTGAACTGGGTAAAAACTTTAACGACTTACAAGCGGTGGATATTCGGTTTGTCGATGGAATCGGATCAGATATTAAAATGGAGGGTGTAGAAGAACTTGCCTACCCCCAAACCCCAGTAAAAGCAATGGGGGAAATCCTATCGTTAATGGAAATAGTTAGAGGGAATTTAAAAAACATAACTGCACCAGCACTAATTTTTTCATCAATTGTAGATCATGTTGTACCACCTGAGAACTCCACTGAAATTTACAATGGAATTTCATCGGAGCAAAAATCATTTGTACAGATGGAAAATAGTTATCATGTGGCAACATTGGATAATGACAAAGAATTAATCGCTGAAAAATGCATTCAATTTATACGTGAGCAAGTAAAGTGCGTTTCAACGTAACTAGTAACATTCCGATACTGATAATGTTAGGGTGGGATAAACTTCACTTAGATTATCCCACTTGACGCTATGTTAGCCTTTGGTGAGTTATCTTGAAGTCTCCGTAAATGTAATACTAAGAACCTCCTCTGTGTCTGTATGGAACTCGATGTTTACAAAGACTCCAAATTCTTTATCCTCTCCTTTAAGCCACAACTTGAATTTTTCAATGGTAGAATCCTCTTTTTTCTCAACTCCTCTATGTAGGTAATCGATTATGTCGGCTTCAGGGTATTTTGACTTGGTTTCTTCCGTAGCAAGCTTGCCCCATTTTGCATAGGAAGGAACACCTTGTTCAGCATAAGATTCATGTTGAATGGTCGATATTATAGTAACAGAAACCAGTAAAATAGCTGCAGTAATTGAAAATAGTAAATTTCGCACCCTATTGCCCTCCTTTTGTAGTAGGATGTGTCATATAGGAACTACTATTCAATAACGCATTCATACAAATTGTTGGAGCGTGCAACGTCGATTGACGGCGTGTGAGTTCGATCAACAGCGAAGGATTCGATCGATAGGTTAAAAAATTGATCAAGAACAGTAGGAAATCGATCAACAGGGCAAAGAATCGATCAATAGGTCAAAAAATTGATCAAGAACAGTGGGAAACCGATCAAGAAAAGCCCATTATCGATCAACAGAGTGGTAAATCGATCAACAGGGCAAAGAATCGATCAACAAACCTGGAATATCTTAAAATAATGTACATAAAAGCTTAAAGGAGTTTAATCATGAAAACAGAAAAAGAAAAAATGATAAGTGGTGAGCTGTATAGTCCTGCCGATGCACAATTAGAGGAAGAACGTAATATAGTACGAAATATACTAGCTACGTTAACTAGTCATGAATATGAAACAGATCTGTCCAAGCGCACCGAACTTTTAAAAGAATTATTCGGTACGACAGGAGAAAGTATACTTGTGGAATCTAGTTTCCAGTGTGATTATGGCTACAACATTCATGTCGGTGAAAATTTCTATTGTAATTTTAATTGTGTGATATTAGATGTTTGTGAAGTGAGAATTGGAGACAACTGTTTTATCGCACCAGGAGTACATATATATGCTGCAACGCATCCGATAGATCCACAAGAACGAATTTCAGGGAAAGAGTATGGAAAGCCTGTCACCATTGGTAATAATGTTTGGATTGGCGGTGGATCGATTATCAATCCTGGTATCCATATAGGTGATAATGTAGTTATCGGTTCAGGATCTGTAGTAACAAAAGATGTTCCGGATAATGTGGTGATCGGTGGCAATCCTGCAAAGGTCATAAAGGTAATTGACTAACAAAAAGGAGAACAACGATGACTAAATATAAAAATGAAATAATATTGGTACTAATACCATTTGTTTATGGATTACTAGCCAATTTAACTGACTCAACCCTGTTAACCCCTGTACTTACGCAAATTATTTTTCTGCTTTTCTGGTATTTGGTAGGTGTTAAGTTTGCGAAATTAAATAAAGATAAAATAACAAGCTTTTTATATGGAAATAGTATTTGGGGATTGTCTTTTTTGGTTTTTATATGGCAATTTATCCTATTGGACGATAATAGTAGAAACTTTTTCTTGGCAGGAGTTTCACAGTATTATATGTTTCCATTTATCTGGATAGGTAGAGAATTAACAGTAATGTTTATAGATGTCTATCATGGGACTACTATTATGCTGTTAGCCTATTTAAGTATGCTCGTCATATTCCTGCTAGGGTTTAGTTATGGCTGGATGAAAGAAAAGTTATATTCATGAAGGAGGGGCTGAGATGTTCCGCATCATTACTCAGAATATATTATCTTTTCTAGTTGCGTCTCTTCTGTTTTATTTAATTGTAATCAATGCAGATTTTTTATATCTAATCATTACCGCCCCAGGTATGTTTTTATTGGATCTGTTTGGCATTAATTTTCATGAGTTGGGAGTAATCAGGGTAATCTTACAAATTATTTTTCTAATTATAATTTTCATTTTAACCTACCTATTTATGGTTAAATTTAATGAATGGTTAGAGAAGAATATGTTCAATATTTATTTGTTGCAAGTATGTAGTATCTGGATTTTGTTCGGAATTGTTCATTATTTGTTTTGGTTAAAGTAAAAAATACTAAAATTTTATAGGAGTTAATAGATATGACTACAATTTGTTTGATAAGACATGGGGAAACCGAATGGAACGCCCAAGGGAAAATACAAGGAAGAACGAATACGTCATTAAACACAAGAGGGATTCAACAGGCTGAGGAGTGTAGGGATTTTGTCAAAGATTCTACCTGGGACATCATCATAACAAGTCCGCTTAAGCGTGCCATGCAAACGGCACAGATTATAAACAAATCGTTGAATGTCCCACTCATTGAAATGGAAGATTTTAAAGAACGCTCTTTTGGTGATGCGGAGGGGATGACATTAAAGGAAAGAATGTCAGTTTATCCAAATAAAGTCTATCCAAATGAAGAAAAAATGGGGTCGCTGAACAAACGTGTCATGGCAGGGATCCAAAAAATCAATCAACAATATGGCCAAAGTAAAGTATTGCTTGTTGCACATGGAGCGGTTATAAGTTCTATTCTCTCAAACCTGTCGGAGGGTGAGATAGGAACAGGAAAGACAAAACTAATTAATGCCTGTATAAGCAATATTCATTTTCATGATGATCAATGGCAGGTAAGAGACTATAATCAGGTAACACACCTGTCAGATTATGATGGGAGAGAGAGCTGAAACGGGTGTTTGCTGATAAACTAGTAACATATGCTGATAATATGTAAAATTCGCTGATAAAAGCTTAAAAATGCTGATAAAACTCATTATTTGCTGATAAATACCCAAATTTCGCTGATAAACTAAAACTGAGATCTATAAGGGGGAATTGGTACTACTGGATTTCTCTTTTTCGTATTGATCCAAGGGTTGATGCATAACTAGGATAGGGTGAAAAGGTGGGAAGTGATATGACAAGTCTTATTTATCGAAAAATAATAACTACCTTTGCAACCACAGCCCTCTTCTCCATTGGGTTAGCTTTTCAATATGCAGGTTACTCGCAAATTGGGTATAATCAGGGAAATCAGTTGATGGGCTGGTCTCTTTTCTATGGAATATATGTAGGGGCTATTATTCTAGTTTATGGTAATCTGGTATCGCTCGCTATCGAGTATGTACAACGAAAATGGTTTACACATCTCAATTGGCTTTTCATTTTATTGCATGGAATTTTCGGGTTAGCTAATGGCATATTATTTCAACAATGGGTTTTTGCCCTAATGGGTATGGTAGTGGCATTAACATATGCTTGTATAGATAGATGGATATATAGTAGAGTTTCAAAAGAAAAAAGTATGAAGTTATTTATTCTCATTCCTATTCTCATTTATGTGGTATCATGGGGAATTCTTCAAGTGATCTCACCACCGATGCCACCATTTACAAAGGAAGATGCTGTTGAATTTGCTACTTCTAAAGAAGGAACAGTTATAGACACATTTCCTGATAAAATTGGTGAAAGTTCCGAGGTCATTAACGGTTATCAAGTTAAAAGAGAAACCAGTGTAAAAGAAATAGGAGGTGAAACATATATGGTTACATTTACTGAAACATGGCAGAAAGGAAAGGAAGAAGGCTCATGGATCCTTTCTTAGCAGATAAGAAAGTATAAATCTTTCTTATCTGCATAAGTGCAACTAAGGCTTCCGGAGCGACCGAGCATAGGTCGTGTAATTTAGCAGGTGCGA